>NZ_CP080383.1:938070-1250760 GCF_019443325.1 Cryobacterium sp. PAMC25264
ACGCGTAGACGTGTCGTTGCACCGAAACGAATCAGACGGCATCGTGGGCGTGACCGTCAGTGACACCGGGCACGGCATGTCCTTGGAGGCCGCTGAATCAGCTTTCCGGTGGATCGGTGGCTCTTGGAAGCGGGCAGCGGGGACGAGCCAAGAACAGGGCAGACCCCTTCATGGAAAGTCCGGTCAGGGTCGGCTTCGAGCATTCGCCCTTGGAACCGAGATCCGTTGGACAACGGTGGCTGATGATTCGTCGAAGCAGCGAATGCAAGTGACTATTCGAGCCAGCTCAGCGAATCGCAATGACTTCGAAATCTCAGCTCCGAAACCCAGTTCCGCGCACCGCGGCACTGAGTTTGAGGCCTCTGGAAAGTTCGGACTAGACCGACTGGAGTCCGAAGATGCCCGCGCGAAGATAGTGAGCGACCTTGCTCCGTACTTGATCGCTCGCCCTCAAATCGAGGTGGTCTATGACGGCCGAACTATCAACCCGGCAGAAAATATCGAGCTGGACACGACGAAGGACATTGTCTGGGAGTTCGAAGGCAAGTTGAACGTCGCGAGGCTGCGGATTATCGAATGGGTCAATGCGTCTCGTCGTTCAATTCATTTGTGTGACGCGGCCGGTATGTCAGTGGATGAGCTGGACTCCGCGCCTGCCCCCGATTTTCGATACTCCGCTTACGCCATGTGGGAAGCCATGCATGAACACCAAGGCGAATGGCTGATCGCTGGGATGGAAGGGGGTTCCTCGGAAGTCGGAGGTCTCATTGAAGTCACGGATCGGACTCTTAAGGAGCACTTCATAGAACGTCGTTCACAGCGACGTCGTCAACTAATCGAGGAATGGAAGGTCGAAAAGACTTACCCCTACCAGGGTGAGCCGCAGACGGACGAGCAGGAACTCGAGCGCGCGGCGTTTGATGTAGTTGCGACCACAATCCGTCAGTACGTCCCTAAGGGCAAGAAGCAGCAAAAACTCACCCTAGGCCTTCTCAAGGAATCCTTGCAGCAGCGTCCCGCGGACGTGAGCGAGCTTCTTGACCAGTTTCTCGGTCTGCCTGCGGAGGAGCGTGAGCAACTTGATCGACTCCTGAAACGAACGAGTCTTTCTCGCGTCATAAGAGCGACCACGAGTGTGACAAACAGGTTGGAGTTTCTTCGCGCTCTCGAATTGATGGTCTTTGATCCCGAGGCAAGAAAGGTGGTTGGAGAGCGCGAGAACCTCCACAAGATTCTGGAAAATGAACTCTGGCTCTTCGGCGAGGAATTCAATTTGATGGTTAGCGAACGCGGATTGACCAATGCCTTGGACCGGCATCTTGACCTGCTCGGGGAGACACGGTCGGACAAAACTGCCGTTCGCCGCCTCGACGGAACTAGTGGTCGGCTGGACCTGCTTCTCTCAGTTGCAGCATCTGAACACGATCGGAATCGCCACTTGGTTGTGGAACTGAAGGCCCCAAAAGTGGAGGCGACTGAAAAAGAACTGTCTCAAATAAAGTCCTATGCGAAGGCCGTGGCCGGCGATCCCCGCTTCGCTGACAGCAATACCATCTGGGACTTTTGGCTCATCACGTCCACTGTCAACGACGACGTGCAGCAGGAACGCACACAGCGCAACAGGGCACGCGGAATCGTATTTGAACCAGACTTGCCCAATGCCCCTCAGGCCAAAGTTCGCGTTTGGGTCAAGACGTGGGGAGAACTTATTGAAGAGGCCACGCGCCGTTTGTCCTATTTCCAGGAGAGCCTTCATCACGACACGTCCCTTGAAGATGCGCGCGAGTACCTTGCTCGCAACCACGGCGATGTCGTTCCCGAAGGCCTTATGACCGGCGGGAGCACGCCGCGGGCTGGTGGAGCAGACGAAAACGCAGCGGCCTGAAGTGGAAGGTTTTTCTATTTCAGAAAAGCAAGACATCACTCGGGAGGGGATAACGAGCCATGGTCACAGAATCACAGCTTTCTAGCTGGACGGGTCCGTCTAGTGCAACGGAGCAAGAGAAGCAGGAATCAACCGAAAACATGATTCGTGGCGCTATCAACGCACACGATGCATTTGATGGCTTTAGCTTCACTGTCTACACAAAAGGCTCTTACGCCAATAACACAAACGTGAGATCCGACAGTGATGTTGACATCGTTGTTGAGTGTCAAGAGGTTGAATACTGGGAGGAATACGACAAGTCGCAGGGCGGGCATCCCACGGGATCTCCATACACAGGGATATGGACTCCGGAGAAGCTACGTCAAGAGGTTGGAGCTGCTCTCGACGGAAAGTTTCCTGGAATCATTGAGCCAGGTTCGGTTGCATTTCGAATCAACTCGACCACTTCCAGGGTCGACGCCGACGTCGTTCCCGCCTTCAGCTACAAGATGTACTTTTCAGGCGGGTCGTCGCGAGCCGGAACCAAAGTATTCAAGACCGATGGCTCATCGATCGTCAACTATTCCAAGCTTCAACTTGAGAACGGTCGAGCGAAGAATGTGAGGACGAACCATGCCTTCAAGAAGACGGTCAGAATCCTCAAACGACTCGAGAACGTAATGGTGGACGCGGGCCTCACAGAGGAGATCCCCTCATATCTGATGGAGTGTCTCATCTATGTGTGTCCCGACGATTATTTCTTGCGGCCGACGTGGCGAAGTGTTTTGCAGGGTTGCCTAGCTGACATATTCAACTACACGATGAAGGCAGAGCCTGTTGATCAAGCAGATCGATGGTTTGAAGTAAACGGAGCCAAGTTCTTGTTCCATTCATCCCAAAAATGGACCCGGGCGGAAGTTCACGCATTTGCCAGCGCCGCCTGGGACTACATGGAGTTTGAATGATCAGTCGAACTCTCATCCAAGTAACCGCGGTAGTGGTTTCCATAGTCTTTGTCGCAGGCACATTGCTAACTAGCGGTACGGCAGACACGAGCTTTCTGAGGTTTTTTTCGGTCGCAGTGTTCGCAGCTACCATCGTAATATTTGCTTGGGACAAGTGGCTCTGGAAGTTGCCGGTCTCGCAAATGGTCCCTTCTGTCGCAAGGAATGTGAGCGGAACATGGGAGACCTGTCTCGAGTCGATGTGGGTAGATCCAGCGACCGGCCAGGTCATTAATCCCAAGACCGTGTACGTCGTTATTCGCCAGACCAGTTCACAGATTAGCGTCACGCTGATCTCCAATGAGTCGAAGTCAAAGTCTGCTATCGCAAGACTGGTGCTCGAAGACGCATCCTGGATCCTTCATTACGTGTACACGAATCAGCCGCTTCTCGACCTCCAGCATCGAAGCCCAATTCATCATGGTTCTGGGGTGTTGGAGGTAGTCGGCAATCCAGCGAGGCGTATTGCAGGCAGCTACTGGACAGATCGAAACTCGAGAGGAAAACTATCGCTCGCGCGGCGCTCGGCGCAGCTAGCAGAAGATTTTGAGGACGCGCTGGAACTCTTCAGCCACGCTTAAGGGGTGCTCTCCTTGCCTCCTTTGAAACTCGACTCGTCATTCATCTGATTTCTTCACCGCGAGTCCGTCTGTTGGTTGCCTGAGATGAATTCCATGGGTGTCAGTGTGAGCATGGAACTCTGCCTCCGCCTCGTGTCGTCTAGCGATATCGCTGCTGACGAACAAGACGAAGTCTTCGTTTCGGTCGCTGATTACGATGTCTCCTACGACGTCGGCAGGAGGTTCACCGGGCCAGGACGTCTGACGGGTCGGTCGGTCGCGCTCGAGTCGTGTGCCCGATGTCCCGACCCAGTCGTGGAGTCGTTGGCGGGCGTCGGCGAAGTCGCGGTGCCAGCCGAAGGGTGCCGAGCCGTGTTGGTCCGGGTCATAGGCGCAGAGCCAATGCAAGTGCAGCGCGGAGAGCTCCCAGACGAGCTCGGGACTGCCCCGAGTTCAGTTGACTCAATGGGTTAGTGGTTTCACGCGGCTTTGAGGGCCACGTTTATTGTCTCAAACTCGATTGAGTATTAGCGCTCCTGGGGGCCACCGTTATCGACTTTGGGGGCCACCGGGTGGTGTGGCCGGTAGCGTGCTCGGGGGCCACCGAATATTGCTGTTGGGGGCCATCTGCTTAGCTCCTTCCGCCGCGTGTATAGGCACGCGGCAGAAGGAGTAATCAACAATGGTACGAAGGATCAACGCGAAGCTCGTGCTTCAGCTCAGAGCCGAAGGCATGACGGGGCGCGCGATCGCGATCGCGCAGGGCATGTCGCGCAAGAGTGTGCTGGCGGTGTTCGATGCCGCCGAGAAGGCTGTCATTGGCAGTGACGGTCTTGCCGGTCGTAGCGAGGCCGAGGTGTATGCGCTGCTGTTCCCGGGTCGGGGCGAGCACGAGAGTGTATTCGTGCAGCCTGATTGGGACGGGGTGCACAAAGAGCTCGCCAAGGTCGGGGTGACGCTGAAGCTGCTCCATGGCGAGTACGTCGACCGGTGCACAGTGGCGGGGCAGCCGGCGATGGGTTACGACCGGTTCTGCAAGTCTTACGGGGCACATGCGTTGGTCACTGGGGCGGCGTCTCGGGTGGACCACAAGGCCGGGCGGACGGTCGAGGTCGACTGGTCGGGGCCGACGATGCAGCTCACTGACCCGGTCACCGGGGAGATGTCTCGGGTGTATTTGTTCGTCGCGTGCCTGCCGTTCTCTCGGTATTCGTTCGTCGAGCCGGCGCTGGATATGCGGCAAGACACCTGGCTGCTGGCCAACGTGGCAATATTCGAGTGGTTTGGTGGAACGGTTCCTAGGATCGTGCCCGACAACCTGAAGACCGGCGTGATCAAGCACCCTCGCGAGGGTGAGGTCGTGTTGAACGACGCATACCGCGAAATGGCGGCGCACTACTCGGCCGCAGTGCTGCCGGGCCGCCCCCGGTCACCAAAAGACAAACCATCAGTGGAAAACACGGTCTCCCACGTCGCCACCTGGGTGATCGCCGGGCTGCGTCATCGGCGTTTCGGAACGCTTCCCGAACTGCGCACCGCGATCCACGAACGCATCGATGCCTACAACCGGGAGCCGTTTCAGAAACGCGCCGGCTCGCGCCTGAGCGTGTTCGATAGCGAGGAGAAGGCGTTGCTGCGGCCGTTGCCATCAGCTCCGTATGAGATCAGCCGGTGGATCATGGGGCGCCGGGTGCAGAAGAACGGGCATGTGGTCTGGGAAAAGAACTTCTACTCCGCCCCCTACGCCCAGATCGGCCAGGCCGTCGATCTGCGCATCACCAGCCAAGTGTTAGAGGTTTACCGGAATCATGAGCGGCTCACCAGCCACCTGTTGTTCGGCGAGCATGTCGTGAACGAATACCGCACCAACGATGCCGACCAGCCCCAGGGCGAGAAATATCGGGAGTGGGACACCGTGAGGATCCGGGCCTGGGCGGAGCGGGTCGGCCCGAACATGGTGACCGTGGTGAACAGGATCTTCGAGGCCGTGCCGGTGGAGGAACAGGGGTTCGACGCTGCCCTGGCAGTGCTGCGGCTCAGCCGCCGCTACTCCAGCGCGCGAGTGGAAAGAGCGTGTCAGATCGCATTGGAGGGTCGTGTTCGCTCTCCCCGGTATGCGCACTTACAGCCGATCCTGGAGACCGGGCAAGACAAGACAGGCACCCGCAGGATTCCGCGTTTCGAGCCCACCGAGCCCGAATCTGGCGGATACGTCCGCGGCGCCGACTACTACGCAGGAAGCGGTGCACGATGAGCCGGATCGACATCGAGACCAAACGCAAACTCCGCGAAATGGGAGTGACCACCCTGTTGGACGCGTTCGACGCCCAAGACGACGTCCTGACGCTGGGTTTGGCGTTCGAGGAAAAGATCAAACTGGCCGTCGATGACGCCCACTCCGTCTTCACCCAAACCAAGGTGGAGGGGCTGATCCGCCGAGCGAACCTGCGCTATCCGAACGCGGACCTGCGCCGCCTGGACCTCGTCGAGGAACGCGGCCTCGACCGGTCGATGATCGCCGGCCTGGGCACCTGCTCGTTCATCGACCGGCAGCAGAACGTCGTGTTCCAGGGCTTCACCGGGTCAGGGAAATCGTATCTGGGCTGCGCACTGGCGAAGGCAGCATGCATGCACCGGGTGCGAGCACACTACATCCGGATGCCAGAACTCGAAGAGGCCTGGCAGCTTGCCCGAGACAAGCCGTCTGGGACCACGAAGTTCCTGAACAAGTACGCCGCGTTCTCGCTGCTGGTAATCGACGAGTGGCTCCTGGACGAGCCCGACGAGAGCACCAGGAGCATGCTTCTGGAGCTCCTCGAGCGGCGCTACGACCACGCATCAACGGTGTTCTGCACCCAGTACGCCCAGAAGGATTGGCACCAGCGCCTCGGTTCTGGGGTTCACGCCGACGCGATCATGGACCGCATCGTGCACAACACCATCTGGGTCGAGACCGGCGGCCACAACATGAGAGAACACACCGCCGGCCAGGTCACGGCATAGACACTCGCGCGGTCGGGCGCCACTGGCCCCCGACCGCGCGACTGCACGGCCCCCAAAGGCGATACCGGTGGCCCCCGAAGGCAATATTCACTGGCCCCCAAACCCGCAAATACTCACGATGGGGGTGAGCTTGCTGGCGAGTAGCCGGTGTTGGTACCTCTAGTCCACGTACTTGGTACCCCTTGTTCTGGGTTGTTGGTACTGGTGTGAAGTCTCCGCTTTTCTAGACGCAGCGGTGGCACGTGGGTGTCACTGCTTCGAACTAGAAGGAGTGGGTATGGCCAACTACCGGAAGATCATGGAGCTGGTGCTCGATGGCCGCAGCTATAACGACATCGTTCAGACCGTGGGGTGTTCCCGGCGCGACGTGTCGACGGTGAAGAAGACGATCACAGCGAGAGGCATCACGGCCGGGACCGTCGAGTCGATGACCGATACCGACGTTCAGACGTTGTTCCCGGACGGTCGCAAACGGGTGTCTGATGAGTACGAAGCGCCGGATTTTGCTGCGGTGCTGAGGTCGATGAAAGCCAACCGGCACTTCACTTTGCAGCAGGGCTGGCGGAAGTATGTCAGCGCCGGCGGGCGGGCCAAGAAGTATGGGTACGCGCAGTACTGCCACCTCTTCGGCGAACACTTACGGGTGAATGATTTGGTCGCGACCCTGCAGCACGAGCCTGGCCGGGCGATGCTGATCGACTGGGCCGGCGACACGATCGACTTGGCCGACGCGATCACGGGCCAGATCACGCGGGCGTATTTGTTCGTCGCGGTGTTGCCGTTCTCGGGCGCCCTGTTTTGTCATGCCACGACGAATATGAAGTCCGAGGCGTGGCTTGACGCTCACGTTCGTGCGTTCTCGTTCTTTGGCGGCGTGACCCAGATCCTCGTGCCCGACAATCCCACCACCTCCACCCACCGGCGCACCGCCGGCGATGGAGAACGGATCGTCAACGCCCGCTACCAGCAGCTCGCCGACCACTACGGGACGGCCGTTGTTCCCGCCCGGGTGCGCAAGCCCCGAGATAAAGCGGCGGTGGAATCAGCAGTGAATGTTGTGAACAAACGCGTGATCGGCTACCTCGCCGAGGACGTCTTCACCAGCATCAGCGAGCTCAACGCTGAGATCATCCTGCGGGTGCGGGAGATTAACCACGACATCCGCCGAGCCAACGACACGACCAGGTGGGAACTCTTCGAAGCCGAAGAAGCAGCCCACCTCGCGCCGCTGCCAGCAGACCGGTTCGAGGAAGTCGAGTGGAAAGAGCTCAAGGTCGGCCGCAACTACCATCTCAGCTGCGACTCCCAGCAGTACTCCGTCCCGTTTGGCTATGCGGGCCAACTGCTGCGGGTTCGGCTGACGTCGTCGCGGGTGACGGTCTTCGACGGTCAAACGATCCTCTGCGAACATGCTCGCCTGCGAGGCCGGAAGGGCCAATACTCCACCCTGCCCGAGCACGTTCCCGCTCAACACCGCGACGTTGACGGGTTGTGGTCGAGGCGGTGGTTCGTGGACCGGGCGCGGTCCTTCGGCCCGGCGACAGTGAGCGTGATTGAGCAGATCCTCGACCGGCACTCCATCGAGGCGCAGGGATATTTGGACTGCCAGAACATCCTCGACGGGCTCGGGAAAAGAAACCGCGGCCGGTTGGAGGCCACCTGCCAGGAGCTGATCAACCAGCGCGGTCACGCGACCTATACGACACTGAAACGCACGATGGCCGCGATCGACACCGACAGCAAGCGGCCCCGCCCGCTCACCCCGGCAGCTTCGACGCGCAAACGAGTCAGCACCGTCACTTTCCACGACACCATCCCGGACGTTTACGTCCGTGACGCCTCCCACTACGCCCGCGACGAGGAGGCCAAGTGATGTTCACCGGCATCGACTACGACAAGTTCCGGGCCCTGCGCGTGACCCACGTCGCCACCCGGTTCGAAGAACTCATCCAAGACGAAACCAACGACACCCTCACCCCGGAACAACTGTTCCTGACTGCGGTCGACGACGCGCTCGAGCAGCGCCGTCACAGCCGGGTCGAGAAACTGATCCGACAGGCCAGATTCCCGATCCCACACGCGTCAATCGCTGAACTCGACTACCGCGACGGCCGCGGCATCACCGGAGTCCGAATGCGCCGCTACGCCGCCCACGCCTGGCGGACCGACCCTACGAATCTGCTGATCATCTCGCCCACCGGCGGCGGGAAAACCTACCTCGCCTGCGCGATCGGGATCAGCGCCTGCCTGACCGAACACACCGTGACCTACACGCGGATGGACGACCTCGCCCGGCGTCTGATCATCACCCGCAGCGACGGCATCGCCCACCAGAAACTGCTCAACGAGCTCTCCGACGTCGATCTGCTCATCATCGATGACTTCCTCACCGTCGGCATCGACAGCGACGCCGCAAGCGATCTGTTCGCCGTCCTCGCGAACCGAGAACACCGCCTGCCCACCGTAATCGCGTCTCAATCCGGGCCCAGCTACTGGGTCGAAGCACTCCCGGACCGCGTTGCAGCAGACTCCATCGTGAACCGACTCGCGAACCATTCCAGAACGATCAACCTCGGCCGAGTCGACATGCGCAAGCTCCGTGACGATCACGCCCGCGCCGACAAAGACCACTGGGAGTAAACGCACCCGGCCGTGCTGGCGGCGGGCCACAACTCGCCGCCAGTACCACCTAGCCAGAAACCGAGTACCACTTCGACGGATGTGTAATCGCATCACGTTGTTTACACACGTTCTCACCTCCTTGTTTACAACCGCTCTCACGACGTTGTTTACAACCGGTGTCGCCACGTTGTTTACAACCAATCGCACGACGTTGATTACAGCCGGCGGAACTGGTTAGCCGACGAAGTCGGCATGGACGTGTAGTCACGATCTGGCGGAAAATGCTCCTTCTCGTAGGTTTGATGTTTGTGAAGCCAGGCCGGTTTCGGGTCGCGGATTTTCGCTCCCGCGATTTGCCAGAGCGGGAAGGGTTCTTGGGCGGCGTCGGTGCGCATGGGCAGTGGAAAGTAGATGCTCTCGACTCCACTGAGCGCGTCGAACATGGCGAATTCGGTCTCGGTGGTCACGACCTGGTAGGTCCCAACCAGCGTCGTCGGGACCTTGATTCGGAGGCCGTGGAAGTAGAACTGCGGGTTGGCTCGCGTGATGACGACGTGGTCCGAGGAATCGCGCAGCCGGCCGCCATGCGGCACCCGCTGCGCGCCAGGCTCGGCGGGAATCGTGGTCTGCCTCAGATCGACAGCTCCGCCCGACTGATCGGCGAGGGATTTGTCCCGGTACGAGTCCGCTCGCGCCTGAAGCACGTCGTGGCTGATCGGGGTGCCATCGGCGGGGCGGTGTTCCGCGGCGCCCCAGGCCTGCCCGGGTGTCATCGATCCGGGCAGCGCCTGGTGCCGTCGGCGGTAGTTGTAATAGGCGCGGTAATCAATGATCAGGGCGGTGAGCTGCTCCAGGGTATCGGGGGCGTTGGCATCGAGGAACCGCAAGATCGTTTGGTGGCTGCGTTCGTTCTTCCCCTGGGTCTGGGGGTGGCTGCCGCGCCCGGTGATGCCCAGACAGCCCCGGTCGGCGAGGAACCGTTCGGTGGCGGAGATGTTGCCGCGTCGGGCCTGGTTGAACGCGGTCCCGTTGTCGCTGAGCAGCTCTTTCGGTACCCCGTGGTCGGTGAAGGCGGAACGGAGCGTGGTGATGGCGTCGGTGCCGTTCTCCGGAGTGGCGAAGCACATCGTGCCGACGTCGAAGCGGGTGGAGTCATCCAGCAGCTGGTAGACGGTGACCTTGGTGCCCAGCACATTCGGGTCCCGCGCGTCGGCGAGACGGTACTCGAACGCGTCCAGCTGCCACATCTCCATCGCCGCGGCACGGGAGAACCGAAGCCAGGCCGCCCGTGGACGTTTCCGCGGGTTCGCGATCGTGACGCCGGATGAAGCGAGGATGCGGGCGATCGTCGCCACCGACGGGATGGGAGAAACGAATTCGCCGGTATCGATCCCGGTGAACCAGATTGATTTGGGCCCGTTGTCCCAACCTTCCTTCTTCAGCCGGGCGCGGATCCTCAGAACGATCTCGGTAGTCTTCTGGTCAAAGGTCCGTACCGGGTTCAGTGGCGCTGACGAGCGCGGATTCAGCGCCGTGTTGCCCTCGCGGAGGAATCGTCGCCGGATGTTGTAAAACGACGGCCGGCTGATGTTCAGTCGTTGGCAGAACTCGGTAACGCTGGGCCCGTCGGCGGCAAGCGGGTCGTATTCAATGATCTGGCGGCGGACGGAGGGAGAAAGGGATCTAGGCACCCCCAATTATCAAAACCGCGATCAGGGCGTGCTTCCTTGAACGCCGAACCTGTAATCAGGGTCGTGAGACATCCCGTAAACAAGGTGCTGAGACATGGTGACAACAACGTCGTGAGACAGGTCGTAAACACAGAGCTGAGACAGCACATACCACTTCGACGGACTAGAGGTACCTACTCGGGCTACTCGCCACTTGCCAAGGCGGCGTTGCCGGCGCTTGCGGTGGTAGGTCCGCTCGATCCAGACAACGATCGCGAGGCGTAGTTCATCCCTCGTCGCCCATCGCTGCCGATCGAGGACGTTCTTCTGTAGCAGCGCGAAGAATGACTCCATCGCGGCGTTGTCACCGCATGCGCCGACGCGGCCCATCGAGCCGGTGATGCCGTTGTTCTTCAGCACCCGCACGAAGGCGTTCGAGCGGAATTGAGAGCCACGATCGGAGTGCAGGATCGTGCCTGCGATGGTGCGCTGGCCGATCGCATTGCGGGCAGCGGCGACGGCCAGAGAGGCTTTCATTCTGGAGTCGATGGAGTAGCCGACGATCTTGTTCGAGTAGACGTCCTTGATCGCGCAGAGGTAGAGCTTGCCCTCGTCCGTGCGGTGCTCGGTGATGTCGGTCAGCCAAAGCTGGTTCGGGCGTGTCGCGGTGAATTTCCGCTCGACGAGATCGTCGTGCACGGGCGGGCCCGCCTTGCGCGTGAGGCCACGTTTCTTCGCAAACACGCTCCAGAGCCGCTGCTGGGAGCAGATCCGCCAGACCCGGTTCTCGCCCGCGGTGAGGCCGGCTTGGTGGAGTTCGTCGGCGATGAAGCGGTAGCCGAACGCGGGGTCATCGTGGTGGGCGTCCCAGGCAGCGTTGGTGAGGTGGGCGTCGTCCCAATCGCGCTGCGAGACGGGGTTGCGCTTCCATTGGTAGAACGCTTGTTTAGAGAAGCGCAACACCCGGCAGGTCACCGTGACGGGAACACCGTCGACGGCCAGTTCGAGGACCAGCGGGTACATCATTTTGGGTTGACGTCCCGGGACAGGTAGGCCACAGCGCGGCGCATGACCTCGGCTTCCTGCTCGAGCAGTCGAATGCGTTTCTTCGCTTCTCGCAGCTCGGCGGATTCCTTCTCGGTCACGCCCGGCTTGACGCCTTCTTCGACGTCGGCTTTCTTCAGCCAGTTCGCCAGGCAGGATTCGGAGATTCCGAAGTCCTTCGCGATCTGTTTCAGCGGTGCTTCGTTCTTCCGGGCGACCGCAACGACGTCACGGCGGAACTCGGGTGGGTAGGGCTTGGGCATGTTGACATCTTTCCAGCGAAGACGAATCTCCACAGGTTAGGAGTCAACTAAACCGGGGGCAGTCCCTGCTGCTGAACACTGTGTGTCCGGTGAACCTCAGCCAAGCATGGAAGGGGCTCTCCATCACCAAGTCATCGATGGAGAACGCGTACGGGCTCGGCGAGCAGTTCGACACGACGGGCACCGCCGACGGGGACCTTGTCGGACGCGTGCGCACGCCGGGCAACAACTACGGCAACGCGATGAACTTCGACAGCACCAACGGACCTGTCGGCAACACACAGATTCCGGTGATGTTCGCCGTTGGGGACAACAATTCCAACTACGGTATGTTCGTCGACCAGACGTACAAACAGCAATGGGACCTCACCGGCGACCCGTGGACCATGAACACGTGGGGTGACCAGGTGCGCTGGTACGTGATGACCGGCGCCGACCTGCCTGACTTGCGCCAGGACTACATGGAGCTCACCGGTAAACCGCCGTTGCCGCCGAAAAAGGCGCTCGGACTGTGGGTCTCCGAGTTCGGATACGATAACTGGGCCGAAATGGATGGCGTGCTCGCCGGCTTGCGCTCGAACAAGTTTCCCGTCGACGGTTTTATGCTCGACGTCGACTGGTTCGGGGGAGTGACGGGCGACTCCGACACCAGCCGTATGGGAACGCTGGACTGGGACACCAGCGCCTTCCCTGACCCTGTCGAAAAGCTCGCGAACTACGCCAGCGACGAGGGCGTCGGAATAATACCGATCGAGGAGTCGTATATTGCGCGCGGTCTTACTGAGCACTCGGACATGGCAGCCAACGGATATCTCGTGCGAGCAGGATGCTCTACCTGCGATCCCGTCTACCTGACCAGCAACCCGTGGTGGGGCAAGGGGGGAATGATCGACTGGACCCAGCCCGCGGCCGGCGAGTACTGGAACGACACCCAACGGCAGCACCTCATCGACGCCGGGGTTACGGGCCATTGGCTCGACCTTGGAGAGCCGGAGATGTTCGACGAGAATGACTGGACTGTTGGGGTCGTCGCCGGTAAGCACGCTCACGCTGATTACCACAACATCTACGGCCTCGAATGGGCGAAGAGCATCGCCACTGCCTACGACGACAACGAAGAGACGGCACGCCCGTTCCTCCTCGCGCGGGCCGGGGCAGCCGGCATCCAGCGGTATGGCGCAGCGATGTGGTCGGGAGACATCGGCACGAAACTGACGGCACTCGCTGGACAGGGCAATGCGCAGATGTCGATGTCAATGTCGGGAATCGACTACTTCGGCTCTGACATAGGTGGTTTCCGCCGCGAGATGCTCGACTCTGACCTCAACGAGCTCTACACGCAGTGGTTTGCAAACAGTTCGTGGTTTGATACCCCGGTTCGACCCCACACGGAGAACCTCTGCAATTGCTTCGAGACATCGCCCGACAGCATTGGTGACTCCGCCAGTAACCTGCAGAGCATACGCCAGAGGTATGAGCTCGCCCCCTATTACTACTCGCTCGCTCACCGGGCGACGCAGTTCGGGGAGCCGCTCGTTCCGCCGCTCGTGTACTACTACCAGAACGACGACAACGTGCGAGAGAACGGCAACGAGAAGCTGATCGGGCGCGACATCCTTGTATCAATGGTGGCCGGATCGAACCAGCGCCAACGGGATGTCTATCTTCCAGCCGGCGACTGGATCAATTACCACACCAACCAACGCATCACGAGTGTCGGCCAGACGTTGACCAACGTGCCGCTGTACGTCAACGGGAAGTTCACGCTGCCGACCTACGTGAGGGCCGGAGCGATCCTGCCCAAAGCGCTCGTCGACGACAACACGATGAACATCGAGGGCAAGCGCACGACCGGCTCGCCTAACACTGACCTCATCGCGAGGGTGTACGCGAACGCGGCATCGAGCAACTTCACCGTCTATGAAGATGATGGAGCGACAACCGCATACGAGACCGGCGCGGTGCGCACGACGGAAATCACTCAGTCGGTGGCAAACGGAGTCGCGACAGTTACGGTCGGGGCGTCGTCGGGCACATATTCGGGTGCTCCGTCGTCCCGCAAGAACGTAGTTGAACTGATAACGACCAACACGCAGGTCTCAACTGTATCCCTGGACGGATCCGCTCTGACGCAGTACCCAACGAAGGCAACGTTCGATGCCGCCAACAGCGGTTGGTACAACGCAGGCGGTGATCTCGTGGTGGCCAAATCGATAAGTGTGGCGGTGAGCGGGGCGAAGACGTTCGCCTTCACCCTCGGCCAGGCGCCGGTATCGGTGACCTTCACCTGCGATGCCGGAACAACCACATCCGACCAGTCGGTATACGCTCTCGGCAGTGCACCCCAGCTCGGCTCTTGGTCGGCAGCGAGTGCCGTGAAGCTCTCACCGACGAGTTACCCGACGTGGACCGGAACCGTGACCAACTTGCCGCCGAACACGACCATCGAATGGAAGTGCATCAAGCGGCAGGAGGCGAACTTCTCGAACACCGTTGATGCCTGGCAGCCAGGCGCGAATATCTCCAAGTCGCTGCCGGCCTCCGGCTCGGGTGGGGGCTCCAGCGGCAGCTTCTAGCCGATCAAACCAGGCAACGACCTGCGCCTCGCCAAGTGCGCGCAGGTCGTTGCGCTGTGTCCAGCAGTTTCGCTGGAGCGAGTGTTGACGCATGCCGCAACAATTCATATACTTAGTTCACTACTAAATAACAGAGGAAACAATGTCGATTCGCTCTCGAGTACCCACGGACATTAACCGGTCCGCAATCCTGGCCCACATCGGGGTGCAGGGCCCGACGTCGCGTGCCGATCTGTCGCGCGCGCTGGGCGTTTCACCGGCACTGATGACCCAGCTGACCAAGGTGCTCATCGCTGACGGACTCGTTGTCGAATTCGACAGCTCGCCCTCTCACGGCGGGCGCCCCGGCCGCACGCTTGGTCTTGCCGCCGACACTGGCCGAGCCGTCGGGATGAAGATCGTTGCCGACCACGTTGCATTCGTCGAGGTTGGCATCGGTGGACTGGTGCTGCGGTCGGCGAGCGAGCCGTTCGACGCGTCGTCCGCTCTCGCCGTCTCGAATCTGACGGCGCTGCTGCAGCACTTCCTCGAGGGCGGCACCGATACGCCGCTTCTCGGCGTCGGCGTCGGGGTTCCGGGTACCGTCGACGAACAGGGTGCCGGCGTCGTCGACTCCACGCAGCTCGGCTGGAACCAGGTGCCGCTCGGCGACGCCCTCCGCCGTGCACTGCAACTGCCGGTGCTCATCGAGAACAACGTCAACGCGCTCAGCATCGCCGAGCGCCTGTTCGGTCAAGGCCGCAACCACCGCGACTTTCTCGTCGTCACTATCGGAACCGGTGTTGGCGCTGGCATCGTCACCGACGGCCGCGTCTTTCGTGGTCACTCGGGCGGAGCCGGCGAGATCGGGCACGTCCCCGTGGTCGCCGATGGCCCGCTCTGTCAGTGTGGTAACCACGGCTGCCTCGAAGCGCTCATCGGCGAAGCCGGCTTGGTGCGAACCGCCCAGGAACGCGGCATCATCGGTGCCGACGTGGGCATGTCTGCTCTGAGGGCGGCAGCGGATGGCGGAGACGCTCAGGCACAGGCGCTGTTCAGCGAAGCCGGCCACCTGTTGGGCCGCGCGCTCGGCGGCATCGTCAACGTGCTCGACCCCGAGATTGTCATCTTGCTGGGGGAGGGCGTCGCCGCCTGGGATCACTGGTCGTTCGGCTTCGAGCCCGCCTTCCGCACGTCGCTCGTTCCGAGCAAGCGCAGCGTCGGCGTGCACGTCGAGAGCTGGCAAGACGAGAGTTGGGCACAGGGCGCAGCCGCCCTCGTGCTCGCCACCCCATTCGACTCCCAAGGCATCGCCGGCGACCAGGGGCGACTCGTTCGCGAGCGCCTCGTGGAACAGGCGGCACCTCCCACCGGAGCGACCTCGTGAGCCGCGCACGCTGCAGTGAGATCGTCGCATGACGCTCGCCACGACACCCATCGTGCCGACCGAGTCCACTCCGCCACGGCCCGAGTCGCCTCCAGCGCAGGGCGGCCGTCGCAAAAAGACGACCACCGGATATCGCCTGATTGTGCTTGCTTTTCTGCTGCCGAGCGCTATTCCACTGCTGCTCTTCGTGCTCGTGCCGATGGTCGCCGCGGCGTGGGTGAGCCTCAACGAGTGGAACCTCATCGCCCCGATGGAGTTCGTCGGCCTGGACAACTACACGAAGCTACTGACGGATACGGCGACCGGTGAGATCTTCCTTCACACCATCTACTACATTGTCGGCTACCTGCCCATCGTGTTCATCGGGGGCCTCGCCCTGGCCCTCGCGCTGAACACCGCGCTCAAGGGCCGGTCATTCCTCCGCGGCATCTACTTCCTGCCGGTGGTCACCAGCTGGATCGTCGTCGCCCTTGTCTGGCGTTGGCTGCTCAGCCCGAGCACCGGTGCCATCAACACGGCCCTCGCGTTCTTCGGCATCGACGGACCTGGATGGTGGACCGACCCGACCTGGGCTATGCCGTCGATCATTGTCGCCTCGGCGTGGAAAGACCTCGGTTTTGTGATGGTCATCCTCCTCGCCGGGCTCCAAGCCATCCCCACTGACGTCTACGACGCCGCGAAGGTCGACGGTGCGGGCTGGTGGCGCAAACTCTTCTCCGTCACCCTGCCGCTGTTGTCGCCGTCGAGCTTCTTCGTTCTCGTCATCTCTCTCATCAACGGCTTTCAGGTCTTTGACCAGGTGTACGCGATGACCGGCGGCGGACCCAACGGCGCAAGCCAGGTCGTGGTGCAGCAGATTTACGACCTGACGTTCCGGTACGGGCGGGCTGGAGAGGCATCGGCCCTCTCGTGGATGCTCTTCGTGGTGGTGCTCGCCGTCACCCTTGTGCAGATCCGTGGCCAGAAGAAGTGGGTGTATTATGCATGACGCGACGGTAGTACTGCGGCGTTCCACTATTCGGTCGCCCAAGCGTATGGCGCCTCGATCACCGGCCGCGCGTCGCAAGCTTGCCCTGTCCGTGCTGCTGCACGTGATCGTGATCGCCGGGGCCGCCGCGATGTTCTTCCCGTTCCTATGGACGATCATCACGTCGATCACACCGGGAGCGACGCTGACCAACGCGCCCGCGCTGATCCCCGAGAACCCGTCGCTCGGCGCGTACGAACGACTATTCGAGGAGCGTCCCTTCGGACGTGTGGTGATCAACAGCCTCGTGCTGGCGATCATTACGACGGTGGTGCAACTGTTCACCAGCTCGACGGCGGCGTACGCGTTCAGCCGGCTGCCGTTCCGCGGACGCGGCGTCATCTTCGGTGTGTACCTGGCGACGATGATGATCCCGTTGCAGGTGCTCATCGTTCCGCTGTTCGTTGAGCTCAAGACGTTCGGGCTGCTGAACACCTACCTCGGCGCGCTGCTGCCGACGTTCACGTCGGCGTTCGGTATCTTCCTGCTGCGGCAGGCCGTCAACCAAGTGCCCAAGGAGCTGGATGAGGCGGCGACGCTGGATGGTGCCGGGCACTTCCGGATCTTCGCCCAGGTGATCATCCCGAACATCCGGCCGGCGCTCGTGACGCTCGTGGTGTTCTCGTTCATGGGTAGCTGGAACAGCTTCCTCTGGCCGTTGGTCGTGCTGAGATCGCCCGAACTTCAGACTCTTCCCATTGCACTCGCCGGGCTTCAGGGCCAGTACGTAGCCGACTGGGACATCATCATGGCCGGCTCGGTCGTGAGCATCATCCCGATGCTCGCGCTCTACATCTTCGCCCAGAAGTACATAATTCAGGGCGTTGCCAGCTCCGGGATCAAGTAGCCCGAAGCTGTCAGGCACCACCCCCCCCTTGCACCGCGAACACACCATGAAATCAAAGGAGATTGCATCACATGAGCCGCAAGAAGCTATTCACAGCCGTGGGGTTCGCCGGCGTCGCTGCGCTGACCCTCGCCGGATGCTCCGGCGGAGGCGGCAACGAAGGCACCGCTGACGCCCCAGTGACCATTACGTATTCCAACTTCATCTCCAACAACGGAAACGAGAAGAACCTCGCCGCAATCGTCTCGGCGTTCGAAGAAGAGAATCCGACTATCACGGTCGAGGTCAAGACGCTGCCCTATGACGGGTACGACACCGCGCTGCAGACCGACCTCGCGGCTGGCACGCAGTCCGACGTCTTCGATATCGACGGATCGGGCAAGTACGGCATTCTCCAAGACAGCGGCGTGCTCGCCGAGCTCGACGGCTTCGACTCGGCGCTGTACTCGCCGGGGCTACTCGAGACCTATAACACCGACGGCACACAGTTTGCGTTGCCGACCTCGTTCTCTGACGTGGTGATGTACTACAACACGGACCTCTTCGATGCAGCCGGCGTGGAGTACCCCACCGCTGACTGGACCTGGGAGGACGAGACCGCGGCGGCCAAGGCCATTACTGATCAAGCCGCTGGGGTGTGGGGCGACCACCAGCCCGTCACATACAACGAGTTCTACAAGGTGCTCGAACAGAACGGCGCATCCTTCCTCAGCGATGACGGGTCGTCAGTAGCTTTCAACAGCGACGCCGGCATCGAGGCCGCCGAATGGCTCGTCGACAAGAGCGGGACGGTGATGCCGACCATCGAAGACGGACAGGGCACCGCCGACTTCGACACCAATCTATTCACCTCGGGCAAGCTCGGCATGCTGCACACCGGAACATGGATGTTCAACTCCTTCGCCGACACCCCCGCCAACTGGGACATCGTCGTCGAGCCGGGCAACACGCAGAGTGCCTCCGCCGTGTTCTCGAACGCGATCGGTGTCTCGGCTGCGAGCGAGAACCTCGAGGCCGCCCAGCTGTGGGCGCAGTTCATGTCGTCGTCCGATGCAATGGTCGACACCCGACTCGACACCGGTTGGGAGCTGCCGCCGATCTCGGATGACGCGAAGCTCGGCACCTACCTTGACAAGGGCAAGCCCACCAACCGCCAGGCCGTGTTCGACGCCGCCGACAAAATTGCTCCAGCGCCCGCGCTGGGCGACAGCGGTGCCGAGATCCAGGACGTGATGACCGGCGAACTGGTTGAAGCTCAGGCCGGACGCATCACCGTGCAGAAAGCCCTCGACAACGCCGAAGAGAAAATCAACGCGCTGCTCGCTGGATAGTTCGCTTCACCTGTTTATGTGGGGTCCCGGAGCCCGTCCGGTTCCGGGACCCCATCCATGACTTGTTCTTTGTAACCGCCCTCACTACCAGGAGAGACTCCTATGACCGAGACCACCAGCGTGCCCGTGCACGCCGAACAGGCCGCGTTGCGCACGCTCGCGCGCTCGAGCGTAAAGCTGATCCTGCAGCTGCAGGACTCCTCGGGCGCCTACCCGGCGAGTCCCTCCTTCTCGGCCTACGCCGGATACTCCTGGTTCCGTGACGGCGCCTTCATCGCCGACGGGATGTCGGCGGCCGGCGAGATCGAGTCAGCCTCACGCTTCTTCGACTGGTGTTCCCAGATCCTGATCGCCCGTGAGGAGCAGATCGAGCGCATCGTCGCCCGTGCTGACGCGGGCGAACCCGTGCCGGACGGCGAGATGCTCGCCACCCGGTTTACCTTCGGCGGTGAGGAAGGCACCGACGAGTGGTGGGACTTCCAGCTCGACGGGTACGGAACCTGGTTGTGGGCCGTCGCTGAACACGCCTCCCGTCATGGTCTCAACTTGGAGCGCTGGAGCGGCAGCATCCGTCTGTCCGTCGACTATCTGCTGAGCTCGTGGCAACGACCGTGCTTCGACTGGTGGGAAGAACACTCCGAGCAAGTGCACGTGTCGACGCTCGGGTGCATAGCAGCGGGGCTGCGTGCGATAGCGGATGCGGGGGTGTGCGACGAGTCGCGGATGGCTCCGATGCGGTCAGCGCTCGACGAGATCATTGCGACCATCGAGCAGCGTGGAATCACCGAGGGGCACCTGGCCAAGTGGCTGGGGTCATCCGAAGTGGATGCGAGCCTTGCGGCCACCATCGCTCCACTAGGGGTGTTCGCGGCGTCCGGACTCATCGGATCCCGCACCGTCGACGCCATCGCCGCACAGTTAACGATCGACGGTGGCACCCACCGCTACCTCGCTGACACCTTCTTCGGGGGAGGGCAATGGCCGTTGCTCAGCTGCTTCCTTGGCCTGGCCTACGCTGCAGCCGGCGACCGCCACCGCGCGCTCGACCTACTCAATTGGGCCGCGAGCACAGCTTCGGCCGAAGGCGCCTTACCCGAACAGGTCGGTGGGCATCTGCTGGACCCGACCATGACCCAAGAGTGGGTCGAGCGCTGGGGAAGCGTCGCGCAGCCGCTGCTGTGGAGCCACGCAATGTACATTCGTCTGGCCGTCGAACTCGAGATTTTGGAAGTGCAAGCATGATCCGGCACCGCCCGTTCGGCTCCGGCCACCCCTACTCCGTCGACACCGAGCAACGCTCGCCGATCGACCCGATAGCTGGCGAGCCCGTGGTGCTCGGTGTGCGCTCGAGCGGTGAGGTCACCGGCGTGACCGCAGAGATATCGGTGAATGGAGGACCGGTGACGTCGGTTCCGCTAGCACCGACCGTGCGACAGTCGCGCGGGCAGGCCGTCGACGGCGGACACCTCGCATCAGCGCAGGCGCGCTTGGCACGGTCGTCCGGCGGCTGGCAGATCACCCTCGGGGACTCGTCCGGCGGCGAAGGAACTTCGCTCGTGGCGGGAACAACGTACCGTTACCGCTTCACAGCAACCGGCATACAGCCGCAGTCGACGCGATGGTTCGAATTCCGGGTGGCGCAGTGGCGAGATGTCGATGCGGCCGTGGTTGGGGATCGCGTCGTCTGCGGATCTGTCTCGGTTCTGGACGACGGACAACGGATCTCTCGCGTTCGATTCGCATTGAGGCTGCAGGCGGGCGAGCACCTGACCGGTTTTGGCGAGCGATACGACGCGCTCGACCACCGCGGATCGAGCCTGGACTCGGTCGTCTTCGAGCAGTACAAGAGCCAAGGCGCCGAACGCAAGACCTACCTGCCTATGCCCTTCGCGCACGTCGTCGGCGGGGAGGGCTGGGGTTTCCACGTGCGCACGTCGCGGCGCGTGTGGTTTGATCTCGGGGAATCGGTGGATGACAGAATCTGGGTTGAAGCGGAGGTGGACTCTGCGTCGTCTGCCGAATCGGTTGAAACTCTCTTGGAGGTGGCAACTTATATCGGATCACCCACGCAGGTGCTCGACGCGTTCCTCACCGAGGTGGGGCGTCCGCGGGAACTGCCGAGCTGGGTATTCAGGCTATGGGCGAGCGCCAACGAGTGGAACACGCAGGCCGAGGTCATGAAGCAGATGGACCTGCACACAGAACACGACATCCCGGTCGGATCGGTCGTAATCGAGGCGTGGAGTGACGAAAGCACCTTCACCGCATGGCGCGACTCGCAGTACGAGATCAACTCTGATGGGGCCGCGCACTCGCTCGGCGACTTCACGTTCCCCGCCGAGGGTGCGTGGCCGGACCCGAAGGGCATGATCGATGAACTGCATGCCCGCGACATCCGCACGCACCTGTGGCAGATCCCGCTGTTGAAGATGCGGCCGCACCCGAACGGGCAGTTGAAAGCCGACGTTGAAGCCGCACTCCGCGAGGGCGTGCTCGTGAAAGAGGTCGCGGCCGACGGCACCGAGCGGCCGTACCGAAACCGTGGGTGGTGGTTCCCTCTGGGGCTCATGCCCGACCTCACCGACGAGCGTGCCGCTGCGTGGTGGACCGAGAAGCGACGCTACCTCGTCGAAGAAATGGGTGTCGACGGTTTCAAGACCGACGGGGGCGAGCACGCATGGGGTCGAGACCTCCGGTACCTGAACGGCCTAAAGGGTGACGAAGGCAACGGGTTGTTCCCGGTGCACTACGCGAAGGCCTACGGTGACCTGCTGGAGTCGGCGGGCAAAGCGCCCGTGACATTTAGCCGCGCCGGGTTCGTCGGCAGCCAGGCGCACGGCGCATTCTGGGCTGGCGACGAGAACTCCACGTGGGATGCGTTCCGGTGGTCGTTGTACGCGGGACTGTCCGCGTCATCCAGTGGCATCGTTTATTGGGGCTGGGACTTCGGCGGCTTCTCAGGCGAGGTGCCGGACGGCGAACTTTACCTGCGATCGGCTGCTGCAGCTGCGTTTGTGCCAATCATGCAGTACCACGCAGAGTTCAACAACCACCGGCTTCCGTCGGGTCAGCGCACTCCTTGGAACATCGCTTCGCGGAACAATGATGACCGGGTGATACCCGCATTCCGCAAGCTCGCTCATGTCCGGGAGCGGCTCGTGCCGTATCTGGCGGAGCAGGCTGCTGTATCCGTGGCAAGCGGGGCGCCGCTGATGCGTCCGCTGTACTTCGAGTACCCGACAGACGAGCAGGTCTGGGCTCACCCGCTGCAATGGTTACTCGGCGACGACCTGCTGGTGGCGCCAGTCACTTCCTCGGGCGCTGAGTCATGGGACACGTATCTGCCTGCCGGAGACTGGGTCGACGTGTGGACAGGTGCTGCGGTGGCAGGTGGACAGCTCGTGTCGCGTGAGGTGCCGATCGACGAGATCCCCGTCTACGCGCGTGCGTCCGCGTGGCAGCGGCTACGGTCGGTGTTCGCGGGTTAGTTGAGCTGCTGAGCGTACCCGACGGGGCGTGACCTTTTCCGGTCACGTTCCGTTGAGTGCTGGAGCGTTCGTAACGCCGTGTGGGGGAGGTCAACCGAACCGGCGTGTTCGCACCCAACACGAAGATACCGGCTAATTGTTGACATAATCATTAGTATCGGCACGTGGTGTCATGGGTTGAACCCGCCAAGCGGGGCCAAGTGCCAGGACAAAGCTCATCAAGCAGTCAGTCGCGTGGGCCGGAATCGCACAGCGACTGCCCCTGACTGAAACTCGTGGCGGTCCACGAGTTCGAGTTGGATGTGCTCACGCAGTCCGGCAAGCAGCGTCGGCCCGTGTCCGGCTAGAACCGGTTGCACAAGGAACTCGTACTCGTCGATCAACCCCAGATTTGCCAAGTCAAGGGGGAGCGTCACGCCACCAACCCATATGCCATCGCCTGGCTCCTGCTTGAGCAGCTGAACCGCTTGCGCCAGGTCGCCTTGCACCAGCTCGGCATTCCAATCGACCTCGCTCAGTGTGCTGGACACGACGTACTTCTTCGCCCGGTCGATGGTCTCGGCAAACGGGAGCTGCCATTCCACCATCCAGTCCGGCCACGTGCCCGTGGCCGGCTTCTGCCACGCCGACGCCATCATCTCGTAGGTCACCCGGCCGAAGAGCAGGGCATCGGCTCGCTCCAGTTGGGCGGTCCAGTAGCGCATCGACTCCTTGTCCGGGGGGAGTCCAGCCTCGTGGTGGCAGCAGCCGTCGAGCGTGACGTTGATCGAGTACCGGAGCGGTCTCATCTCGTTGCCCTCCTTTGATTTGCGCCCGCGTTGGACGGACCGTTCTCAAGTGGTTGACGGACTCGTTTCAGATCGACGTACTAAATAGCGCTCAGCGTATAGCGCCGTCGTGATGCGAACCAGACCGCGGACCAAGCGCACGGTCGATCGTCATCACCGGCCATGTTCGGTCACGCTCGGCGGCACATGGGGGAGAGGTTGAGATGGGTCGTGGGACCGCTCGAAGCGGCCTCCAAAGTCCATCTTTTTCCCATCTAATTCATCTCTATTTGACCCAAAACGATGGGCTACAATCGGAGGCAGCGAATCGCTCGGTTCCCTGTAAACACAAGGGAATCCGAGGGTTTTCGGAGGCATTCGGTAACGTCCAAATTAAGGCCAGAACCTTCAGGGGGTCGCAGGTTCAAATTACGCAAGTGGATGACTTGGGTGCAGGCCAATTGGGCATTGGATGTCTCCATGTGGGTCCACTTCTAAGGACCCCATGTCGAGGGGTGAGACACGAAACGTGATGAGATGTCTGTCCGGGTCCCTCGGGCAGGGCGCCGAGCTCGTCTCCTCCGCCTCGCACAATAGACCCAGGCACACAAACGGCGCGGAACCGAGGACGTCCTCGGTTCCGCGCCGCAGGTCTGGATCAGATGGTGCGCGGTGCCTTGGCCAGGTTGGCCTCAAGCTCAGCGATGTTCTGTCGCGCGCCGTAGGCTGGGCGGTCGCGCTCGACGCGCCAGCTCTCGGCGAGCGGACCGATGTTCACGGTGTCGAATCCGAATTCGTCGTACAGCTTCGTGACGAAGTCGGAGGCATCCGCAAAGTCGGACGATGTAGCCAGCGCACGCCGTGCCGGGTCACCGGCGGGGTGCGAGTCAGCAGTGATGTCGGCGGCCGTGATGTGGTTGAAGCCCTTCGCTACGCGTGAAGTCGGCAGGTGCTCCTGCAGCATGCCGGTAACGGTCGCTTCACCGTTGTCGAGGGCCTCGATGTGGCCGTCGCGCTCAAAGTAGTAGTTGTTGGTGTCGATGACGATCTTTCCGGCGAGCGGCTGGACGGGCACGTCCGCATAGGCCTTGAGCGGCACGGTCACGACCGCGACGTCGGCAGCCTTTGCCGCCTCCGCTGCGGTTCCGGCGGTCGCCTTCGGGCCGAGCTCGGCGACGAGGTCCGCGAGCGTCTCGGGGCCACGGGAATTGCTGATCACGACGTCGTAGCCGCTCTCGATCGCCTTGCGGGCGACCTGGCTGCCAATGTTTCCTGCACCGATGATTCCGATAGTTGTCATGCTCGTGACAACGGGCCCGGCGTCGAAAATGTTCCCGATGCCAGGAGGCCGGCGTTGGGGAGGCGTTCAGGATCCTCGGCGGGGTACCGGGTTCAGCGACTAGATGCCGCTCAGCGCTTCCTCATCCGCCGCAACATTCTTCTGCACGGCGAACTGGGTCCGGTGCAATTCCTCGTACCGCCCACCCCTAGCCAGCAGTTCCTCGTGCGTGCCGCGCTCCACGATCGAGCCGTCCTCAACCACGAGGATCAGGTCCGCGCTGCGGATGGTGGAGAGGCGGTGTGCGATCACCATGGCCGTGCGTCCCTCGAGCGCCTCGCTGAGCGCCGCCTGCACGGCGGCCTCCGACGTGGAGTCCAGCGCCGCCGTGGCCTCGTCGAGGATGACGACGCGCGGCTGGGCGAGCAGGAGCCTGGCGATGGTCATCCGCTGGCGTTCACCCCCGGAGAGTCGGTAGCCACGCTCTCCTACCATGGTGTCCAGCTGGTCGGGCAGGGATCGGATGAGCGGCTCGAGCCGGGCGCGGCGCACGGCGTCCCACACCTCGTCGTCGGTGGCCTCCGGCCTGGCGAGGCGGAGGTTGGAGAGGATGGTCTCGTGGAACAGGTGGCCGTCCTGCGTCACCATGCCCAGGCTGTGCCGCATGGAGGCGAAGGTGACGTCGCGGACATCCGTGCCCGCGAGGCGCACGGCACCGCTGTCGACGTCGTACAGGCGGGAGAGGAGCTGCGCAATCGTGGACTTGCCGGCACCGGACGAACCGACGAGGGCAACGGTCTGCCCGGGCTCGATCCGGAAGGACACGCCGTGCAGCACCTCCTCGCCGCCGCGGGTGTCGAGCGTGGCAACCTCTTCGAGCGAGGCGAGGGACACCTTGTCGGCGGAAGGGTAGGCGAAGCGGACGTTGTCGAACTCGACGGATACCTGGCCGGCGGGCACGGCGACGGCGTCGGGCTTTTCCTTAATGAGCGGGTCGAGGTCCAGCACTTCGAAGACGCGCTCGAAGCTGACCACCGCGCTCATGATCTCCACCCGGGCGTTTGCGAGGCTGGTCAGCGGCGCGTAAAGGCGGGTGAGGAGGAGCGCGAGGGTGACCACGTCACCGGTGTTCAGCTGGCCGGCGAGGGCGAGGGAGCCGCCGAGCCCGTACACGAGCGCGAGGGCGAGAGCGGAGACGAGCATCAGTGCGGTGAAGAAAACGAACTGCAGCATCGCGGTGCGCACCCCGATGTCGCGCACGCGGGCGGCGCGGACGCGGAACTCCTCGGCCTCCTCGTCGGGCCGGCCGAACAGCTTGACGAGCGTGGCGCCGGGCGCCGAGAAGCGCTCGGTCATCTGCGTGCTCATGGTGGAGTTGTGGTCGGCTGCCTCGCGGCGGAGCGCAGCGAGGCGACTGCCCATGCGGCGCGCGGGGATCAGGAAGATGGGGAGCATGATCACGGCCAGAACCGTCACGAGCCAGGACGTGCTGAGCATGACGATCAGGGTGAGGATCAGCGCCACAAGGTTCGTGACCACGCCGGACAGCGTGCCGCTGAAGGCCTGCTGAGCGCCGATCACATCGTTGTTGAGGCGGCTCACGAGGGCGCCCGTGCGCGTGCGGGTGAAGAACGCGATCGGCATCTTCTGTACGTGGTTGAAGACGGCGGTGCGGAGATCGAGGATCACGCCTTCGCCGATCCGCGCCGAGTACCAGCGCGTCACAAGGGACACGCCGGCGTCGGCCACGGCCACGAGGGCAATGACAACGGCGAGCCACACGATCGTGCTGACCGCGCCCTGGGCGACGATGACGTCGACCACCTGGCCGGCGAGCACCGGCGTCGCGACCGCGAGGAAGGCTCCCACGGTGGAGAGGGTGATGAAGATCAACAGCTTGGACCGGTAGGGCACCGCGAACGTCAGGATCCGCCGAACGGACTCACGGGAGAAGCCGTGCTTGCCGTCCCTGGCGCTCGAGATCTTGTACAGCGAGCTCCAGGCCGCGCCTTCCATGCTCATTGAGATTCCTTCCGTGGGCAGAAGACCAAGCTTAGATGGCGGGTTGCCCGAGGTTGGGGTTCTGGCCAGCGTCGGCAAAGGTACGAGCTGAGGTGCAGCCCCACTCGTCGATCAGAATTCGTAGATGGTGGCGAGCTGATCCGATACCAGCACCGTGTGCGGAAGATCGCGCAGTGCCTCGGCCTCAACCGCGATGCCCCTCAGGCGTGCGGCGTTGGCGTAGGCGTGCCATGGAAAGGAGCCAGGTGTAGCCGCATCCGCTTGCACTAGCGTGAGAACTTCTGAGATCACGTCGGCCGAGGCGCGCTTCCAGGAGACAGCCCCGTGGTGTCCGAACTTGGACGAGGACACTCCGCGATCCATGTCGAGACGAATCATCGACTCGTCGGATAGGCGCAAATACTGGGTGATCTTCATGCTCAGGGACGGCCCGGAGTTTTCTGGAGACGGATCATCGAGTTCGCACATGATGACGAGGCCGGTCACTGAGAGGCTGGAAATGTCGAACGGCCGTCGATGAGCGGGCTCGATATCGACCGATTCTCGTTGGATCGGGACGTACTGACCGTGCTCGTCGCTACTCGTCATGGTGGGTGGCAGTCTACGGCCCGCACGGTTCCGCAGTGATATGCATGAGGTCTGGGGAATCCAGTGCGTTCACGTCTACTCGACCTCGCCTGGTGGGTCATTCATTTTCTCTCTCCTGTACTCGACTCGCCACGTTGACGCCGCAGCGGCCGTCGAGCGTGTCACTCGGGCAGCCTCCACCGACACACGCGTCAACCTGCCAGGCGCGCTCGCACACGGGCGCATCGACGCGTGCCGGCACGAGAAACGCGTTCAACGAGGGTTTAGCCGGCGCTGAGCAGGCCTTTCATGACCGCTATCTCGGCGGTCTGGCTTGTGGTGATGTTGTTGGCCAGGGCTACCGTGTCGGGATTTTGGCCGTCCTCGACCTCGTCGGTGGCCATGTCGATAGCGCCTTCGTGATGTTCGATCATCTGGTTCAGGAAGACGCGGCCCGCGCCATCGCCGGCGGCCGACTCGAGCTCGGACATGTCGCCGTCGGACATCATGCCGGTTCCGTGGTCCATGTCATCCATCATGTCGTTCGCGTCTCCGACGCCCCAGGTGTCCAGCCAGCCCTCCATCTGGGTGATCTCGGGCTGTTGGGCATCCTTGATCTTCTGAGCGAGTGCGGTGATCTTCGGGTCGATGCCGGTCTTGCCGATGATCATGTCCGCCATCTCTACGGCCTGCTCGTGATGGGGAATCATCATCATCGTGAACATGAGGTCAGCGTTGTTATGGGCGTCGGATGACGGCGACGGCGAGGCCTCAGGGCTGGACGAGACGTTTGGCCCCATGCCGGTGCCGGGCATACCCGAGGGTGTGGTGGTGCAGCCGGCCAGCAGGGCGGCGGCGATGGCCGCGGCGGTTGCCAGGGCGATGGTGCGAGTAGTCATTGTTCTTCTCTTTCGATCAGCTGAGTAGTGCGGTCCGAGTGAGGTGCATGGAGAACTGCACAGACACATCAGACTCGGCTGATCGACAAGAGGGCGAGGGAGGGAGGGGGTAACGAGAAGGACCAGCCGGGCGAATTGGATCTCACGACGGTATGGGAGGCCGGGGCAGCGAACGGACGGCCGCCGGCGGGAGCGGCCGCAGCCAGGAACGCTGTGATGCTCAAGAGGGCCAGGATGCACGCGAGCATTGTCATGGACGCTGACGAGGAGTGCGTTACCGCGTCGCCGTCTCCTGCGACGGCAACCACGGCACCGGCGTCAGACGGGTGGCCGTTGTGGCTCATGCTGTTCACCGGGGAGTCCATGCCGTGATCAGCGCTGAGGGTGTGCATCGCGAGCAGCCCGCCGATAATGGCGACGGCGAGGACAAACGTGGTTGCGCAGGAGCGCCAGGCCGTCGGCCGCAGCGGGGATACCCACAGATTCTCCGGTGATCTCACGTCAGTCACCTCCCTGATTGGCACACTACTCGGAAAACCCCGATACCCCCTGGGTGTATTCGACGCACCGCTGACCGAGCTGCCGAATGAGCCGACGGGGACGCGATTGTGAGATACGGCCGGCCGAAGCTGGGAGTCCACGGCGCCAGGTCTTTAGTCACTACGGCCGCCGCGCAGTTGCGCCCACGCTAGAGGAATGCGCCTATCCAAGAGCGCGGCAAGCCTTGCCGCGCTGACTCTGCTCCTGTCCCTCACCGCCTGCACCGCCACCGGCGGGGCGGACGACGCCTCGGTCGGCACCGGCGCATCCGCCGGCCTCGGCGCTGAAGCCGATGCGCTTCTCGCGAGCTACGACATCCAGGCTCCCGCCTCCGCCACCGAGCTCATCGATCAACTGCAGGCGCAGCCCCTCGCTGAGCGCCCGGACGGCCTGATGGCCTCCGTGCGCGTCGACGAGCTCCTGCTCTCCAGCGGGGACGGCGAAGTGAGCCTGCCTTTGCCCGAGGACGAGTTTCGCCTGTCCATCGCGCCGTACCTGACCGATACGCACGAGTGCTTCTACCACTCGCTCACTACCTGCGTCGGCGAGCTCGGCAACACAGACCTCCACGTCACAATCACCGATGACGCGAACGCCCAGGTGCTCGTCGACAGTGACATCACCACGTTCGAGAATGGGTTCTTCGACGTGACGCTGCCGACGGGGCTGGACATCACCGTGATCATCGATGATGGTGAGCGCTCCGTCGAGTTGCCTCTGGGCACTCGCGCGGAGGACCCGACCTGTGTGACGACGGCGCAACTCAGCTAAGCGGGACCTCGGGCGGCAAATACCCTGCCCCAACACAGGGATCGGTCACTAAAATCGGAACTATTCTCATTTCGACACACCTCGAAAGGCGTTGACCGCAACTGTGGGCTCACCAGCCATGGCCCCCTGGGCCATTGACCGGCCATGCACGACGTCCCTACACACGCGTGAGTTTCACTTGCACCGTGCCGACTCGCCCCGTGACGAGGTGACGTGGTCGTGATCGACACCCTGCTTCTGTTGCTTCTCGGCATCGTGATCACCCTGGTGATCATCGCGGCCAACGGCTACTTTGTCGCGCAGGAGTTCGCCTACATGTCGGTGGACCGCAACCGGCTCGGCGCGCGCGCCGCGGCGGGAGATGCCGCGGCGGTGCGTGCACTCGCTGTCACCAAACGCACATCCTTCATGCTTTCCGGGGCCCAGCTGGGGATCACGGTCACCGGACTGCTCGTCGGCTTCGTCGCGCAGCCCCTCATCGGCGAGTCTGTCGGTGCCCTGCTGGGCGGGGTGGGCGTGTCGGTGGCGTTCAGCGTCACCCTGGGCACCGTGATCGCCCTGGTGCTGGCCACGGTTGTGCAGATGATCTTCGGTGAGCTCTACCCCAAGAACCTGGCCATAGCGAACCCCGAACCGCTCGCACGCGGCCTGGCTCGGTCGACCACCGTCTACCTCGCGGTCTTCGGATGGCTCATCGCCGTCTTCGACTTCGCCGCCAACTCCCTACTGCGGCTGCTGCGCATCGAACCCGTGCACGACGTCGACTCCAGCGCCACCGCCCAAGACCTCGAGCGCATCGTCGCGGACTCCCGCGACAGCGGCGACCTGCCCGCCGAGCTGTCCCTCATGCTCGACCGCATCCTCGAGTTCCCCGAGCAAGACGTGGAGCACGCGATGATTCCCCGCTCCCTCGTCGCCACGGTTCGCCCCGACACCACCGTCGGTGAGGTGCGCCAGCTGATGGCCCACGCCCACACCCGCTACCCCGTCGTGGACGACGAGAGCCAGCCGCTGGGAGTCGTGCAACTGGCCGATGTGCTCGGTTCCACCCTCCCCGCGGATGCACCGGTGACGCACCTCATGCAGCCAGCGGTCGTGCTGTCCACGCTGACCAAACTGCCCGATGCGCTGGCCGAGATCACCCGTGCCCGCAACGAACTGGCCTGTGTGATCGACGAATACGGCGGCTTCGCCGGAGTGCTCACGCTCGAAGATCTCGCGGAAGAGATCGTCGGCGAGATCACCGATGAGCACGACGAGACGTCCGCCCCCTCGGTTGATTCCGACGGCGACGCGGTCTGGGTCATGAGCGGTGACGTCCACGTCGACGAGATGCACCGCGCCATCGGGTATGAGTTGCCCGATGGGGACTTTCAGACCGTCGCCGGACTCATCATCTCCGAACGCGGGGGCCTTCCCGCCGCCGGTGAGATCATCCACGTGGCACTGCCCGACGACCCCGCCGACCTTGTGCGTGACGACGAGGTACATCGGTGGCTGCAGATCGAGATCCTCACCGTCGAACGCCACGTTCCACACGACGTGCGAGTGACCCTGATTCAGACCCTGGGCGACGACACGAGTCCCGAACCGGGTGCTGACGACGCCACGGAGGCTGACCGATGAACGAGGCACTTGTCGTCGCGGTCGTCACCGTGCTCCTGATCGCGCTCAGCGCGTTCTTCGTGATCATCGAATTCGCACTCCTGGGCGCCCGCCGACACCGCCTCGAGGCCACCGCGGCAACCAGTCGCTCCGCCCGAGCCGCGCTCCGGGGCGTGAACGAACTCACCCTCATGCTCGCCGGCGCCCAACTGGGCATCACCGCGTGCACCTTCGCGCTCGGCGCCATCACCAAGCCCGCCCTGGATTACTGGCTCGGCCCGATCTTCTCGGCCTGGGGGATGCCGGAGTGGGCCGCCGGTGTACTCGCCTTTGCGCTGTCGCTGCTCATCGTCACTTTCCTGCACCTGGTGGTGGGCGAGATGGCGCCGAAGTCCTGGGCCATTGCCCATCCCGAGACCGCGGCGCGGGTGATCGGAATCCCGTCCCGCATCTTCGTCTGGCCGTTCCGGCCGATCCTCACATGGGTCAACAGCATCGCCAACAAGCTGGTGGCCGCATCCGGTGTCGTGCCTGTGGAGAGCGCCGCCGTCGGTGGCCACAACGCGGAGACGATCCGCCATCTCGTCGAGCTCTCCGCTCGCGCCGGTACGCTCGACAGCTCCTTCCAAAACCAGCTCGAGGGCGCGATTGAGCTGGAGACCCTCCGGCTCGACGAACTCGTCAAGAACAAGACCAACCCCACCGTCGTACCCCGGGACGCGACCGTGGCGGATGTGCAGCGGGCGGCCGCTCGATCCGGACACATGCGGATCCTCGTCGGCGACCTTGCGGCGGGCATTCCCGATGTCATCCATGTTCGAGACACTCTGCTCGACCCGCTCGACGCCCCTGCCTCACAGTTTGTGCGGGCGGCGTTGGCCCTGCCGGGGGAGACCGCGGTCTACGAGGTTCTCGCGCAGATGCGCGCGACGAGCCAGCAGCTTGTCGTGGTAGTCGACGACGGGCGCTTCCGTGGGATCGTGACGCTCTCCGACGTGCTCCCGCGACTGCTGCCGCGCGCCGACGGACCGACGGCGGTGGCGGTCAGCTAACCCGTTGTCGTCGGATGTGGGGGAGCGACTAGGGTCTGGGCGCTCCTGTCGCTCCGTCACGCGCGTGTGCGTGAGGATGGGCCGATGGCTGCCGCGATGCGGGGCCAGCACTGTGTGGCTTCACTACTTCACCCGCGGGCCGCTTGAGGTGGCTCTGGGGGTGGGGTAGGTCAGCTGCTGGAACGGTCTGCGTGTGCGCGCGCCTTCATGCGGTTGCCGCACGTGGCCATCGAGCACCACTTCGCGGTGCCGGGACGACTGTGATCAACGAGGAAGAGATTGCACTCGTCGTTCGCACAGGCGCGGAGCCGCCCGGGGAAGGCCGCGACGACACTCGACCACGCCAGCACGACGTCCACCGCGAGACGGTCGTCGTCGGGAGCCTGAAGGTCCCAGACCACGCCGTCTGGGGTCACTCGGGGCGTGCGCACGACGGCGTCGACCAGGCCCGCGAGCGCGTCGATGGCCGGTGACTCTGGTCCGCGGATGACGGAGTGCAGAACGTCGCGAGCTCGGCGGAGCCTGTCCGACTCGTCCGCGGTGCCCGTTCCGCCCCAGCTCTGCGCGAGCTCTCGCCCCGATGGCCCGTCGATATGGTCGCTCACGCGGCCGCCGAGCACGGGCGCGCTGTTCAGTACGGCCAGTAACAGCTCCTCGTCCCGCTCCATCAGTTCCTGCTCTCCGCACCGTCCGGCGCTGTCACATCCATGCTACCGTCAACTAACCAGTAAAACGAACTTAAGGGGTTAGCCATGGTGGTCGTCCATCATCACACCGTCTCTGTCGACGGGCTTGACGTGTTCTACCGAGAGGCCGGGCCGGTTGACGCACCCGTTCTGCTACTCCTGCACGGGTACCCGTCCAGTTCTCATATGTTCCGCCATCTCATTCCGGCGTTGGCTGATCGCTACCGTGTCATCGCGCCCGACCACATCGGCTTCGGGCGGTCGTCCGCTCCGTCTGCGGACAAGTTCGAGTACTCCTTCGCGGCCCTCGCACAGGTGACGGGACGTTTTCTCGAGACCATCGGTGTGACCCGGTACACGATCTACGTGCAGGACTACGGCGCCCCCATCGGCTGGCGCCTGGCCCTCGCGGATCCCACTGCTGTCACCGGCGTGATCTCCCAGAACGGCAACGTTTATGAAGAAGGCTTCGTGCCCAGCTTCTGGGATGCGATCTGGGCCGACGCCGCCGAGCGAACGAACGAGACGCGCGATGCTCTCCGCCCCGCCCTGAGCCGCACGGCGGTCGAATGGCAGTACACCCACGGCGTGCCCGACCCGACGACCATCGACCCGGATGCCTGGGAGCATGACCTCGCCCTGTTGAGCCGTCCCGGCCAGGACCGTATTCAACTCGACCTGTTCCGCGATTACGCCAGCAACCGTGAGCTGTATCCGGCGGTGCATCAGTGGCTGCGATCCTCGCGGGTGCCGGTGCTCGCGATCTGGGGCCGGAACGACGAAATCTTCGCCCCGGCAGGTGCTCAGGCGTTCCGACACGATTCGTCGACGGCGCGTATCGAGCTCGTTGACGGCGGTCACTTCCTCCTCGAATCCGACCTCGGGCTGGTCGTCACGGCCATCCGGGAGTGGCGCGACACCGCCTACTAAGGCGGCGGGGAGGTCGCGGTTTTTCGTTTGCGAGACCGTGTTCGGCATACTTGCGGGATGGATTCTGTGAACGAGTGGTTGCTGACCTGGGGTGACAATCTGTGGACGTGGATCGTGTTGCCTGTCGTGGTGGGTCTGGGGATCTACTTCACAGTGCGCTCCGGTGTGGTGCAGCTGCGCCTGATCCCGGAGATGTTCCGCACACTGACCAACAAGACGCCCCAGACTGAATCGGGGGAGCCGCAGTCGATCTCGGCCTTCCAGGCGTTCACGATCTCGGCGGCGTCCCGCGTGGGAGTGGGCAATATCGCCGGGGTAGGCACGGCGATCGCGGTCGGCGGACCGGGAGCGGTGTTCTGGATGTGGATGATGGCGTTCGTCGGTGGAGCGTCGAGCTTCATCGAATCCTCGCTGGCGCAGCTCTTCAAGGTGCGGGACTCCGAGGGTTTTCGCGGCGGTCCCGCGTATTACATGGAGCGTGGACTCAAGGCTCGCTGGTTGGGCGTGTGGTTCGCCGTCATCCTCATCATCTGCTTCCCGTTCGCGTTCAGCTCGTTGCAGGCCAACACGATCTCGGCAACGGTGACCGCGAGCATCGGCGGGGATGTCCCGTGGCTGCCGTGGGCCATCGGCGGGGGCATCGCGGTGCTGACCGGCCTCGTCGTCTTCGGCGGCGTGCGCCGTATCGCGCACGTCACCCAGGTTCTCGTGCCCATCATGGCGCTGGCCTACCTCCTGCTCGGACTCGTGGTGGTTGCCCTGCACCTTGACCGGATCGGCCCGGTCTTCGCCGAGATCTTCACATCAGCGTGGGGGTTCAACGAGGTCATCGGTGCCGCGTTCGGGTACATCATTCTCACCGGCGTCAAGCGCGGCATGTTCTCCAATGAGGCCGGTCTGGGGTCGGCACCGAACGCGGCGGCCAGCGCCGCGGTCACGCATCCGGTCAAGCAGGGACTCGTGCAGACCCTCGGGGTCTACTTCGACACCTTCCTGGTGTGCTCCATCACGGCCTTCATCATCCTGGTTTCCGTGCCCGACCTGGCGGGAGCAGAACGCGGGATCGGGCTGACGCAGGGCGCTCTGGTGGACACCCTGGGCGCGTGGTCGAACATCGCGCTGAGCGTGATCATCTTCCTGCTGGCGTTCTCCTCGATCCTGGGCAACTACTACTACGGCCAGTCGAACATCCAGTTCATCACCAAGCGTCGCGGAGTCCTCACCGCGTACCGGGTACTCGTCGTGGGGGCCGTGCTCGTGGGATCGGTGGCCGGCGCCGACCTGATCTGGAACTTCGCAGACGGCGTGATGGGGCTCATGGCACTCACCAACCTCATCGCCATCGGGCTGCTCTCCGGCATCGCGTTCCGGCTACTCAAGGACTACAGCAGCCAGCGACGCGCGGGCCGGGATCCCGTGTTCACCCGTGCGCTTCTGCCCGACGTGGCCGGCATCGAGTGCTGGGAGGACGAATTCAGCGTCACCGGTCCGATCCGCGTGCAGCCGACCGGTCAGACCACCAAGGGCCGCGACGGCATCCGCACCCCGCGATAGGAGAGCCACGCCCGGCGCGTGCGCGACGTCAGCGCACGCGCCGGGCGGGCGACGTCCGACGACCCGTTGGCCGTGAGGGTCAGTCGGTGCGGGTGAAGACGCCGAGCCCGTTCGGCTCCTGACCGGGCGCGGGGAATTTGTTGAAGTACGTCAGGGTGACACCGCTGATCCGTTCGCCGTCGCGCACGAAGACCGCGGACGACAGCGAACCGGGAAGTGCATTCTCACCGGTCGGCACGAACGACAACGTGTCGCCGTCCCACGGATCGAGCTCGAACGTGTAGCCACCGTCCGGGCCGAGCGCGCCGGTGAGTACGCCGTTCTCCTCGGTCACCACGAAGTCGCCGAAGTAGGGGCTCGTGTATGTGCCGACGTAGTCTCCGGCCGCACCTGCCGGTGCGGCATCTGTGGGAGCCTCCTCGCCGACGAGGTCACCCGCCGGGTCGGAGAAATGCGCGAAGACGCTGGGCCAGAGGTCCAACCAGGGTCGCGTCTCCGCACCGAACTGAATGAGGTCGACGAACTCCGACACGATCGCTTCCGGAACTCCCGACGGCGCTCCGTTCGTGAGCACGACGATCCCGAGGTTCAGATCGGGGATCATCGTGGCATTGGTGGCGGCACCCCACCCGAATGCACCGGAGTGGCTGATGCTGACGCGGCCGGTTACGGTGGAGCCCACGTTCGTGCCGAAGCCGTAGTGCGATGTGCGCGACGAGAGGTTCTGGGCGTCGCCGCCGGTGATCGAATGTGCGGAATAGGTCTGTGCCAGCACGAGCGGGTCGATGAATTCGGCTCCGCCCACCTCCCCGTCGGCCAGCACCATCGTCATCCACTTCGCAATGTCGCCGGCAGTTGAGGCAACACCGCCGGCCGGAGCCTCGGCATCAGCGTCACGGTCGAACAGCTGCTCGTACTGGCCGTCTCCGGTGCGCGCGTGCATGGCCGCGCGATCGTCTGCGGCGAGATAGTTGTCATGGAGGGTGGTCGTCGACGTCATTCCGAGCGGCTCGAACAACAGGTCCTGCGCGGTCTGCGCCCACGTTTGCCCGCGCGACGCCGCGACAGCCTCGCCGCCCACCGTCAGGCCGAAGTTGGAGTACTGATAGGTGTCGCGGAACGAGGCTAGGGGAACCTGGTTCAGGTGAGCCAGGATGTAGTCGGAATCGAAGCCGATGTCTTCGAGGTCATCGCCCGCACCGGTGGGAATGCCGGTGCGGTGCGAGAAGAAGTCAGCGATCTTGCCATGGCCGGTCACGTATGGATCGCTCAGCGCGAAGTCGGGGAGGTAATCCTTGACCGGATCGTCCCAGGACAGAGCAGGGTCGTCGGTGATCGCTTTGGCCACAACGCTCGACGAGAGGGGCTTGGACAACGAGGCGATCTGAAACACTGTGCCGACGTCCACGGGCTCCTGCGTCGTCACGTCCCGCACGCCGTATCCCTCTTCGAACACGACCTCTCCGTTCGAGACGACCGCGACTTGCGCGCCGGGCACTCCGGTTTGGTCGAGGGCCTTCTCGATGAGCTGGGGGAGCGCATCGACGGCCGCGGACACGGCCGTGTCGCGATCCGTGTAGAGATCGACGACGTCCTGGTTGGGCGCTTCGCCGAGGGCGACGGCGAGACCTGTCGAGGACGACGGTTCAGCGGTCGCGCCTGCGGTGCATGCCGTGATTCCCAGAGTGAGTGCTGCCGCCATCGACACGGCGACAACACGGATACGGCCCTGGTTGCTGCTGCTCATGCCGGTCATGTCGTTGGCTCCCGTCGTTTATGAGCTTTGGTCTCGATAAGAAGCAGTGTGCCTGGACACAAGCGGACAGCCAACCTCCGCTTCCGGTCATGGCCTCAAGAGGGCGTCCGGATGCGGTCACCTGCGCCATGATGGTGCTCACGCGCGCTCGGAGGCGGACATGGATGACAGGGCTCTTCTCGAATTGATCTACCGCAGCCGCCCGGAAACCGTGGCGGCGCTGGCCACCACGGCGCACACGGATACGGGTGAGGTCGCCGACGCCGTTGCGCGGCTCGCGCGGGCCGGTGCGATCTCGGTTCGCGATGACACGATTGCGTACGCGACGCCGGCACTGTGGACGGCCGATGTTGTGCAGCAGGAGGTGCGTGCGCTGCAGCAGGCGGCGAGCGAGGCCGCCTCGCGCATCGAGACGCTCGTTGCCGAGCTGCCGGCTCTGTTGCGGCACTGGGCTGTGGGCGAGGCATCCGGTGATCTCGTCCCCATTTTCGTGCGTCACGGGCCGCAGGCGGCAGAAGACCTCTGGTACGACATTGCGCGGGACGAGAGCGACACCGCCTGGGCAGTGCTTCCGGACCTCGGGCGCTACCTGCAGAGCGATCCCGCGCGCGCCGGTCGTTTCGCCGAGGTGTTCGCCGGCCTGCGGTCGGTGCGAGCCCTTGTGCCGCGTTCGTTGGCAGAGGACACCCGCCTCGTGGCGATAGCCGCGCGCTACGCGGCCGTCGGGGTGGAGTTCCGCCTTCTCGACGACCTGCCCAGTTGGTTCTGGATCGACGGAGAGGTGCTCGCGTTACCGATCGACTGGGGCGAGGGGTGGCCAACCAGTGTCGTCGGGGTTCGGAGCGCGGCCCTTGCCGAGCTGGGCCGAAGCCTGTTCCGCGAGCTCTGGCGTCGCGGTGAGCCAATCGGCGGGGTGGAACAGCCGTGGGTGCCGCTTCTGGCGCTGATGAGGCAGGGTGTCACCCTCGACGCGGCCTCTCGCAGGCTCGGGATCAATCCGCGAACGGGTCGGCGTCGCGTTGCGGCGGCGATGGAGCAATACGGCGTGTCGACCTTGTTCGCCTTGGGGGTGGCGTGGGCCGCGGATGGAACGCCCACAGAACGTTGATCGGTGGTTTTCGATGCCCAAAAGCTCCACTAAGCCGTTGCTCGAACTACTGTTGCCGTATGCTCACAATCGATCCGCTGCCCCACCGCCCCGCCCCGGATAACCCCTCCGGCAAGCTGATTCTTCTGCGTCATGGTGAGACGGAGTGGTCGAAGAGTGGCAAGCACACGGGCCTCACGGATGTTCCGCTCACTGCCAGAGGCGAGGACCTCGCTCGCGGTGCGGGCCGGTTGGTGGCCGATTACGATTTCACGCTCGTGCTGACCTCGCCCCTCCAGCGCGCGCGACAGACTGCAGAGCTCGCAGGCCTGGACGCCGAGGTCGACCCGTTCCTCGTGGAGTGGGACTACGGCGGGTACGAGGGACGCACGACGCGCGAGATCCGTAAGGAACTCGGCTACAACTGGAGCGCCTTCACCCACGGCGTGATTCGTGGAGAGACGCCCGGCGAAACGGTCGAAGAGGTCGCCGCCCGCGCATCCCGGGTGCTCACGCGGGTGCTGCCGGCGATGGAAAAGGGAGATGTCGCCCTGATCGCGCACGGCCACTTCCTGCGCATCCTGACCGCCGTGTACCTGAGGCTCGCCCCTCGCTTCGGCGCTCAAATCACCCTCGACGCCGGATCGGTCTCCGTGCTCAGCTACTACCGCGAGCAGCCGGCCATCCTGTCGTGGAACTACGGAGCCGAACTGCCCATGGAGCCCTCGGAGTCGTAACTCACCGATCGATGGGCCCATCAGCCGGGTGGGGAGGTTAGAAGCTCCCGATGCCTTGCCGATCAGCACGACCCCGATCACCAGCAGCAGCACGGCCATGACGGTGGCGTTGTTGTGCAGGAGCCACCGGCGGAGGGATTCCAGAGGACCGGCCATCCGCGCGGACGCGACGAGGTACGCGATGACGGGGCCGGCTACCGTCACCGAAGCGAGCACCGTGTACAGAGCGATCACCACAACGTCTTCACCGACGGTGAGCCCGCCGGATCCAATAGTGACACCCGCGGCAACACCCATCAGGAGGTTCTTCGGGTTGAGGTCCGACAGCAGAAAACCCAGTCCGAGGCCGCGCGCGGGCGTCATCGAACCGATGGCGGCCATCCACTTCGGCATCGCCGGCTCGGCGTCACCGGTCGGTCGCCCGCGCCACTCGCGCAGGGCGAGCAGGAGCAACGCGGCGCCGAGAACGATCTTGATCACACCCGAAATGGGCGCGGATGCATTGGGGTCATCGTTTGGGATGATCGACGCCAGTAGCGTGAACAGCACGACGGCGACGATGATGCCGAGGAGCCAGCCGGCGAGGAATCCGATGCTGGTGCCTCGCGCCTGGGGGGACAGCAGCATCAGGATGGCCGCGATGATGGGGATAGGGCTGATGGCGATCCCGATCGCGAGCGGAAGAATATCCCCGATGACTGAGCCCATGGTCAGTCCGCCGGGCCGGAGTAGCAGCTGCTGTGCATGAACGGCTCCCTCCCTGGGTGACGGTTGGCGCGGAGCGCCCCCACCTCGCCTCAGGCAGCCGACAAGGTGCTCTGCGGTGCCCACTGTAGGCGGGCTCGCACGCCGGAGCTAGGGCAATTCTGCTTGGCGCTACAAATTTCTGTTGCGTGGTCCGCGCCGATTTGCTACTGTCGAACCGGTTCGAGTCGAACCGGTTCGAAACATCGTCGATGGAGACCTCATGGCAACAATCGGAGACGTGGCCCGTGTCGCGGGCGTGTCACGGAGCACCGCGTCTTACGCGCTTTCCGGCAAACGATCCATTTCCGCTGAGGTGCGCGAAAAGGTCGAGCAGGCCGTGCGCAGTCTGGACTACACACCGAACGCCGGAGCGCGCGCGCTGGCGACATCGCACACCAAGGTGATCGGCCTACTGGCTCGGTTCCTCGAAGACGAATTCGCACCGGCGATGCTGCAGTACATTCTCGGCGTCACCAATCGTGCACGGGAGTGCGGCTACGACACCCTTCTGCTCACGGATGAGGATGGCGTCTCAGCGCTTCGGCGTATCTCGGATTCACGGATGGTCGACGGCTTCATTCTGCTCAACGTCGCCGAGAACGACGACCGGCTCGGCATCCTTCGCGATGCTGCGCAACCGGGCGCCCTGGTCGGTCTGCCCGGCGACCCGAGCGGCATCGACGTCTTCGACCTCGACTTCGCGGCCGCGGGGCGCCTGATGGTTGAGACGCTGCACGCGCTGGGGCACCGGAGCCTCATCCTGGTCTCCCAGCCCGAGCACGTGCTCGAGCGTGGAGGCGCTTACGTGTCACGGCTGGCAAATTCCGCGCAGGATCGGGCGGCCGAACTCGGGGTGGAACTCCACCATCACTTTGCGCCATCGAGCCAGCCGCAGATCGGGTCGGAACTGGCCCGACTTCTCGACGCTCACCCCAGCGCCACCGGTCTGCTGCTGAACAATGAGGCTGCGGCAGCGGCACTGCCGAGCGTGCTGCACGCCCGAGGCTTGTCGGCCCCGGCAGACATCTCTGTCATCGGTCGTTATTCCGACGATTTCGCCCGCACCTTCTCGCTTCCCTACACCGCCATCGACAGCGCCGCAGACGACCTCGGGCGGCGGGCTGTCGAGCGCCTCATCTCCCGCATCGAAAGCACCTCCGATGCGGCCACACCGATCGTCGATTTGCTCACACCACGCATCGACGACCGCGGCAGTACCGGCCTACCGCCGACCCGTCACTGACCAACACCAAGAGATTCGGTATCCCGGACACGTTCAAGGAGGAACACATGTTGAGCACCGCGTTTAAAAAGCCCATCGCCATCGCCGTCGCCGCTATCGCGCTCGGAGCCCTCGCGGGCTGCTCCAGCGCGGGGGATGCCGCGTCGACTGATGCAGCAGGGGGCACCTACACCTGGTGGGACCCGTATCCCCAGCACGAGGAGGGCTCCGACTGGGCCAACCGGGTGCAGGCCTGTGGCACGGATGCCGGAGTCACCATCCAACGCACCGCCTACGACACGACATCGCTGACGAATCAGGCGCTGCTCGCCGCGCAGGAAGGCACCTCTCCGGATGTCATCCTGCTCGACAACCCTGCTGTCTCCACGCTCGCCGACACCGGGATGCTGACCACCACCGACGAACTCGGGCTGGACACATCGGCCGTCGACGGCAACCTGCTGGCCGCGGGGGAGCTCGACAGCAAGGACTACGGAGTGCCGGTCGGCGCCAACACGCTCGCCCTGTACTACAACGCCGACATCCTGACGGCTGCCGGAGTCGATCCCGCCAGCATCACGAGCTGGGCGGCGCTGACCGATGCCCTCGCCAAGGTCACTGCAGCCGGCAACAAGGGCATCACCTTCGCGGGCATCAACACCGAAGAGGGATCCTTTCAGTTCCTGCCCTGGTTCTGGGGCTCCGGCGCAGATCTGACCGAGTTGGATTCCGCCGAGGCTGTCAGCGCTCTGACGCTCTGGACGGACTGGGTCGACAAGGGCTACGCCCCGCAGTCGGTGATCGGCAACTCGCAGAACACCAGCTGGGAGGAGTTCATCACCGGCAATTTCGCCTTCGCCGAGAACGGCACGTGGCAGGTCAACAGCGCCGCCGAGCAGTCCTTCGCCACCGGCGTGATCGAACTGCCCGCCGTCGATTCCGGGATTGCTCCTGCCCCGACTGGAGGAGAGTTCATCACCGCACCGGTGCAGAAGGACACCGCACGCTACGAGACGACGAAGAAGATCGTTGACTGCATGACGACCCCGGACGGCTTCGTCGAAACGGCCAACACCTTCGCCTACTACATCCCGCCGACCAGCGACGGTCAAGACCAGCTGCTTGAAGAGCACCCGGAGCTCGACACCTGGGTTTCGGCCGTCAAGGCTGCGAAGGGCCGCACCAGCGACAACCTGGGAACCAACTACCCGCTGATCTCCGAGCAGCTGTGGACCGCGGTTCAGAGCGCCCTCTCGGGTGCGTCATCGCCCCAGGACGCGCTGGCCGCCGCTCAGAAGGCGGCCCTGTCGACGACCGACGGAAAGTAACACCGAGGTACCGGGGCGGGCGCAGGCCCGCCCCGGGCTCCTGATCCGTGGGCTCCAGGCGCCCTGAGCCTCTAACGAAGGAATCATGATGACACTCTCCGCGGCGCCGGCTGTACTGCCGGCTCCCGAGCCCACGCCGGGCGCCCCTCGCCCCCGGCGTCCACAGGGCGGCGGACGTAGCGGCTCTCGATGGGTGGCGGTCGCGTTCGCGGCACCGCTGCTGGTCTACCTGCTCGTGTTCTACGCGTATCCGCTGATCCGCAGCATCGACCTCAGCGTCCACGACTACAACGTGCGAGCTTTTGTGCAGGGAAACGCCGAATTCGTCGGGCTGAAGAATTACATCGACGTCTTCACCTCGCCGCTGTTTGGGCAGGCGTCCTGGAACACCGTCGTCTTCGTTTTCGGCTCGCTGATCTTCCAATATGCGCTCGGGCTTGCGCTGGCGGTCTTTTTCCGCGGCAGTTTCCGCCTGAACGGCATCCTCCGAGCACTCTTCCTCGTGCCGTGGCTCTTGCCCCTGATCGTCTCGGGCTCTGCGTGGTCGTGGATGCTCAACAGCGACAACGGCATCGTCAACGCGTTTTGCAGACTTTCGGCATCGGTCAGATCAACTGGCTGACATCGCCCGACACGTCACTCATCGCCGTCATCATCGCCAACATCTGGTTGGGAATTCCCTTCAACCTCGTCATCCTCTACTCCGGCCTGCAGAACATCTCCGCCGATCTGTACGAAGCGGCATCCCTGGACGGTGCGGGACCATGGCGTCAGTTCTGGAGCATCACCTTCCCGCTCCTTCGCCCGGTGTCGGCGATCACCCTGCTCTTAGGTCTTGTCTACACCTTGAAGGTGGTCGACATCATTTGGATCATGACCAGTGGTGGTCCGGCGAACTCCACCACCACACTGGCGATCTGGTCGTACCGTGAAGCCTTCGGAACCGGCCAGCCCGATCTCTCGCCCGCGGCCGCCGTGGGCAACATCCTCATCGTTATCGCGCTGATCTTCGGGTTCGTCTACCTCAGGATGCAGCGACGTCAGGAGAACTCATGACCGCCCGCCGGCCCGCGTGGAAGACGGCGCTCGGCGTCGTCTTCACCGCTCTGATGCTGTTCCCGGTCTACTGGATGATCAACGTGTCGTTCACGAAGACCGAGGACCTGCGGCTCAGCCCGCCCCACCTCTTCCCCGTTGATCCGACCCTCGACGGTTACGCCGAGGTGCTGCGGCAGCAACTGCCGAACCTCGGCACCAGCTTGCTCATCGGGCTGGGTTGCGTGGCCTTGACCGTGATCATCGCGGCTCCGGCCGCCTACGCGATCTCGCTGTTGAACCTGCGAGGCGGCCACACCCTCAACTTCGTGTTGTTGGTGGCGCAGATGATCCCCGGCGTCGTGATGGCGATGGGCTTCTACGCCATCTACGTGAGACTGGGCCTCCTGAACAGCGTGTGGGGACTGATCCTCGCCGACTCGACGGTCGCCGTTCCCTTCGGCGTGCTGCTGTTCACCGCCTTCATGAGCGGTCTGCCGCGGGAGCTGCTCCAGGCGGCGCGAATGGACGGTGCCAATGCGTGGCGCACCTTCACCGCTGTCGTGATGCCGCTCAGCCGCAACTCCGCGATCACGGTCGCACTGTTCGCCTTCCTCTGGGCATGGTCGGACTTCGTCTTTGCCTCGACCCTGGCCCGAAACTCGGCGTTGAAGCCGGTCACCCTGGGGATCTATTCGTACATCGGCAACAACACCACCCAATGGAACGCCATCATGGCCACCGCCGTCGTGGCCTCCATCCCGGCCGCGATTCTGCTCATCGTCGCCCAGCGCTACGTAGCCGCCGGCGTCACCGCCGGCGCAGTGAAGGATTGACCCTGTGACCCTGACCGCCACACCAACATCCGAAATCCTCCGGCCGATGGCTGGCCCGGTGGAACCCGCGACGAGCACCCGCCACGGGGTCGGCGTCGCCGACGTGAGCCTGAACCCCGCGGGTTTCTGGGGTCGTCGTCAAGCGGTCAATGCCAAAGCCACCCTGGGACACTGCCTGGACTGGATGGAGCGCCTGGGCTGGATCGAGAACTTCGATCGTGTCGCGCGTAGTGAGACCACGGTGACCCGGCCCGGATGGCAGTTCTCGGATTCGGAGATCTACAAGCTGCTCGAGGCCATGGCGTGGGAGCTCGGCCGAAGCCCTGACCCGGCGCTGACCGCCGCATTCGAGACCCTGGTGGGGCGGGTCGGCGCGGCCCAAGACGACGATGGTTATGTGAACACGGCGCACGGACATCCGGGGCTGCCGTCACGGTACTCGGACATGGCGATGGGCCACGAGCTCTACAACACCGGCCATCTGCTGCAGGCCGCCGTGGCACGACTGCGCACCGGGCACGACGATCGACTCGTTCACATCGCACGACGAGCCGCCGACCAGGTCTGCGAGGAATTCGGGGCCGACGGCCGCAACGAGCTCTGCGGTCACCCCGAAATCGAGGTGGCCCTCGTGGAAGCGGGACGCGCGTTCGGCGAACCTCGATACCTCGAGCAGGCCCGCCTGTTCATCGAAAGGCGCGGACACGGCACGCTCCCGGTCCGGCCGCTCCTGTCGGCCGAGTACTTCCAAGACGACATCCCCGTGCGGGAGGCCACCGTGCTGCGCGGGCACGCCGTGCGAGCCCTCTACCTTGCGTCCGGAGCCCTCGACGTGGCCACCGAGACCGGTGATCAGGAGCTGGGCGACGCCGTCACCCGGCAATGGGAGAACACGGTCGCCCGCCGCACCTACCTGACTGGAGGCATGGGTTCACGGCACCAGGATGAAGGCTTCGGCGACGATTGGGAGCTGCCGGCCGACCGTGCTTACTGCGAGACCTGCGCCGGGGTCGGTTCGGTCATGCTCGCCTGGCGGCTGTACCTGGTGACGGGCGACTCTCGCTACCCAGATCTCATCGAGCGGACCCTGTTCAATGTCGTGGCCACGTCGCCCAGCGAGGACGGCAAATCGTTCTTCTACGCCAATCCGCTGCACCAGCGAGAGCCTGGCGCGAGCGCAAGCGACGGAGTCAACAACCGGGCGGAGGGCGGGGTGCGCGCGCCGTGGTTCGACGTCTCGTGCTGCCCCACCAACGTCGCCCGCACTATTTCATCGCTGGGCTCGTACGTCGCTGCCATCGACAACGGCGGGATCGTGGTGCTCCAGTACGCTGCCGGCGAAATCCGAGCGGGCGGTTTCGTGCTGCAGGTGGACACCCGGTACCCCGATGAGGGCACGGTGCGCGTGCGAGTCCTCACTGCGCCCACGGCCGAGTCCCGACTTCGGCTACGAATTCCCGGCTGGGCCGACACTGCGACACTGGCGTTGAACAGCGACGACGCGATCGGCGTCGCGCCCGGGTGGGCCGACATCCGACGCACGTTCGAACCAGGCGATGAGGTCATTCTGGAGTTGCCCCTCGCTCCGCGGCTCACGTGGCCAGATGCCCGCATCGACGCCGTGCGCGACACGGTCGCCGTGGAACGGGGACCTCTCGTGCTGTGCGTGGAATCGACGGATCTACCCTCGGATGTACGCATCGAGGAGGTGTGGATTCAGCCCGATCTCGGGCTGACCGCGCACGCCGACGGGGCTCAGGCCCACGGCACTGTTGCCGCGAAATCGCCGGGAACCGGGCCGCTTCCCTTCGGCCCGACCCGGCCACACAGCTTAGATTCGAGGCCGGTTGAGCTCACATTCGTGCCCTACCACCGGTGGGCCGAGCGCGGCCCGGCCACGATGCGCATCTTCCTCCCGGTGGCCTCCACCACCGATTGACCACCCGCCCCGCGGTGCGTTGAGTGCAGTGGCACAGCGCATCCCGGGGCATCCACTCCAGGAGACCCATCCCGTGACAGCGCCTTCAGCAACCTCGTTCGATATCCGCGACATCCCGTTCAGCCGGCGTGGATCGTGGCTCGACATTTCACCGGTGGTGGCGCTTCACACCGTGCGCGAAAAGCTGCATCTGGTTTCCCATCAGACCGGCATGCACGCGATTCTCGTATTTGAGCCGCTGCAGCACGGGCTACCCGTCGAAGCAACAATCGAGGCGACGCCGACGACGCTGCGCTGGTCGACGCCGACCGGTGTGATCGAGGCGGTCTTCGAGGGCGACAGTGTGCTGCGGCTCCGCGGCCGCTCCGCCGAGCTCCGGCTTGCGGATGCGACGACCGAGCTGACCCCGTTCACGGGAACCTACCTCTACACCGACCCGATTGACGGTGCGGCCGTCTTCACGTCGTACGAGACGGGCCGCCGGTACCGGATCACGGCAGTGTCCGGCACCGTCGTGATCACCGGGGCGGAAGCCCTGGGCGCCGGCAAACGCGCCGTGACCATGAGCGGGCCGGACTGGGAGATCGCCATTGAGGAGTTCGACGCCGCGCGCGCACCCTATCGGCACACCGAGCCGTTCGACGTTGTTGCCGCGGGCGTCGCAGCGGAGTTCGATCACTACGTCGAGCGCATCGCATCGTGGCGGAGCGAGCGCACCCCCGGGGTGTCCACGGCCTGCTACGTGCTCTGGTCGGCAACCGTTTCACCCAGCGGGTTTCTCACCCGGGAGTCGATCTTCATGTCGAAACACTGGATGGACAAGGTCTGGAGCTGGGATCACTGCTTCAACGCGTTGGCACTGGCGCCCGGACTTCCCGAGGAGGCCATCGACCAGTTCCTCGTCGTGTTCGACTTCCAGGATGCGGCGGGCGCACTTCCCGACTCCATCACCCACTCGGAGGTGCTCTACAACTTCGTGAAACCGCCCATTCACGGGTGGGCATTTCGCAAGCTTCGCGCCACGCTCGAGCTGCCGCTCTCCCAGCAGACCCTGAACGACGTCTACGACTCGCTCGTACGATGGACCCGGTTCTGGCTCGACAGCAGGCGGGTTCCTGGGCATGTGCTGCCGCACTACCACCATGGCAACGACAGCGGCTGGGACAACTCGACGACGTTCGACCACGACCGCGTCATCGAGGCACCCGACCTTGCGGCGTTCCTCGTGGTGCAACTCGACGTGCTCGCCGAACTGGCTGTGGAACTTGGACGTGACAGCGAAACTGACGAATGGCGTCGTGAGGCCGCGGCCATGCAAAGTGCCTTGCTCGAGCTGTGGGACGGTGACGTCTTCGTGGCGAGGGCGGCCACCAGCGGGCGCCTCAGCAAAACGTCCTCGCTGCTGAACACCCTCCCTGTCGTTGCCGCCGCTCACCTTCCCGGCAGCATCATCGAGAAACTGTCCGCGCGGATCTCTCGGCACGTCACGGAATTCGGTCCGGCCACGCAGCTGACCGACAGCGAGGAGTACGAGGCCGACGGCTACTGGCGCGGGCCCATCTGGGCACCCTCGACCGCCATCATCGAAGACGGCCTCCGACGGGCTGGACAGACCGGGCTCGCCGATCTGATCAGCGAACGGTTTCGAGGGTTGTGCGAGCGTTCGGGGTTTGCCGAGAATTTCGACGCTCTCACGGGCGAAGGCCTGCGCGACCGCGCCTATACCTGGACGGCAAGCTGCTACCTCACCTTCGCCCGAGAGGCCGAGGAGCGAACCCGGTTTCACCGTTCGCAGTAGCTCGTCGCGGCACTCCACGGGCTGTGTGCAATCCTGGCGTCGGGGGAGACCAACCCGATCTCGCTGGCCTGCATCACCGTGGCCATTGTCGCCGGCGCCATCACGTTCTCGCACGTGAACGACTCGGGCTTCTGGCTGGTGAGCTGGTTCCTCGGTCTCAGCACGTCGCTCGCCCTGCGTACCTGGAGCGTGCTCGCCACGGTTATCGGGTTCATGGCGTTCGGTCTGGTCTGGATCCTCTATTCGGTGGTGTGAACGGCTTTCAGCCGATGCACCCCGCTGGGGTAGAGCCATTCGGCGCGGCCTGTCGGCTGGATCTGGGCGCTGTGGGTCGTGCCCGGGTCGGTATCCGTAGGCGGTCTGCAGGGCAGTGTTAGGGCGCGACGTGCTCCAACTGGGTTTGGATTTCGGTGTCCGCGAAGCCCAGGGCCCGATAGAGCTGGATGGCCGGCTCGTCGGGGTCGGCGACGATGACGAGGGTCGTGGCCGCCAAGTGCTCGAGGGCATAGCGACCGGCGACGTGGACCAGCGTGCCGGCAAATCCGCGCTGACGGAAACGCGGGTGGGTATCAACCGATTGATAGCGCGCCGTTCCGCTTCCGTCGGTGAAGATCCCGAGTCCGGACACCATTCGTCCATTGAGGAACGCACCAAACCAGGACCCATGGTGCGCCCGCTGCAGTGCGCGCATCGAACCGAGTCTCTGCTCGGTGAACTCGGCGTATCCGGCGATATCGGCGGCATTGGATTGCCTGAGCGCCCCGGCCTGAGCCCAGTCGTCATCGTCGTTCGCATCGAGTGGGCGAAAAATGGCACCTGGAGTGGCCCGTGACGGTCGCAGCGGCGCTTCCTCGGACAGCGTCAAGACGACCGACCTCGTGACCTCGAGGTGAGCCGCGGCCAGCTCCGCGGTGTCGCCCGCCGCACCATCCGTACCGTCGATGCCGATCGAGAGATGCGATGAACCCTGAAACGTGTGGCCGAACTGGGCAAGCCAGGCAGCGGCCATGCCGGGAGCGGGCGGGCGGTCGAACAGCAGGAAGTTTCCCCAGTGAAAGTCGGGGTTCGCGGGGGTGCGGACGACAAGATGGTCCGACTGCCGGGTGATCGTGCTGCCTTGCAGCGCCAAGAGCATGAGATCGGTGCGGAATCCTAGCGAGTGGGTGAGGAACATCTGGTGCCTCCTTCCGGTCGCATCCCACCGTGGACGACAAGGCTTGAGGTCACCAGGCCTCGGGAACTGCATAGTCCGAGCTTGGCTTATCACCGGACTGATGACGGTATCAACGCAGCCCCAGAAGCGGGGCCACGTTCACGGCTCCCGCCGGGCCGTGCGCCACAGCCCGCATGCGAGCGGCACCGCGAGCCAGACCACGAGGGAGACGGCCAGGCGGGGCCAATCATCCGCGGTCATCGCGCCCATCATCAGCACGTTGAGGGTCTGGTTCACGTCGAGCCATTCCGCCGGCCCGCGCAGCGATTCGATGGTGAGGGTCAGCACCGTCCACACGGTCGGCAGCGCGAGATAGGCCACGATGGCCACGGGCGTGCTCAGGAATGCGAGCCCGAACGCGACGCCCTGCCACACCAGCAGCACGAGGTCGGGCACGGCCTGTCGAACGCGGAAATCGCGGCCCACCTGTTCATGGGCGTGGCGACGGTGAAGACGCACGTCGGTCACGTGTTCGCCAAGCTCGAGGTGACGAACCGCGTGCAGGTCGCCCGCACCGTGCATGACGCGGGGCTGCCGGGGCAATAGTCAACAGCTCGCCCATGTGTGGCCTGGCTTGACGGCCTTGCTGTCATTGGTGGACGGAGTCGCGCGCCGGGATCGGCGGTACCGTCATGGCTCGCCGATTCTGTTACTCACGGCATGGCCCTTTAACCTTGACTGGACATACGTTTGCCGTAAGAAGCCCATCCATTGTTCGCAGTCGGAAGGATCGGTACCACATGGCCAATCACGTGGTCGCTCTCACGTCGGGTCGCACGATCAGCATGTCGGCCGCTGGCGATCCACTCGCTCGCCGCCTTGTTCTGCTTTGTCATCCGACCCCGGCGCCGGCGAGTTCGACCCGGACCCCACAGCGACGGCACGGTGGGGTGTGCACCTGGTCATGTTGGACCGGCCGGGCTACGGCGCGACACCGCCGCACGAGGATGATGAACCGCACACCGTGCAGCACCGCGCCGACGATCTGGCGGAGTTCCTCGATCTCTCCGAACGCACGGCGCGCACGGCGGGCCACACCGACTACGGGTCGGTGGGCGTCATCGGCTGGGGAACGGGGGGAATGGTGGCCCTGTCGCTGGCGGCCCGATACCCCGACCTCGTCGACAAAGTCGCGGTCGTGAACACAGCCTCACCTTCCGCGGCAGCCCTGCGGAGCATCACGCCACCCCCATTCACCCGGTGGTCGCTGGGCGTCACGCCGGACGACCCGGCCCTGGTCAAGATGGGGCTCGACAACCGCCTCGACCGGATGCTTACAGAAGCCGGACTGCAGGGAAGTGCCGGAGTGGACTGCGATCGTCGGATGCTCTCCGACAGCGAGTGGACGAAGGATCTCGGCAACATCCAGGCCGACGTCAAGCTCATCTACGGTGACGGTGATACCACCGTCACCCTCGGCGATGGCAAGTGGTACCGACGTCGCATCCCCCGTGCCCGCACCGTGAGGGTGCCCCAGGGTGGCGCTCTCACGATCGCGAGCCACTGGACGCGCATCCTCGCCCACGTCGCGCCCCGGCACGGCGGTCTCTCGGCGGCGGAGCGGCTGGGAACGCACGCCGTCTCCACCAGCGTGCGTCTCTAGCTCGCCGCCACGCCGGTATGCGGCGCGGCCTCCGGTTCGGTCTGATCTTCGACGGCGTCAAATGAGCTCCTCGGGCTGCGCGCCGAGATAGCCATTCGGCGATGCCCGTCACGGGCACACGCCGACCCGCGGTGGCTGGTGACGGCTCGCTGGTTCGAGCACGCCCCACACCACCGCGGTTGCGTCGGTTGAGTGGACCCCGCCTAGCCGAACGGGACGGAGCCGACCAGCACACCGACCAACAGCATCACCAGCGAGACCACACAGGCGCGCCAGAGCACCTTCTTGTGGTGGTCGCCGAGGTTGACGCCGGCGAGCGAGACGAGCAGCAGAATGGCCGGCACCAGCGGGCTTTGCAGGTGCACGGGCTGGCCGATGATCGAGGCGCGGGCCATCTCCACCGGGTCGATGCCGTACGTCGCCGCGCTCTCGGCGAGCACGGGCAGGATGCCGAAGTAGAACGCGTCGTTCGACATGAAGAAGGTCATCGGGATGGAGAGCACCCCGGTGATGACCGCCAGGTACTCGCCCATCGAGGCCGGCACGACCTGCACGACCCAGTCGGCCATTGCCGTGACCATTCCGGTGCCGTTCAGCACGCCGACCAGAACGCCGGCGGCGAGCACCATCGAGACGACGCCGACGATGCTGGGGGCGTGCGCGACGATCTCGTCGGCCTGGCCACGCAGCTTCGGGAAGTTGATCACGAGCGCTACCGCGGTGCCGACCATGAAGATGTAGGCCAGTGGCATGATGTCCAACACCAACAGCACCATGACGGCGACGGTCAACGCGAGGTTCACCCAGATCAGTTTGGGCCGCAGTGTCGGCCGGTCGGCACTCAGCATGGTGTCGGCCATCGCGGTGTCCCGCTCGTCCTCCAGCACCAGCTGCTCGGCCAGGGTTGTCTGCCCGGCGGGCATCCGCTGGCCCGGGCGCACCGTGAGGATGCCCGTGGTGGACAGGGTGGCGGCCGCGCCGGGGCGCACATCCGTACCGCGCACGATGCGGTTGCCGCCGAAGAGCTTGCGCCCGAAGCTCTGGGTGGCCGACGGCGCGGCATCCGCCTGGGCTGCGGGGGAGTGCTCGAGCGATCCGATGCGCTTGCGCTCGCTCAGCCCGAGGAACCAGGCGAACGCCAGCGCGATGATGAGGCCCGTCGCCAGGGAGGGCAGCATTGGCACGAAGATGTCGGTTGGCGAGACGCCGAGCGCCGACGCGGCCCGCACGGTGGGGCCACCCCACGGCACGATGTTGAGAGTGCCGTTCATCAGCCCCGCCACGCAGGTGAGCACCACTGGGCTCATGCCCAGGCGCAGGTAGATCGGCAGCATCGCCGAGGTCGTGATGATGAAGGTCGTGGACCCGTCGCCGTCGAGCGAGACCGCGCCGGCGAGGATCGCCGTGCCCAGAACGACCTTGGCCGGGTCGTTGCCGAGGAAGCGGGTGATGAGCCGGATGAGCGGATCGAAGAGTCCGACATCGATCATGATGCCGAAGAACATGATCGCGAACATGAGCAGCGCCGCGGTCGGGGCGAGATCGCCGATCGACTCGATGATCATGTCGCCGAGACCCAGGCCGGCACCGGCGAAGAGGCCGAAGATCGTGGGAACGAGGATGAGGGCGACCATCGGCGTGAGCCGCCTGGTCATGATGAGCACCATGAAGGTGAGGATCATGGTGAATCCGAGTATGACGAGCACATCGACTCCTTTGTCTCTGTCTGGATGGTGCGTGTGTCTGGATGCTGCGGCCGAGTCGGGCGATCCCGCTTCGGCGGTCTCCGCCGAAGCGGATGAGTGTGAAGCCTAGACAGACCGCACACGCCGGAGCCGGTATCTCGCTTTGCTGCACGTATTGCGCATATCGTTACTTGTGCGCATTCTGCTCGATGCGCCGCAAGGAGGCGGACGATGCGGTTCTCAACGCAGATGCTCCTGCTCCAGCTCGCCTGCGTGACGGCTGTCGTCGCGATCTGCACCGGCGTTTTCGTGGGAATCGGCGTGCAGCAGCTGCGCGCCGAGGCGGAGACCTCTGCGCTGTCGATCGCGCGCACGGTCGCCGCCGATTCCGATGTGCGCGCCGGTGTCGCCCAAGCATCGGCCGACGCCGGCACGCCGACGAACGCGAGCCTGCGTGGCGGGCCGCTCTCCGAACTCGCGGCCGCGGCCGAGGCCAACACGGGCGCGCTGTTCATCGTGATCACCGACGACCACGGCATCCGTCTCACCCACCCGACCCCACGATGCTCGGCGAGGTGGTGAGCACCGAGTTCGCGAAGGCCCTGGCCGGGCGGGAGACGGTGTCGTGGGAATCGGGCACCCTGGGAGCGTCGGCACGCGCCAAGGTCCCGGTGCGCGACCCCGACACCTCGGTGCCGGTGGGGGAGGTGAGCGTCGGGTTCGCCCCGAGCAGTGTGTTCCAGGAGCTTCCCCTCCTGCTGAGCGGCGTGGCGTTGGCCGCCGGCGTGGCCCTCGCCCTCGGTGCCGTCGTGTCGTTCATCGTCCGCCGGCGCCTCGAACGCCTCACCCTCGGCCTGCAGCCCGAGGAGCTCTCGGCGCTGGTGCAGAACCAGGCGGCGGTGCTGGACGGCGTGGGGGATGGGGTGCTCGCCTACGGACCGGATGATGTCGTGACCGTCGCCAACAGCACGGCCGCCCGGCTGCTCGGTGTCACCGACCTGGTCGGCCGCCGCATCCACGATCTCGCCCTGCCCGGCCCGGTGATCGCGGCCCTGGCCGGTGAGCCGAGCGCTGTGTTGACGGGCCGTGGGGCAACGGATGCCGCCGATCCCGTCGTGCTCGCTGACCATGTCGTCTACATCGACACCCACCCGGTATCGCGCGCGAACCGGAACCTTGGCGTGATCGCGGTGATCCGCGACCGCACGGATGTCGTCACCCTCACGGAGCGTCTGGAAACCGTGGCCTCGATGACCGAGGCGCTGCGGGTGCAGCGGCACGAGTTCGCCAACCGCCTGCACGTGACGGCCGGTCTGATGGATGCTGGCCGGGTGCCCGACGCCCGGGACTACCTCGACGATGTGCTGGACACCTCCCGCGCCCCGGGCGGCCCGTTCGCCGGTGCGCATCTGACCGAGCCGTTCCTGCTGTCGCTGGTGGAAGCCAAGGCCGCGCAGGCCGGGGAGCGGGGTGTGGCCCTGACGGTGGGTCCGGACTCCCTGGTGCGCGGTGTCGTCTCGGCACCGGCGGATGTGGCCACCGTGTTGGCCAACCTCGTCGACAACGCCGTGACCGCGGCCGTGTACGGCCCAGAGCCCCGGTGGGTGGACGTGGAACTGCTCGACGACGGCGACACCCTCGTCATCACCGTGTCCGACTCGGGGCCGGGCGTGGCCGATGAAGCTCGGGTGTTCAGCGACGTGCCGCGCCCACACGTGGACCCGGACGCTGTGCACGGGCGGGGGATCGGTCTGCCGCTCGTGCGCGACATTGCGGCGCGTCTGGGCGGCGAGGTCCGGCTGGCCGATGCCGGCGGCCCAGGCGGACATGGAGCCGTGTTCTGCGCACGTCTGCCCGGGGTCATGCGCGCACCGAACCATCCAGCACAAGGAGAAGAACGATGACCGACACTATTTCCGTGCTCGTCGTCGACGATGACTTCCGCGTCGGCGGCCTGCATCAGGGCATCGTCGACGCCAGCCCCGGCTATACAGCCCTCGAGCCGGTTCGGGGCGTGCGTGCCGCCCGTGCAGCGGTGCGGGATCTACGACCTGACCTCGTGATCTGCGACGTCTACCTGCCCGACGGGGACGGCATCGCGTTTGTGGCCGAGCTCGACGTCGACGCGTTCATGATCAGTGCGGCCTCGGACGGCGCCACTGTGCGGCGGGCGCTCCGTGCCGGCGCCCTGGACTACCTCATCAAGCCGTTCGAACCCGCCCGGCTGAGCGACCGGCTGGAGTCCTATCGCCGGTTCCGCACCTTGGCCGCTGAGGACCGTCAACTCGATCAGGACGCCATCGAGAAGGCTCAGCGGGTGCTACACGGCCGGGATGGCCCAGCGGCTTCCGGCTCGCGGTCCACGACCGAGAAGCTGCTCATCGAGCTGCTCCAGGACGGGGAGACCTCGGCGAGCCTGATCGCCGACCGCGCCGGCCTGTCACGCGCGACGGCGCAACGGCACCTCGCCGCCCTCGCCACCCGCGGTGACGTGGACGTGACCCTGCGCTACGGCTCGACGGGTCGCCCCGAGCACCGGTACAGCGTGCGCCGCTGACGCTGTCGCTGTCGCTGTCGCTGGTCGAGCCTGTCGAGACCCCGCGAGCCGGCCTATGGACTCGCCCCGCAACCGACCGAGAACCGATGCGATGGGCGCCGGCCCGCAGACAGCTCACCTGGTCTCGACAAGCTCGACCAACGAGATGGCGGCGGGCGACGTCGCCGGGCCTGGGACCGTGCGCGGCTCTGGTGTCAGCGAACTCGCTCGGCGCTGAACTGCAGCCGCGGGTGAGCGTAGAACTCCTGGGCCTCGATGAGCTGGAGTTCGCGTTCACCCGACCGGTACGTCAGTTCAATCAGATCGAACACGCTCGAGGCCGTTCGCTCCAGCGCGACAGCGGCGTGGCCGGTCGCGCGGTAGTGCGCCGAGAACAACGCTGCCGTGACGTCGCCGGAGCCGTTCGCCTTGAACGGCAGATGGGGTGTCTGCACGATCCAGGCACCGGCGCCGTCGACGGCGAGCATCTCGATCGTGCCGGCTGCGCGATCGGGGCGTTCGACACTCGTCACGAGCACGGTCGACGGTCCCATCGCGCGGGCGAGATCCACGGAGTCGAGCGTCGATTCCAGGGTCGATGGATCCGTTCCGGTGAGGAACCCCAGCTCGAACTGGTTGGGCGTGATGACGTCCGCGACGGGCACCACCCAATCCCGCAGCAGAACGGGGATCTCCGGGGCCACGAAGCATCCCGATTTCGCGTTGCCCATCACGGGGTCGCACGCGTAGATGGCTGAGGGGTTCGCCGCCTTCACCCGCTGCACCGCATCGACGATGACATCGCCGATGCCGGTGCCGCCCTGGTAGCCCGAGAGCACGACGTCGATCTGGTCGAGCACGCCGCGCTCCTCGATGCCGAGGATCACGTCGTGCACGTCCTCGGGTGCGATGAGAGAGCCGCGCCACGCGCCGTATCCGGTGTGGTTGGAGAAATTCACCGTGTTGACCGGCAGCACTTCGATGCCGAGGCGTTGGAGGGGGAACACGGCGGCTGAGTTTCCAACGTGGCCGAAGGCGACGGCGGACTGAATCGAGAGAATCTTCACCCGACCAATCTTCCTCCTTCATTGAGCCCGTTGACGCGATCACGATGGGCGACACGACATCGGCAGGATGTTGCTGCATCCGCTTGCGTGCCTCGATTGCGGTGACTAACATACAATCAAATGGTTGTATCAGAGCTTTCAGATCAGGACGTCAACCGCCTCTTCCGTGCCCTCGCGGATGCGACGCGGCGCGATATCGTGCGCCGCACGCTGGTCACCGGTGTCACGGTGTCCCAGTTGGCGCAGTCTTACGAGATGTCCTTCGCGGCGGTGCAGAAGCACGTTGCAGTGTTGGAGGAGGCGAGGCTCGTGACAAAGGAGCCGCGCGGCCGTGAGCGGATGGTGCGGGGCAATCCCGATCGCATCCGTGAGGCGCAGCGCCTGCTCGACAGCTTCGAAGAGCTCTGGCGTTCGCGCATCGACCGGCTGGACGTTCTGCTTGCCGAAGACGACGAACCGGCTTCACCCGACACCTAACCGACTAACCGAAAGGAAGATCATGCCTGTCACCTCTGTCGAGAAAGACCTCGACCAGCTCACGATCACGATCGTCGCCGACTTCACGGCGCCCCTCCGCCGGCTCTGGGATGCCTACACCGATCCGCGCCAGATCGAACGGTTCTGGGGGCCGCCGACCTACCCGGCCAAGTTCTTCCGGCACGACGCCCACGCCGGTGGCCGCAGCGTGTATTCGATGACCGGACCGGAGGGCGACGTGCACTACGGCTGCTGGGACTGGACGGCGGCCGACGCCCCCCATTCCTTCGCAGTCATCGACCAATTCGCCGACGAGGCGGGCGTGCCGAACACCGACCTCCCGGCCACCCGGATGGATTTCGCGTTCGAAGAGACGAGCGGTGGGAGCCGTCTGACGACCACGTCGTACTTCGACTCGGTCGAGCAAATGCAGCAACTGCTCGAGATGGGCATGCTCGAGGGCACCCGTGAGGCCATGGCCCAGATCGACCAGGTCCTGGCCGAGCTGGCGGCTTTCGCCACCAGGCGCGCCGCCCAGGCGGAGATCCTCACCGATACCCAGGTGCGCGTGGCCCGGGTCATCCGCGGCAGCGTCGACCAGGTCTGGCGGGCGCACAACGACGCCGACCTGATGAAGCGATGGCTGCTCGGACCGGACGGCTGGTCGATGCCAATCTGCGAGATCGCGACCACCGTCGGCGACACGTACCGCTACGAGTGGCAGCGGGATGGCGGCGACGAGCGATTCGGCTTCACGGGGGAGTTGCTCGAGTCGGACGCACCATACCGCGCAGTCACGACCGAGGCGATGATCGGGATGGACTTCCCGGCCACGCTCAACGAGATGACCCTCACGGAGGTCGAGGGAGGCACCCTGCTCTCGCTCGTGATCACCTACGCCAACGCCGAACAGCGCGACGCGGTGCTGGCCACCGGCATGACCGATGGCATGGAGACGAGCTACCAGCGCCTCGAGGGGCTGCTGCAGCCGGCTCGGGCGTAGGCTCTGCGGCACTGAAACCGCCAGATTTCAGTGCCGCAGCTGCGCCTCTGCCGTCGAATCCGGCGGGCCCTCGACGGGAACCGAGTCGGCCTGGTCGAGGTACTGTGCCGAGATGCGGCGGTAGGACGTCGTGAAGAAGGCGGCGATGGCCGCGAGCACCATCACGAGCCCGGAGATGAGGAACACCAGCGCGATACCCCGCGCCTGGCCGTCGCCCAGGAGAGCGCCGAAGTCGGCGCGGCCGGCATCCGAGTTCATGAACGGGATGATGATGAACTCGGCGATGGGCGCGATGAGGAACGCGGTGACCGGGGCCGCGGCCGACTCGAACGCAGCCGCGAAGCCGAACACCCGGCCCTGTTCGCGGAACGGCACCACCTTCTGGACGACCGTCTGCTCGGCCGCCTCGACGGCGGGGATGAGGGCCATGTAGAGCCAGATGCCCGCCGCGTACAACCACCACCAGTCCCGAATCGTGAACAGCGCCCCAAGCACGCCCATCACGATCACGAGCAGCAGCATCGTGCGGATCGGGTTGCGGCCGAGCCCGAACTTCGCGATCAGAAGGCCGCCGACGATGAAGCCTGTCGACGTGACGCCGAGCACGATGCCCCACACCTCCACGGGGAAGAGTTCGAGCCCATATGGGTCCATCAGAGCCATGTAGACGCCGCCGATGAAGTTGTTGAAGGTGGAGAAGATGATGAGGGCGAACAGCCCGGTGGCGGCACGCACCGCCGTGATGCTGCCGCGCAGGTCGATGAGCGGACGCCGCTCGCTATCCTGCTGCGGTTGTTCTTCGGGGATGCGCAGGAAGAGCAGGTGCAGCAGGGCCGCCGCCGACAGGCCGATCGCGATGAGCAGCGTCCACCCCATGCCGAGCAGGCCGATCGCGAGCCCGCTAAAGACGCTCGTGACCATGAACGCGAGCCCCTGCACCGTGCCCACGAGGCCGTTGGCGTTGGCATGCCGCTCGGTGGGGATCAACAGGGTGACCACCGTGGACAGGGCGATGTTGCGCATGTTCTCGATCACCGCGCCGAAGAGGATGATGCCGCTGAACAGCCAGAACCACGGACCACCCAGATCGAGCAGGGTGGCCTCCGGGAACACCAGGTACAGCCCGCCGCCGATGCTGAACGCGATCAGGGTGACCACGCCGGCGAACACCATCACGAGGTGTTTGCGGTGCCGGTCCACGATGGTGCCGAACGCCATGGAGAACACGGCGACGAGCAGCATGTACGTGCCGCCGATGATGCCTGTGGCGAGCACCGAGCGGGTCTCCAGATACACCCAGAAGGTGAGCGCGAACCAGAGAAAACTCGTGGTGACGTTGGCGACAGCCGTATTGACCAGCACCTGCGCGAAGGTACGGGCCCCACCGGGTAGCGGCTCGGTCTGAGCCTCGGATGCGGCGGGCGCGTCGTCCGTGCGGCTCATATGGTCGTCCTCCCGGGTGCGCTCGCGTGGCATCGCGAGTTCGATCGGCGCCGTTCGAACCACCGGCCTCGGCAAGCCGAGACCGTCGAATCAGTGTACGGAGCCGCCTCAGGCCTTGTCTTGCCCGATGTGCTTGACACGGTTTACACACACGTTATTATAAAGCTTGTAATAAGTCCCGCCCACGTGCTGGCGTCAAGACGACCGTCGCAGACGGCCACTTCCACAATCACCGCACTACTTGCACCGAGAAAGGGAAACCTCAATGAAGAGAATTCTGACAAAGGCACTCGCCCCCGTGGTCATCACGGGACTCGCGCTGAGCCTCGGCGGCTGCGCCTCCGACCCCAGCCCCACCGCCGCCGCGGACGGACCCCTGACCGTGTGGGTGATGGGCGACTCGGGCGCCAACTTCGAATCCCTCGTCGCCCCTTCGTCACGGAAAGCGGGCAGGAGATCGAGGTCGTTGCCATCCCGTGGGACAGCATCGACGAAAAGCTGACGACCTCGGTTGCCTCGGGCGCCGGACCGGATGTGCTGCAGATCGGCCTCTCCAAGCTTCGGAGCTTCGCGGACGCGGGTGCCCTGCTGCCCCTGGACGATCTTGTCGCCGACTATCCCGGGCTCGCTGCCGAGAACTTTCCGTCTGGGGTGAGCGGAGACGCGACATCCGTCAACGGACAGGTCGTCAGCGTGCCGTGGGTCAGCGACACGCGCGTTCTGTTCACCCGCACCGACATCCTCTCGGAGAATGGGATCGACGCCCCTCCCTCGACCTGGGACGAACTACGGGCCGACGCCAAGACGCTTACGAGTCGGGGCAGCGGTCAGTACGGCTACTACATCCCGCAGTGGGACGCCCCGCTGCCGGTCGAGATGACGTGGAGTCTCGGCGGCGACGTCATCGATTCCGACGGCAATGTCGACTTCGATACCCCCGAATTCCAAGACGCGGTCGACATCTACACCGGGCTGTATGCCGACGGCAGTGTGCCGACCAACGGTGATTTCGACCAGACGCAGGGTTTCATCTCCGGCGTCGCGCCGATGCTCGTGAGCGGCCCATACCTGGGCAAGGCGATCACGGACGGCGCGCCGGAACTCGCGGGGAAGTGGCAGGCGAGCCTGCTGCCGGCGGGGACTTCGTCGACGTCGCTGTTCGCCGGCTCGAACCTCGGAGTGTGGGCGAACACCGACCAGCAGGATGCCTCGTTGGAGCTCCTGGAATACCTGGCACAGCCTGAGACCCAGCTTGAGTGGTACTCGCTCAGCGGTGAACTGCCCACGGTCAGCGCAGCCTTGGATGACGCGGACCTTAACAGCGACCCGAACGTGGCGGTGTACACCGAACAACTCGCGTCGTCGAAGGTGCTGCCGCTCGTGTCGAACTGGGACAGTGCCGTCGGCACCGAGCTGCTGAACGCGCTCAACGCGATCGCCCTCACTGGCGCCGACCGCGACGACACGCTGGCCGGCTTCTTCGCCAAGACTGCGGACCTGACGATCGACTAACGCGCCGCTAGAGGGCCGTCTCGGTGACGGGGCGGCCCTCGCGCGCCAGGCCCAGTCCCACAGTGAAAGGAGCGATCATGCGCAACCGGCTCTCCCCGTATCTCTTTGTCTCGCCCGCGATGCTCTTGCTGGTGACGTTCGGGGTGTTCCCGATTTTCGTCGCTCTCGCCGTCAGCTTCACGAACATGAATATCTCGGCGTTCGCCAACATCCGTAACGTCAAGTTCGTCGGCGTCGACAATTACGTCACGTTGTTCGGCGACGCCGACTTCTGGCAAGCGCTCGCGAACACGGGCATCTTCGCCCTCGTCGGTGTGCCCGCCGTCGTCGTGCTGTCTCTCACCGTTGCGCTATTGCTCAACCGAAGCGATCACCCGTTCTTCCGGGCGCTGCGTTCGTTCTACTTCATTCCCGCTATCACCGCGATCGTCGCGATCTCGCTCATCTGGGGCTACCTCTACAACACTCAATTCGGCTTTCTGAACTACCTGCTCTCGCTCGTGGGCGTCGAGCAGGTGCAGTGGCTGTCCGATCCCGTGCTCGCCAAGTTTTCGGTGGCTCTCGTCGCAGTCTGGCGAGGCACCGGCTTGAATATCATCATCTTCCTCGCGGCGCTCCAGGGCGTGCCGAAGGACTACCTGGAAGCCGCGTCCCTCGACGGGGCCGGTGAATGGCGCAAGACCTTCTCGATCACCGTGCCGTTGCTGCGATTCGCCATCTTCTTCGTGACCGTTACCACGATCATCTCTTGGGGGCAGTTCTTCGACGAGCCGTTCGTGTTGACCGACGGTGGTCCGCTTGGCGCCACGACGAGCGTGTCGATCTTCCTCTATAAGGAGGGGTTCCGGATGAACCAGTTCGGTTACGCCAGTGCCGGGTCGATCGTGCTCTTCGCGATCATCGCCATCATCACAGTTTTCCAGCTCCGTGCGCGAAAGGCCGACGATGACTACTAGGAACCGCGCAATCCGTCTGCGTCTGCGGCGGACCGATCGTGCCGCCGCACGGAGGTCACGTCAGCTCACCGTTGTCATCGGAGTGCTGCTCGCGATCGGGGCCATCATCACGGCCTTTCCGTTCATCTGGATGCTGACCGCCTCGGTGAAGCCGCAGCGGGAGTCCACCGATTTCCCTCCGTCGGTGCTCCCGAAGGAGCCGACCTTCGAGTACTACCGGGTGCTGTTCACGGAGCTGGACTTCGGACGCTATCTGGTGAACACCCTCGCCGTCGTCGCGATCGGGATGATCGGTCTGCTTCTGATGGCGATGGCGGGTTACGCTTTCGCGAAGTTCGAGTTCCGTGGCAAACGCTGGATGTTCTTCCTCGTGCTGGCGACGATGATGGTCCCGATCCAGGTGACGATGATCCCGACCTACCTGATCCTCAACCAGATGAAACTCACCAACACCCTCATCGGCATAGCCCTTCCGACCTTGGTCGGTGGATTCAGCATCTTTCTCTTCCGCCAATTCATGTCGACGATTCCCACCGAGATGCTCGAGGCCGCGAGGCTCGACGGTGCGACCGAATGGCGCACGTTCTGGCAGATCGTGCTGCCCATGTCGAAGCCGATCCTCGCCGTTCAGATCGTGCTCACGTTCATCGCTGGCTGGAACAGTTTCCTGTGGCCGCTGATCATCGCGAGTGACCAGAAGCTGTACACGCTGTCGGTGGGATTGTCCCTCCTCAACCAGCAGCTGGCGGTCAACCCGTCGCTGCAGATGGCCGCCGCGTCGGTCATGGTCGTACCGATACTCATCGTGTTCGTCATCTTCCAACGCTTCGTCATCCAGGGTTTCGCCCTGTCCGGATTGAAATAGCCCATGGAGTCACCCATCGTGTTCCCTGCTTCGCCCATCGCGTATCCCACCGAGTTCTTCCGCCGCCCCGCATCGTTCGACGGCTTTGTGCACGCCAGAGACGCCCGCCTCTTCGACGGCTCGGGTCGGGAGCTGTTGCTGCGCGGGGTCGGCCTCGGCAATTGGATGCTGCCCGAGGGATATATGTGGAAGTTCGGGCCAGGCGCCGAATCGCCCCGAGAGATCGAGGCGCTGACCAAACGTCTGTTGGGGGAGGACGGTGCAAGTCGGTTCTGGGACTCGTTCTATGCGGGGTACATCACCGAGGCGGACATTCAGAGGATCGCCGAGAGCGGGTTCGACCACGTGCGTCTGCCGATCAACTCGAGGCTCATCCAAGGTGATGACGGTGCACCCCTTGAACAGGGCTATGCCATGATCGACCGGTTGATTGAATGGTGTCGGAAACACCAACTGTGGGTATTGCTCGATCTGCACGGCGCGCCGGGCGGTCAAACCGGCACCAACATCGACGACTCCCCGAATAACAAACCCGAGTTGTTCATGGAAGAGACCTATCGCGCGCTCACGGTGCGTCTCTGGCGAGACCTTGCCCGTACCTACGCCGACGAGACCGTCGTGTTGGGCTATGACCTGCTCAACGAGCCGCTGCCCAACGAATGGCAGGACGTGTACGCCGCGGAACTCGTGGAGCTTTACAAAGACATCACCGCGGCCATCCGGGAAGAAGACCCCGGCCACCTGATTGTCTATGAGGGAGTGCACTGGGCGACGAACTGGAGCATTTTCACCGAGGTCTGGGACCAGAATTCACTCCTCCAGTTCCACAAGTACTGGTCGTCGCCCGACACCGCGAGCATCGCGCCGTTCTTGGAGGTGCGCGACCGGCTCGGGCTGCCCATCTATATGGGGGAGGGGGGTGAGAACACGCTCGAGTGGTTGTACACGGCCTTCCGGATGTACGAATCGCACAACATCGGCTGGAACTTCTGGCCGTGGAAGAAGCTGGAAACAGCCACCTCGCCCGTGTCCATCACCGCTCCGGACGGGTGGGCGAGCGTCGTCGCGGCCGGCTCGGACCCGTCGCTCGTCGTGGCCGATGCCGCGCTGATCTTCGACGGGTTGCTTTGCAGTATGTCGGTGGAGACGGCCCGGTGGAATCCCGACATCGTCGCGGCCCTCCTCGGTGAGCATCCCGTCGTCATTCCTGCGTGGGGATTCGGTGTTCGGGGTCCCGGCGAGTCCTACTCGTCCGCGTCCAGTGCCACGATCGACGGGATCCGTGCGAGCGACGCCGTCAACTTCGCCTGGGCGTCGTCGGGCCCGCATCCGGCCAACCCGTTCGAACAGACCGACGGCCGGGCCTATGCGCTCGAGGAGCAACTGGTGGTGAATTTGGAGCCGGGTGATTGGCTCGAATTCGAACTCACCCACGTCGACCCCGCAACCGTCCGGGTGCTCGGAGCGGAAGGCGGCACACGCGTGGAGCGGACCGAACGCGGAATCCGCGTCGTGGCGACGGCCGCCTCGACGATCTCACGACTGGAAGTGGAATGATCAAGTTGATAGGTTCAGGACATATGACCAGCCGACCCCCCGCGACGAGTTCGTCTCCCGCGACGGTGAGCGATGTGCGACAGCGCAACCGGTCGCAGGCTCTGCGCAGCATCATCCTTGCCGGGTCTACGACCCGGGCGGAGCTCGCCCGAGAGTCCGGGCTGTCTGTCGCATCGGTGACGAACCTGGTCACGGAGCTCATCGCGGAAGGCCTCGTCCTCGAGGCGGGCACGGTGGCATCGAGCGGCGGTCGGCCGACGACTCTCATCGAGCCGAATCCCGCAGGCGCGTACCTGCTGGGCGCGGATGTCGGTGAACGCGGTGTGGCGATGGAGCTCTTCGACCTGTCGATGAACCGCATCGACACGGAGTTCCGCGGCGGACGCTCCGGCGAGCCGATCCAGGTCATCGGCAGGGATCTCGACGACGCGCTCGATGCGCTTCGCGCACGCAATCCCGGCGCCTGGGACAGGATGGTCGGCCTGGGGCTCGGGCTGCCAGGGATCGTGGAGACCAGCCCTTCCGGTGAGCAGATGCTTTATGCCCAGAGCCAGGGCTGGCCCGCGATCGCGGTCACCGACCTGGTCTCGCACGATATCCCGATATTCGCCGAGAACGGCGCAAAAACCCAGGCCATGGCTGAGATGTGGAACGGTGAGGCGCGCGGCGTCGCCGAAGCGCTCGTGGTTCTGATGGGCCGGGGAGTCGGTCTGGGGATCGTCAGCGACGGTCAGCTCGCCCACGGGTCCCGAAGCAGTGCCGGGGAGTGGGGGCACGTCAAGATTGTGCACGGCGGACGTCTCTGCCGGTGTGGTAAATACGGGTGCGTTGAGGCCTACCTGGGCGCCGATTCGATCTTCGCAGCGTGGCGCGAAGCCGGGGGAGTGTTCGAGGGAAGCGGTTGGCGGGCCGTGGGCGACCTGCTCGCTGCGGCGGATGCCGACGACCCGATTGCCGCTTCGGTCGTCGACGAGCTCGTCGCTATTCTCGGTTCCTCGCTCGGCGGCCTGGTCAACCTCACCAATCCCGACCGAGTGATTATCGGTGGATGGGTGGGTCTGCGCTTGATGGAGACGCTCGCGCCGCGCATCGAGGCAGCGATCCGGGCCGAGGCGTTGGATCGTCCCGGCTCCCAGTTCACCCTGTCGGCGAGCACATTCGGCGGCGACACTGTAGCCCTCGGGGCCGCGATTCTGCCGCTGAACGCGGTGTTGAACAAGCCTCGCGCGACCCAACTCCCGGCATAGTCGCCGCCCGCGGGTCGCGCTTTTCGGCGCGCCCGAAATCTTTTGGTACGACTTATTTTAAAGAGTAGACAAAGTAGGCTTCCTCTGGGAGGCTATCGCCGTGGACGAGCGTCCGCGTGAGCCGGCTCCCGACAGCGGTTGGCCGTGATCAAGGAGGATCATGAAGAAGAAGATGATAGTCGCGGCGTTCGTCGCAGCGGCGTTGGTGGCGACGATTACCAGCCCACCGATGAAAGCGGAGGCGGCCGCAATCGGTGCCTCCGATTTCTTGAAGGCGAACGGCGCGGTGCTCAAGAAGAGCTCGGGTACCGGCGCCACGGTCAATCTGCGCGGCACGAACGTCGGTGGGTGGCTCACGCAGGAAGACTGGATGTCGCCGCTGGGCGAATTCGCCGCGGACCGCGTCGGCTGGTCGGCCACCGCCTCTGCGGGCACCCCGGGCTCCGCCCTCGACGGCTCGTCGACCACCCGGTGGACCACGAGCGCCAACCAGGCCGGCTCGGAGTGGATCCGGGTCGACCTCGGTGCCCCGACGCTGTTCAACCGCCTGTCCGTGGACAACTCCAACAACGCGGGCCAGTACCCGCGCAACATCAACATCGAGACATCCAGCGATGGCGTCGCGTGGAAGAGCGTCGGCAACCAGCCCGGCGCCGACGGCGTGACGAGTGCGAAATTCAGCCCCCAGGTGGCACGGTACGTTCGGGTGTCCCAGACCGCGACCGCCGGCGCTCTGTGGTCGGTGGGAGAGATCAACCTCTTCAACGACCCTGTGCTCAACAATTCAACGCACACCGCCACGGCATCGGGCACGGCGGCCGGCACCACCCCCGGTCTCGCACTCGACGGGGACGTCGCCAGCGTCTGGCAGAGCGGGGCTGCCCAAGTCCCCGGCCAGACCTACACGATCGATCTCGGCCGCAACGTCGACATGGACAAGGTCCTGTTCGACTCCGGCGCCGCGACCGCGAACGATTTTCCCCGCATCTGGGACGTGTACACCTCGTACGACAATGTGGCATTCACCCACGTGGCGAGCGGATACGGCACCAACCGGGTCATCCAAGCCGACTTCCAAGGCGCCAAGGGCGGTCGATACCTGCGGATCGCTTCGAACGGCACGTCCGCTCAGTGGTGGTCGATCGCCGAAATTGCCATCTCCTCCGGCAACAATCTCGACCGCGCCGGCTGGGCAATCACATCGTCTGTCGGAGCAGCCCCGGGGAATGTCGCCGACAACTCGAACGGCACTCGGTGGACGACCGGCGCGGCCCAGACGAACGGGCAGACGCTGAGTGTCGACATGGGCGCGCTCATCACCCTGAACAACGTCACCACGGACACGGACAAGAACTCGTCCGACGAGCAGGACTACCCGCGCGGGTACAACCTGCAACTGTCCAAGAACGGTTCGACGTGGTCGACGGTGGCCTCCGGCGTAGGCACGCGTAAGGCCACAACCATCCCGTTCGTCGCGCAAGCCGCTCGGTACTTCCGCATCGTGCAGACCGGCACAGCCGCGCAGTGGTGGTCCATCGGCGAGCTGACCGCCGGCCTGTACAACGACGACTACTCATTGAACAACTCGCTGACGTCGCGGTTCGGCGCCGCCGGAGCGCAGACTGTCATCAACGCGCACCAGGACGCTTGGCTGACCGCCGGCGACCTGGACAACATCGCCGCGACCGGGATGAACTTCATCCGCGTGCCCATCGGGTGGAACACCTTCCTCAACCTCGATGGCACCTGGAAGGCCAGTCCGTGGACCAAAATCGACTGGGTCATCGACCAGGCATCGGCTCGCGGCATGTACGTGCTCATCGATCTCCACACGGTGCCCGGCGGGGGATGCCCGTGGGGCAGTTGTGGACGCATCGGCCCGAACCCGAACGGGTTCTGGGGCAGCGCTACGTACCAGAACTGGACCGAGGACATCTGGAAGGCGATCGCCACGCGTTACAACGGCAATGCGGGGGTGGCCGGCTACGACCTCATCAACGAGCCCCTCATCGACTACGGCGAGGACGCGGATGACGTGGCACAGAAGAGCGACTACTACGACCGGTTGTACGACGCCGTTCGGGCCATTGACTCGAATCACACGATCTTCCTGGGGGCGTTCTTCGGGCTCAACGCGATCGCGTCCCCGTCCACGTACGGCTGGACGAATGTCGTGTACGAGTATCACCCGTACGACATGCCCAATTCGAAGGACTGGACCGCCCAGAACCAACTCGTCAGCAACGAACTGGCCGGGTTGCCGGCCAAGCTCTCGAACCCGGGAGTGCCTATCCTGTACGGGGAGTACTCCCTGTACTACAACGACGACGTGTGGTCTCGCTTCATGGCCGGACTGAACGCGCAGTCCGTTTCCTGGTCAGCGTGGACCTACAAGGTCAAGGGGTCCGCCAACGACGGATTTGCGTATTGGGGAATGTACTACAACAACGCCAACCCGGTGCCCATCATCAACAGTGACGACTCGGCCACATTCGTGTCGAAGGTGGGCAAATTCAGCACCGCCAACTTCACGCAGAACGCGCGGTTCGTGGCGACCCTGTCGAAATACGCGGCGGGATCCGCCAGCTATTCACCCGTGGCGATCAACCACTCCGGGTGGACGGCCACGGCGTCGTCGACGGCGACCGGGGCATCCACGGCGGGCGGTATCGACGGTGTCAACGCGTCCTCGTGGAGCAGCGGGCAGGCGATGGCGGGCGGTGAATGGTATCGCATCGACATGGGCTCGAACAAGACCGTGGCCATGGTCACGGTGCAGACGCCATCGGGATCGACCTGGGACTACCCGCGCGGGTTCGATCTGCAAACCTCCGTCGATGGAACGAACTGGACGACGGCAGCCACCGGCATCGCCTACGGCTGGAAGCGACCCATCTCCATCACCCCGACCACCGCGCGGTACCTCCGGATCACCCAGACCGGCGTGGCACCCCAATGGTGGACGATCGACGAAGTGACTGTGAATTCGTCCTACTGATTCGACCGAGCACACCCCGGCCCGTTCTGGACCGGGGTGTGCCCGATCGTGCGCGTCACGGCCTCGATGCGTCGGCCAGCCGTCGACGTCGCGCGGCCAGCCTCCCCGCACGGCAGTTGACAGCGGCCGGAACCCCGGCGAATCATAGGACTGCCCTCGTCCGCCCAGCAAGGAGTACTCATGGTCGTCCGCGTTGACCTCAACATTTCCCTCGACGGCATCGGCGCGACCGCCGATCAGACGCCGGAGAACATCTATGGTGAGGACTGGGGTCGCCTGGTCGCCCCCTATGTGGCCACCCGCACCTTTCGGGAGCGGGTGCTGCACGAGGACACCGGCGAGGGAACCACCGGGGTCGACGATCGCTACGCGCAGGCCTACTTCGAGGGCGTGACCGCCGAGATCATGGGCGCCGGGATGTTCGGCCTGCACACCTTCCCGGACAAACCAGACTGGCGCGGCTGGTGGGGCGAGGAGCCGCCGTTCACGTATCCGGTCCTCGTGCTCACGCACACTCCGCGGCCATCGATCGAGTTCCCGAACGGCACGCGGTTCGACTTCCGCAGCATGACCCCGCAGGAGGCCCTCGAGGAGGCGCGCGCCCTGGCCGGCGGCGGCGACATCCGGGTCGGCGGGGGAGTGAGCGTGGCGCGGGACTTCCTCCGCGCCGGGCTCGTCGACCGCCTGCATGTCGGGATCACGCCCATCGTCCTCGGCGTCGGGTCGCGCCTCTGGGAAGGCCTGCACGGTCTCGCAGACGGCTACGAGGTGACCTCCGAGGTCGCCGAGAGCGGTGTCATCCACGTCACCTTCAGTCGCTGAGCGCCGGTCGGGGAGCACAACTGTCCGTTGGCAGGACAGGCCGACACCGATAGAGTTCCTCATACGTGACACGATCCGAGGAGGTGAGCCCGTTGCACACACTGTCCACTCTGGGCGTTCCTTGGAGTTCACGATCGCGCGACTGACGTAGCCGTCGCGGGGAGCGCCGTTCGCACTTCCCGAAAGCTACGACTATGACCACTTCGCATCAGTCCTTCACGCCTCAGCCCACGTCACTCGCTACGCCCAGCACGGTGCCGGGCGCCCTCTCCGGAACCGCGTTGGTCCTCGGCGGTGGTGGTTCCACCGGCAACGCCTGGCTGATCGGCGTCATCGCCGCCCTCACCGAGGCCGGGATGGACGTGTCCCGGGCCGACCTCGTTGTCGGGACCTCGGCCGGATCGACGGCCGCGGCCCAGATCAGTGGGGCGAGCCCGGCCCGGCTCCTCGGCGACATCCTCTCGGCTGTGCCGCCGCGCCGGCCACCGCAGCATCCTGCCGCGGCTGCGGCCGACCCGGCACGCACGCCGGCACGCACGCCGGTGCGACCGGTGGGCGACCACCTGGAGCGCACGAACCGGATCATCGCCGACTCCGAGGATGCGGCCGATCTGCGGCGCAGACTGGGCGCTGCAGCCCGTGACCTGGCCGAGATAGCCGGTGAGTCCGCGCAAACCCGCTGGCGGGCGACGGTCGCCTCCCGGCTGCCCAGCCCACACTGGCCGCACCGGCGCATGCTCCTCACCGCCGTCGACGCCCACACCGGCGAACCGGTCGTATTCGACCGGCACAGCGACGTCGAACTGGCGGATGCCGTGGCCGCGAGCTGCGCCAGCGGCTTCGCGTACCGCATCGGTGACCACGCCTTCATCGACGGGGGCTACCGGTCCAACGCCGACAACGCCGATCTGGCCGCCGGCTACGCGCGGGTGCTGGTGCTGTCGCCCTTCGGTGGCCGATCTCGTACACCGGCCGCGTGGGGCTTGCATCTTGCCGCCCAGGTGGAGAACTTGCGCGCCGGCGGCAGCAGTGTCGAGACCATCGTTCCGTCCGTCTCCGCCGAGCACCTGTTCGGCGCGAATGCGATGGATGCGTCACTCCGCCCGCCCGCGGCACGCGCCGGATACGAGCAGGGCAGGGCCTTCGTGGAGGAGTTCGCCGAGTTCTGGCACTGAGGCCGCCCCCCGGCAGTGACCAGGCGTGGAGCTCTCGGATCCACGGGCTCCACGTCTGCGTCGGTGGCCACCGGTATCGGGGCGGCGAGAGCCTAGTGCGCCACGCTCTCCGGCTGGTTGCGCTTGAGTAGCCTCGAGACGCCGAGAACGATCCCAACCACGAGCATCCCGAGGACGATCCCGAACACCGCAGACATTGCAGTGTCGGCGAGCCAGACCACGACAGGGCCGGCGGCCTCCACCGCGTGGGTCACGCTGTGCAGCAGATCGTAGGGTCCGTGCCAGAACGTCTCGGCGAGGTTCGTGATCACCAGATGGCCGCCTACCCACAACATGGCGACCGTGCCGATGGCACTGATCACCTTGAACACCGCGGGCATGGCGGCCACGATGCGCGCGCCGCTACGGCGCACCTGGCGAGCGGAGTTCTGCATCATCGACAGCCCGATGTCGTCGATCTTCACCAGTAGGGCGACCGCGCCGTAGACGAGCACGGTCATGCCCAGACCGATGACCAGCAGTGCGCCGAGCGTCATCCAGATTCCGAAGTCGGGATCGAGGCTCGCCAAGGCGATGAGCATGATCTCGGTGCTGAGGATGAGGTCGGTGCGGATGGCGCCGAACACCAGCTTCTTCTCGTCCCGTGACTCGGTCTCGGCCGCGGCGTGGTGCACACCGAACCACTCCGTGACCTTCTCCGCCCCCTCGAAGCAGAGGTAGCCACCGCCGAGGATCAACAGGAACGGCAGCACCCCGGGCGCGAACGCAGACAACAGCAGCGCCAAGGGGATGATGATGATGAACTTGTTGAACAGGCTGCCCAAAGCAATCCGCCCCACGACGTGCAGCTCACGCGCCGGCGTGAGGCCCTGCACATATTGCGGGGTGACGGCCGCATCGTCGATGACCACACCGGCCGTCTTGGCGCTGGCCTTGAGGGCGGCGGTCAGAATGTCATCGACAACGGCGAGCAAGCCGACCGACATGTGGTTCTCCTCGGGTGGGTCGTCGTCCTGATTCGGCGACGGCAATGGGGTCTACAGTACAGCCCGGCGGGTGCGGTTTTTTGTAGGCTTGGCCTATGACAGCGCCGCAGCTCTACGTGACCTTTCCCGGCACCGCGCGTGAGGCGTTGGTCTTCTATGCGGACGTATTCGGCGGAGATCTCCAGCTGCACACCTATGGAGAGTTCTCCCGCACCGACGGCCCGCCGGATTCGATCGCCCACGGAGTGCTGAGCGGCCCGGTGGGGCTTGCCGGATCGGACGCGGCAAGGGGGAAGCAGGCTTTCGGATGGAAGGCGTCAGACTCTCACTGTTGGGGGCAGCCGACCCGGCCGTTCTGCACGAGTGGTTCGACAAACTCGCGGTTGGCGGATCCGTCGTCGATCCCCTCGCACCGAAACCCTGGGGCGCCTCCGATGGCCAGGTCGTCGACCGCCACGGGTTGCTCTGGTTGATCGGATACGAATCGTGAACGCGCCCCTGTCGCTGGCGTAGCGAGCCGTGTCGGCGCTACTCTATGGCGCATGTCGCTGAAGTGGGAAGAAGTCGTCGTAGACAGCCGTGACCCTCGAACGCTCGGGTTGTGGTGGCGGGATGCCCTGGGCTGGGCCCTGCTGCATGAGAGCGACGACGAGCTGGAGATCGCACCCGCGGAGGGCGCGCATCCGACCGTCTTGTTCGTCGCCGTGCCCGACGAGAAGACCGTGAAAAACCGGCTGCACCTCGACTTCGTGCCCGACGATCAGGCCGCTGAGGTGGACCGCTTGGTCGCAATGGGCGCCAGTCGAGTGGACATCGGCCAGGCCCACGTCCCGTGGGTGGTGCTCGCCGATCCCGAGGGCAACGAGTTCTGTGTTCTCGCGGCCCGGCCCGGCTCGCCGGACTAAGTCAGGGACGCCGCGACCGGCAGACGCGGGATCCAGCAGCGCACCGCGTCCCGGTAGCGCCGGAACTCGACGCCGAACCGGCGCTCGAGGTCGGCCTCTTCGTGCGGCCGGATGGCGTAGTTCCAGAGCAGTGCACCGATGACTGCGTAAACGACGACCACCCAGGACGACAGGATCAGGCCGACGGCTGCCCCCTGCACGATACTGGCGACGGCCATCGGGTTGCGCACCCACCGATACGGGCCCGCGATCACGAGGGCGTTGGGCATCGCCGCGGGCAACGGGGTGCCGTTGCCGAGCGTCGACATGACCAGGGCCGACCATATTCCCAGCAGGCTCGCGGCCACGAGCACGACAGCGCCGAGGGCGCCGGCTACGGCCGGGAACGGCAGCGCGATCGCCCAGCGCTGCTCGAGGGACGCAGCGACAAACGGAATCACGCCGAGGAAGAACCCCCAGAAGACGGCGATCTGACCGAAGGTGGCGGCCAGGTGGGCGGCGTGGGACGGCCGAGCGTTTGCCGGGCGAAAGGCGAACGGACCGCGGAGAAGCCATTCCGTGGGGATCCGGCCGAGCAACACGAGGCAGAGCGCGACGATCGATCCCGCGCTCGCGGCCACCATGGCGACGACACCCCAGCCGGCCTCTGCTGTGACGGTGGCGTATCCGGCCAGGCTGACGGCGACCAGGATGGTCCAGCCGGTGCTCACAATCGCGGCCCCGCGCACGCCCGCCGCGGCCAGCGCCGACGCCACGACGAAGAGGGGGATGTCGAGGACGGCGACGGCAACGGGGTTGAGGGCCCCGAGCGTCATCTCGCGCACGGCGGGGGAGGCGAAGACCGCCACCCACCAGAGCGCTCCGGCGATCGCTTGTCCGGCGAAATACGTGCGTCCCCACCCCATCTGCTCACCCTAACGGTGCTGCGTGGCGCCCCGGGGGATCAGTGGATGACCGCGAGCAGCACGCCGACGGCCACGAAGAGCACCCCGAAGACACGGTTCAGCGCCTGTTGGCCTCGGGCGTCGCGGGTGAAGCGCTGGAACGAGCGCGCCGTGCCGGCGAAGAAGAACCACATCACCAGAATGTCGATCACCACGACCGTACCGGCCACGATCAGGTACTGCGCAGGCAGGGGCCGGTCGACTCGGATGAACTGGGGCAGGAACGCGAGGAAGAACACGATGGCCTTGGGGTTGAGCATGTTCACCCACAGCCCGCGCCGGAACATCGACCAGCGCGGCTCATGGCTCAGGGCCCGGACCTGCTCGGCGTCGAGGTCGGGTGTGGCCAGGAACTGCCGGATGCCCAGATAGACCAGGTAGGCGGCGCCCGCGTAGCGGATGACGTTGAACGCGAGCGGCGAACTGGCCACGAGCAGGCCGACCCCCAGTGCCACAATCACGATGTGGATGAGCAACGCGGCCTGCTGGCCGAGGATGCCCCAAATACACCGGCGGAACCCGGCATTGAGGGCGTTGCTCATGGTGTTGATGGCGCCGGCACCCGGCGTGAAACTGATCAGGGTGCCCGCGCCGACCAGGGCCACCCAGAGGGAAAACTGCATCCGCTCATCCTAGTTTCCAAGCGAGTGCGGGAGTTCGCTGAGAGTCCAGGGCTGGGCTCCCGTTTGCGCTGTTGATCGGCCCCGCCAGACTATATCGTTGAGTATCGTTAGCGATTCACGAAGGAGATCATCATGGGCACTTCATTCCCCAACAGTGGGTTCGGCGGCGGCATGAACGCCGATGGCATGTGGCAGGCGATGGACCAGCTGCGGTCCAAGTTCGAAAAGCGCGTCGGCACCCGCATGGGCCGCGGCGACGTGCGCGAAGCGGTGCTGAGCCTGCTCGCCGAGCAGCCGATGCACGGCTACCAGATCATCCACGAGATCGAGGAGCGCAGCGGCGGAACCTGGAAGCCCAGCGCCGGCTCCGTCTACCCGACCCTGCAGCTGCTGGCTGACGAGGGTCTCATCAGCGCCGAGGAGTCCAACGGCCGCAAGACCTACTCCCTCACCGACGCGGGCCGCGAGGAGGTCGCCGGTTCCGCCGGATCGACGCCGTGGGCGCCGGAGGGCGCGACCGAGGACGCCAAGTTCACCGCTCTGCCCAAGGCCGGCATCGAGCTGGCCCAGGCGGCCGCGCAGGTGGGCCGCACCGGTTCGCCGGAGCAGATCAAGCAGGCCGTGGCCGCGATCGACGAAGCACGTCGGCGGATTTACTCGATTCTCGCCCAGGACTGACGGGTGCCATCGGTTCGTCGGGATTCACCGAGCGTGAATCCCGGCGCGGGGGACACCAGGGCCAGGTACCGCCGCATCCTGCGTTTCGCCGGCTGGAATCTGGCTGTCACCTGGTTCTACGAGTTGCTGCTGCCCAGGATCGGGCTCGCGAAGGTGGCCGAGCGCACCCGGGCTAAACGGATGACCCGCTTCGCCCAGCGGTTCCACGTGCTCGCGGTGGATCTGGGCGGGCTGATGATCAAGGTCGGCCAGTTCTTGTCGTCGCGCCTGGATGTGCTGCCGCCGGAGATCACCTCAGAGCTCGAGGGGCTGCAGGACGAGGTTCCGCCGGTGCCGTTCGCGGCGATCCGCGTTCTCGCGGAGGCCGAGTTGGGCATGCCGCTGGAGCGGGCGTTCTCCTGGGTCGATGAGACCCCGGTGGCCGCTGCCTCCCTCGGCCAGGCGCATCGTGCCACGCTCGCACCGCTCGACGCCGCCGACACCGGCCTGCACGGTGTGGTGATCAAGGTGCAGCGGCCCGGCATCGACACGATCGTCGACGTGGACCTGGCGGCGCTGCGCAAGGTGGGCGGCTGGCTGAGTCACGTGCGGCTCGTCTCCGACCGGGTGGATGCGCCCGCCCTGGTCGAGGAATTCGCCCAGACCAGCCTCGAGGAGATCGACTACCTGCACGAGGCGGCCAGCTCGGTGCGCTTCGCGGAGGAGTTCCAGGGGGACGACCGAGTGAGCGTGCCTGACGTGGTCTGGGAGCGGTCCACCCGGCGGGTGCTCACCCTCGAGGACGTGACGGCGATCAAGATCACCGACACCGATGCGCTCGCGCTCGCCGGGATCGACCCCAATGACGTGGCCCCGGTCTTCGCCGCGGTGATGTTCGACCAGCTGTTCAGCAGCGGCTTCTTCCACGCCGACCCGCACCCGGGCAACATCTTCGTCACCCCAGTGCCGGATGACCCGAGCGGTCGCGGGTGGAAACTCACCTTCATCGACTTCGGCATGATGGGGGAGGTTCCGCCGACCACCCGGGCGGGCCTGCGGAAGATGCTCATCGCCGCCGCGTCGCGCGACGGCAGCGGCATGGTCAACGCCGCGCGCGATCTGGGGGTGTTGCTCCCCTCGGCGGAAACGACCGAGCTGGAGAAGGCGATGAAGCAGCTCTTCGCCCGGTTCGGCGGCATGGGCTTCGCGGAGCTGCGCGAGGTGGACCCGCGGGAGTTCCGCGACTTCGCGATCCAGTTCGGCGACGTCGTGCGCGCACTGCCGTTCCAGCTGCCCGAGAACTTCCTGCTCATCATCCGCGCCATGTCGCTCACCTCCGGGGTGTGCAGTTCGCTCAACCCCGCGTTCAACCTCTGGGACTCGGTAGAGCCCTACGCGTCGCAGTTGATCCGCGACGAGGGCGGCAACGTGGTGCAGGACTTCGGCAAGCAGGCCCTGGAGAACGCTGGGATCGCCTGGCGACTGCCCAAACGCCTGGACGGACTCGTCACCCGGTTCGAAGACGGCACCGTGGCGGTGTCGAGTCCGGGCCTGGAGCGGCGCGTCGCTCGGCTCGAACGCACCGTGACACGAGCGGTCTCAGCGCTGCTGTTCGGGGCGCTACTCATCGCCGGGGCGGTGCTCCGCGCCGACGACGCTGTGCTTGGCGCCGTGCTGATGATCGGGTCGGTCCTGCCTCTGTTGCACGCCCTGTTCTCGGGGCGCATCGGCCGCTGACAGGTCCGCGGCCGGCACGGGCTAGCGGGGCTGCTGCCGACGCACCATCTCGGTGATCCAGATCGGAGCGTACGGCGAGGTGCAGCCCGGAGGAGTCGGGTAGTCCTTGAGCACCTGCAGGCGTTCGCCGATATCGAGGGCCCGGGCACGGTACTCGGCGTGCTCGATGCCGATCTGGGCCAGGCAATGGTTCATCGCCCATTGCAGCCGGTCCGGCGCCTCCGTCATCTCGGCCTCGATGCGGTCGAGCAGCCCGGGCAGGTCGAGGTCGTCGGGCGACTTCGCCACCCGGTCGGTGGTGAGGGCCCAGCCGGCGCTCGCGACCACCGGGTCGCTGTCGTCGAACCAGAGCACCCGCAGGGCCTGAACATGCGGGTTCTTCTTCACGACGTAGTTCACCAGCCAGTCCTGCACCTTGGGTGTTCCCGCGTCGCGCAGCATGGCATCCAGCTCGTCCTGGTCGAGCGCCTTCGGGCGGCAAATCAGCACCGACACCAGCCGCGCGGCGCTGTCGCCGGTCGCCCACAGGTCGTGGGCCAGTGGCGGTTGGGTCTTGAGACGTTTGGCGACGTCCCGCAACCGGCTGAGATTCACGCCGTGGTCGTCGCCGTGATTGGCGTTCACCGCACGGACCTTCGGGTCCTGAAGCTCCGCCAATTCCGCCAACACATCACCCAGCACGTCGCCCGTGGTCGTGTCGGCAGTCACCTGAGCCATCACCGTCTCCTGTCGCTCGTGTGTGCACTCCAGACTAGGACGGCCGGACGAGCGGCGCTGTCACATGTTGTTTACCCAACAGGCCCATCTCGAAACAGGCCGGAAACAAAACAGCCAGTCAGACGAAATGAACACGGGCCAAGCTGTGGCGTATCCGACGCTACGCCCAGCGTCTCTTGCAGAGAGGTCCTTCGAAATGGATCAAGGTAATACAGCTTTCCTCCTCATATGTGCTGCTCTCGTCTTGCTCATGACGCCGGGACTCGCGTTCTTCTACGGCGGACTCGTCAAAGCCAAGAGCGTCATCAGCATGATGATGCTGAGCTTCGGTGCGATGGGTCTCATCGGAGTGCTCTGGGTGCTGTACGGCTTCGCGATCGCGTTCCCGGGATCTGAAGGACTCATCTTCCCCTGGTCGATCGACTCGTCGGCGCTGGGCTTGTCCAGCCTGGTCGACGTGCCAGACGGCGCCGCTTACCCGCCGCTCGCGTTCGTCGCCTTCCAGGCCACCTTCGCCATCATCACGGTGGCCCTGGTCTCGGGTGCGATCGCCGACCGGGCCAAGTTCGGCTCCTGGATGATCTTCGCCACCGTCTGGGCGACCGTCGTCTACTTCCCCGTGGCCAGCTGGGTGTTCAACTTCGGTCTCGCCGACGACGGCAGCTTCGCTTACGGCGGCTGGATCACCTACGGCATGCAGGAGTGGTTCGGCGTCGGCGCGATCGACTTCGCCGGTGGAACCGCTGTGCACATCAACGCCGGTGCGGCTGCTCTGGCTCTAGCCCTGGTGCTCGGGAAGCGCGTCGGCTTCCAGAAGGGTGTCAGCGTTCCGCACAACCCGCCGTTCGTACTGCTCGGCGCCGGTCTGCTCTGGTTCGGCTGGTTCGGCTTCAACGCCGGTTCCGAGCTTGCCGCCGACGGCACCGCCGCGCTGGCCTTCGTCAACACGATCGCCGCGCCGGCCGCCGCTCTGCTCGCCTGGCTCGTCGTGGAGAAGATCAAGGACGGCAAGCCGACCTCCGTCGGTGCCGCATCCGGTGCCGTCGCCGGTCTCGTCGCGATCACCCCGGCCTGTGCCTCGCTGCAGCCGATCTGGGCGATCCTGCTCGGCCTGCTCGCCGGTGCCGTCTGCGCCCTGGCGATCGAGCTGAAGTTCAAGCTCGGCTTCGACGACTCGCTCGACGTTGTGGGCATCCACCTTGTCGGTGGTCTGCTCGGCACTCTGTACCTGGGCTTCTTCGCCAACGGTACCGGCCTCTTCGTCGGCGGTGACGCCACCCAGCTGCTGGTGCAGGCCATCGCCGCGTTCTCCGTGCTGATTTACTCCTTCGTTCTCGCCTACGTCATCGGCTTCGCGATCGAGAAGACCGTCGGCTTCCGCGTCAAGAACGAAGACGAGATCGCCGGCATCGACACCGTCGTGCACGGCGAAGAGGGCTACGTCCTGTCCGACCGCCAGGCCTGACCACAACCACCACCACCGAGCTGTGCAGGGCGGATCACCGCCCTGCACAGCCGTTTTCCCGGCCGTGATCCCAGGGGAGCACGCCTATCGAGCGAAATGACTACGACCAGCGCATCCCAGCCGCCGCATCCACACCAGATCGTGCACTTCGGCCGCCTGCCACGCCTCCCGCTCGAGGAGGGCGAGGGTGGCACGAGAGAGATCTGGACCGCGTCGGTACCGGGGCTCGACTTCATCTGGCAGCTGAAGCTGGTGGAGTTGCGCGGCCCGACCGCCACCCTGCACGCGCCGTCCCATATGCACCAGCTCGTGGTGGGGATGTCCGGCCCGCAGGTGCTGGCCGGCCCTGTGAATCGTCAGCTGCCGTTGCGCCGCGATCAGGCGATGCTCGTCCGCTCACCGACCACCGTCTTCCGTCGGCCGCGGTTGCGGATGGCGGGGGCGAGCCGGGTGCTCGTCCTCACCTTCGTCAGCGATGGGCCTGACCCGACGTTCAGCTTCGACACGTTCTCCGGGGTGGCCACCCTGCCGCCCGACACCCGGGCGGTCATCGTGCTGGAGGGTGCTCTCGATCTCGCCGGAGAGGCTGTCCCGAGCGAGTCGGCGCTGATCCTGGCGGCGAGAGCACCCCGGCCGCTCGTAGTCGGGAACGCGAGAGTCGTGATCCTGTCGTTGGATGACTCGACGGTGGCGGTCGCCGAGACGCCGTGATCCTCCCTCAGCGTGAGTCGTGCGCCGGGCTGAACGTCTGCTGACCGAGCACAGCCAGGAGCTCCAGTTTTTCTGCCGCCTCGCTGCGCGGAGCCGCCGTGAGGATGAGCAGGGCCTGCCCCTGGTCCTCGGTGAACAGGGCCTGGCAATCCAGGTCGATCGGGCCCAACTCGGCGTGAATCAGGGTCTTGTGATCCTCGAACCGGCTCGCGACCTCGTGCAAGTCCCAGATCTCGGTGAATTCGGGGCTCACCTTGTGCAGTTCCCGCACCAACACGCTGGCGCGGGAGCGCGGCCCGGCGGCTCCCAGCGCCACCCGGAGACTGGACGCCTGGGCCCTGCTCTGCCGGTGCCGGTCGGTAACCGGATAGATCTCCCGCTCGGCGGGGTCCGTGAACCAGCGGTAGACACTGCTCCCGGCCAGCCCGGTGTGGCGGGAGTGATCGCCGAGCAGCGCCGCACCGAGCCGGTTCTGCGCCAGGGTCTCGCCCAGGCTGGAGAGAATGAGGGCCGGGGTGTGCTCGAGCCGGTCGAACACCCTCAACAGCGCGGGGGAGACGTGGGTATCCTGCGGGGTGCGCCCGGGCACATTGTGGCCGGCCAGGCGGTACAGGTAGTCACGTTCGTCACTGCTGAGGCGGATGGCCCGGGCCAGCGCTGACAGCATCTGCTCGGAGGGTTGCGGGCTCCGCGCCTGCTCCATCCGCACGTAGTAGTCCGCGGACATCCCGGCGAGCGCGGCGACCTCCTCGCGGCGCAGCCCAGGCACCAGACGTCGCGGTCCGGCCGCGAGCCCCACGTCCTCGGGGCGCAGCCCGGCGCGGCGGGAGCGGAGGAACGCGGCGAGGGCTGGTTGATCCATGCCTCCATCATCCGTCATCGGCGCCGGGCAGGACAGGGACCGGCAGTCCTACGACAACGGCTCCTCTCCCGCCCACGGCGCCCGCGCCGCACACTCGAGTCATGAACATCACCGGAAACACCATCTTCATTCCCGGCGCCACGTCGGGCATCGGACTCGCCCTGGCCCTGCGCTTGCAGACGGCCGGCAACACCGTCGTGATCGGCGGCCGCCGCACCGACGTGCTGGAGCGCCTCGCCGCCGAGCACGGCCTCGCCACCGTCAGCGTCGACACCACCGACCCGGCCTCGGTGCTCGCCGCCCGCGACCAGGTGCTGGCCCAGCATCCGGACCTGAACGTGCTGGTGCCCATGGCCGGGGTCATGAACGCAGAAGACGTCCGGGGCGCGACTTTCCTGGCGGAGGCCGAGCGTATCGTCGACACCAATATCAATGGGCCGTTGCGTTTGATCGCGGCATTCATCGACCACCTGCAAACCCGCCCGCAGGCCACCCTGATGACGGTCTCCTCTGGACTGGCCCACACGCCGCTGGCCTACACCCCCACGTACAACGGCACGAAGGCCTTCATCCACCGGTACAGCGAGTCCATCCGGCTGCAACTCGCGGGCACCTCGGTGCAGGTCATCGAGCTGGTGCCGCCTGCGGTGCAGACCGAGCTCATGGCCGGCAACTCGGTGAACGATCACTTCATGCCTCTCGACGCCTTCGCGGACGAGGTCATGGGCTTGCTGGAGTCCCAGCCGGATGCTCGGGAGATCCTGGTCGAGACCGTGAAGTTCCTCCGCTTCGCCGAGGTGGAGGGTCGCTACCCGGCCGCCGTTGCCGCGCTCAACTCGGCCGCGTAGCCGGGCCGACGGCCAGGCGGGGGTGTTCGGGAGTTCGTCCGCCTGGTGCGATCGTCGTCTTGCGCCGACGCCCTGCAGAGCGTCCCCTTCCGGGTCGCCCCTGACCGCCCACCCCATCCGCGAACTGTGACTTAAGCACCGGAATTCGCCCATTTTGCGTGCTTTTCTCACAGTTCGCGGGTGGAGGGGCTACCGGGTGCGGATGGGCCAGGAGCGCTGTCTAGGCTGTACCCATGGCCACAGTCATCCTCGTGCGACACGGACGCACCACCGCCAACGCCACCGGCATGCTCGCCGGCCGCACCGCCGGAGTGCTGCTCGACGACATCGGGCGGGAGCAGGCGCGCCTGACCGGGACCCGGCTGGCCGTGGTGCCGGTCGTGGGTGTGGTGTCCAGCCCGCTGGAGCGCTGCCGGGAGACCGCGGAGTGGATTCTCAACGAGCAGACCGGAACTCCCGTGACGCCCGTGGAGGACGACCTCACCGAGTGCGACTACGGCGACTGGCAGGGCCGCTCGCTCAGCGATCTCTCCACCGAGAAGCTGTGGTCGGTGGTGCAGACGCAGCCCTCGGCCGTCACCTTCCCCAACGGCGAGGCGATGGCCACCATGCAGTCCCGCTCGGTCGCCGCGATCCGCCGCCTCGACGCCGCCTTCGAGGCCGAGCACGGCCCCGGCGCGGTGTGGGTGGCGGTGAGTCACGGCGACATCATCAAGTCGATCCTGGCCGACGCACTCGGTATGCACCTGGACCTGTTCCAGCGCATCAACGTGGGCCCGGCATCCGTCTCGATCGTGCGGTACGGCGCCAACCGGCCGAGCGTGATGGCCACCAACACGGATGCCGGCGACCTCTCCTGGCTGGCCGCGAGCACGCCCGCGGGCGACGCGCCGGTCGGCGGCGGGGCCGGACACCAGACGCCGCCGGCTTCACGCGCCTAAAATATCTCCATGCCTACAATCGTCCATGAGTTCGCCTGGCCGGATCGGGTCGTCATCGGTACGGTCGGTCCGCCCGGCTCCCGCACCTTCTACCTGCAGGTGCGCACCGGGCCGCGCATCGTCAGCATCGCGCTGGAGAAACAGCAGTCGGCGCTGGTCGCCGAGAAGATCGACGAGATCCTCGACCAGCTGATGGCCCACGAGGGCAACCCGTTCAGCATCCCCACCAGCACTCCGGTTGAGCTTGTCGACAACGACCCGCTGGAGCAGCCTGTTGAGGAGGAGTTCCGCACGGCCGCCATGAGCCTGGGCTGGGACCCGTCGACGGTGCAGATCGTGCTGGAGGCGTACCGGTTCGACGACGAGGGCACCCCCGAACTCGACCCAGAGGCTCTCGAGCCGGGGGAGACCCTGATGGTGCGGATGCCCGTGGGCACCGCACGCGCGTTCGCCAAACGCACCCGCGAGGTTGTGGGTGCCGGCCGGCCCATGTGCCCGCTCTGCGGCAACCCGATCGACCCCGACGGTCACATCTGCCCACTTCCCGGCGACTGATGCCCCCGGAGGACGATCTGCTCGCCGGTGCTCTCGACCTCACCGGCCGGATCACGACGGCGTCCAACGCCACGTTCTTCGGCACCATCGACGGCGTGGAGGTGGTGTACAAACCCGTGGCCGGGGAGAGCCCGCTCTGGGATTTCCCCGATGGCGACCTGGCCAGCCGCGAGGTAGCGGCCTACCTGGTCTCGCAGACGTTCGGCTGGAATGTCGTGCCGCGCACTTGGCTCCGCGACGGACCGATGGGTCCGGGCATGGTGCAGCTGTGGCAGGACGCCGATCCTGAGCAGGACGCCGTCGACCTCGTGTCGTCCGATGCCGTGCCCGACGATTGGCGCCGGGTGCTCGAGGGCCGCGACGAAAACGACCGGCTGGTCTCGCTCATCCACGAAGACTCGACGGCGCTGCGCCGGATGGCCGTGTTCGACATCGTGGTGAACAACGCCGACCGCAAGGGCGCGCACATCCTGCCGATGCGCGACGGGCACCGGCACGGCGTCGACCACGGTCTCACCTTTCACACCGACCACAAGCTGCGCACCGTGCTCTGGGGCTGGATCGGCGACGAGCTCAGCGCCGACGAACTCGCCGGCATCGACCGGGTCAGCGCGGCACTGGACGGCGACCTCGGCGACATCCTGTCCGGCCTGCTCACCCCGGCCGAGCTGGCCGCCCTGGCCGCCCGCTGCGATCGCTTGCGCACCCGCGCCCGCTTCCCCGAACCGGAGGGCGAGATGCCCGCAGTGCCCTGGCCGCTGTTCTGACCCACCGAGGGCACCGGGTCCGGGCCGACGCTCTGACAAGCGCTGCCCCGGGCTTGTATTCTGGCGTGCGCTGCCCCGGGTTCGGATGGATGCGCTGACCCCGGCTGGCACCGGCTTGCGCCGGTTCGTGTCACGCTAGACACATGGATCTCGAGGTGTCGCCCACGCTGACGATTCCGGCGACGGAACTCGGTTGGCGGTTCTCCCGGTCGTCGGGCCCCGGCGGCCAGCACGTGAACACCTCGGACAGTCGGGTGCAGGTGTCCTGGAACATCGCCGAGTCTGACGTGCTCACCGACGACCAGCGGATGCTGCTGCTCGACCGCCTGGACCGGCGTCTGGTCGGCGGGGTGGTCACCATCGCCGCCTCCGAGCAGCGCTCCCAACTGCGCAACCGGGAGATTGCGTTGGTGAAGCTCGCCGAACTCGTGGCCGCAGGGCTGGCGCCGGACGGGCCCAGCCGCCGGGCGACCAAGCCCACCCGTGGCTCGGGCCGGCGTCACCTCGCCGCGAAGCAGCAGCGCTCGGCCACCAAGCAGAACCGCCGCCGCCCCGCCGCCGAATAACCCCGATCACCTTCCGCGAACCGTGAGTAAAGCCCCAGAAATCCCGGATTTTTGGGGCTTTACTCACAGTTCGCGGGCTGGGGGGTGCCTAGAACGGGGTGGGGATCTGCCGCAGGGTGAGTGTGGGCTCCTGGTAGTCGCCGGGCTTCTGCCGGGGCGGTAGTTTCACGTCGGGCATCGGCTCGGCCTCGTAGGGCACCTGGCTGAGCAGGTGGCTGATGATGTTGAGCCGGCCGCGTTTCTTATTGTCGGTGTGGGCGATGTACCAGGGGGCTGCGCCCACATCCGTGGCCTGGAACATGGCGTCCCTGGCCCGGGAGTAGTCGTACCAGCGTCCGTAGGACTCGATGTCCATCACGGAGAGTTTCCAGGTCTTGCGGGGATCGTTGATCCGGCTCTCCAGACGCCGGGTCTGCTCGTCCTCACTGACCTCGAGCCAATACTTGAGCAGGATGATGCCCGAGTCGACCATGGCCCGCTCGACCAGCGGCGCCATCCGCAGAAAGTCCTCGGTCTGCTGCGGAGTGCAGAAGCCCATCACACGTTCCACGCCGGCCCGGTTGTACCAGCTGCGGTCGAAGATGACGACCTCGCCGGCGGCGGGGAAATGCGCTATGTAGCGCTGGATATACATCTGTGTCTTCTCCCGCTCGGTGGGGGAGGGCAGCGCCACCACCCGGAACACCCGGGGGCTGACCCGCTCCACGATGCGCTTGATCGTGCCGCCCTTGCCGGCCGTGTCGCGGCCCTCGAAGACGATGCAGACCTTGGCGCCGGTGCGCTTCACCCAGTCCTGTAGGGAGACGAGTCGGCCCTGCAGGATGGCCAGCTCGGCCTCATAGTCCTTACGTCGCATCTTGTTGCTACCGGAACTCTTCTTGTCGCCCACGGGCACCTCCTCGTCGACCACCCCCACTGGGGGTCCAAGCTGCACAGTGTTGCCCGGCTCAGCCGGGCGGTCAACGCACCTAGTCCAAGTTGACCTATGTCATAGTGGACGACATGGCGCTCCTCGACATCCTCATTCTCAGCAACCTGCGGGCCGGCCCGGTGCACGGTTACGAGCTCAAGCAACGAGTGCAGCGCCCCACCACAACCCGGCTGAGCAACAACTCGCTGTACCCGATCCTGCGTCGGTTCGAGGAGTCGGGTGCCGTCTCGAGCGTGCACGAGGCCCAAGAAGGCCGTCCCGCGCGCACCATCTACGCCATCACCGATCACGGCCGAGTCCTGCTCACCGAGCTCATCTCCACTCTCCCGGCCGCGCTCGCCGGAAACGAGGAGGAGTTCCTGGCCCGGCTGAACTTCTTCGCCGAGATCACTCCCGCCGCCCGGCAGAGCATCCTCGACGCCCGTGCGGCAGCCCTGGATGCCCGGTTCGAGCAGGCGCGCGCCGTTCTGGCCGACGCGGTCGCCTCGCCCACCGGCGCCTGGCGGTCACTCGCCATGGAGCATCTGGTGGCGACCCTCGAGACCGAACGCCGCTGGGTCGACGAACTGCGCGGGATGCGCGTGCCCACCACCACGACTCCGTCCGGCACCCCCGACACCGAAGGCACCCGATGACCACCACCCGCTCCGCCGCACACACTCGCGGCACCTCGAGCCCTCTCGGCGCGGTCGCCCGGTACGGCCTGCTGATCGGGCCGTTGCTGAGCATGATCGACTCCAGCATCGTCAACGTGGCGGTGCCCGACATCGCCACCGAGCTCGGCGCCGATCTCAAGGCCGTGCAGTGGGTGGTCAGCGGTTATCTGCTCGCCCTGGGCGTCTCCCTCTCGGTCACCGCCTACCTGGCCAAGCGGTTCGGCACCATGCGGGTCTACACGGTGAGCATGATCCTGTTCGTCGTGGTGTCGGCCGGCTGTGCGATCGCGCCGAACATCGAGTTCCTCATCGCGGCCCGTGCGTTGCAGGGCTTCGTCGGGGCGCCGCTCGTGCCGCTGGCGTTGAGCATCCTGCTCGGCAAAGACGGCATCGGCGGCGGCAAGATCCCGATCTCCGCCGCGCTGGTGCTCTTCCTGGCCCCGGCCCTCGGCCCCACCCTGGGTGGCCTACTGATCGGCGCCGGCGGCTGGCGCTGGATCTTCCTGGTCAACGTGCCCGTCGGCATCATCGGCCTGTTACTGCTCGTGCGCATCCCGAAGGGAATCGGGGCGGCGCCGAACCCCGGCATCCGGTTCGACCCGGTGGGCTTCGCCCTGCTCGCGGTGGGTCTCACTGCCGCGCTGCTCGGGGCCACCGAGGGCACGTCGGAGGGCTGGGACAGCCCGATCTCCTTCCTGCCGCTGGCCGGTGGCCTGGTGCTGTTGGTGCTGTACACGTTCTGGGCGCTGCGGCACGCGCATCCCGCCGTGGACGTGCAGATGATCCGGCACAAGAACTCCGCGCTGGCCCTGCTGCTGCAGGTGCTCTGCTCGGTGATCGCCTTCGGCACCGTGTTCCTGATGCCGATCTTCACCCAGTCAGTGCAGGGCTACTCCGCGGTGGAGACCGGACTGGCGCTGCTGCCGCAGGGCATCATCATGGGCGTCGGTACCGTCGTGGGGCAGAAACTCTCCGCACGCATCCCGTTGCGGATACTCGTGGCCTTCGGCTTCGTCGTTCTGGCGATCTCCAGCGTCTTCCTGCTCTTCCTGGAGCAGGACACGCCGCTGTGGGGCACCGCGCTGATGCTCTCCGGCCGCGCGATCGCCATCGGCTTCGTCACCACCCCGCTGCTCGTGGCCATGCTCGCGCCGCTGCCGGAGGACCAGCTCGCCGACGGCAACACCCTCTTCAACATCACCCAGCGGCTGGGCGGCTCGATCGGGGTCAGCATCCTCGGCTCCCTCGTAGCCGGCGGCACCACGCTTGCGGCCACCATCGATTCCTTCCATGTGGTGGGCTGGGTGCTCATCGGCCTGGCCGTGCTGGGCGCGATCGTGTCGGTCTGGCTGACCGAACCGGCCAAGGGGCAGGTTCCGCTCGTGAGCACCGTGGGGGAGTAGCCGCCACTCACGCCCTGCCGCAGTCGCTCGCCGATGGACTTCGCCGCCGACCCTGGCCGTGTTCCCGAAATACGATTCCGTGACGATCAAGACTTTCACGGGGGTTCCTTTCGCTGGGTGGTCAGCTAGGCGTCCGCCGGGTGGCCCTTCCGCTATTTTGGGGTCGAGGCCGGGGGATTGGCGGAAGGCCAGGCGCCCATCGGAGGCCTGGTGGAGCTGACCGGGTACCACGGTCACTCGACGTTCACTCGGGCGCTACCGGCCGCGGTGACAATATCCGCATGCACCCGCGCACGCCGCTCTATCAGGTTCTCCCGGACATCCGTTTGCTCACGTCGTTGGATCCGTCCGAGCGCGACGGGCTGGCCGCCGCTCTGGGCGCGCTGGACTATCCCGTGGCGGGCGTGGCCACTGGCCACCTGCTCGTTGAGTCCTACCTACGGCGCGCGCCCGACCGGGCCTGGGCGCTGTTCCGCGGCGATGAACCCGTGGGGGCGTTCGCCGTGGTGCCGTACCTCGAGTTGCCCGGCACGCAGCAGACCTCCACCTATCTCGCCCCCTCGGTGCGGGGCACCGGACTGAACGCCGCGATCAAACGGGCGACGATCATCGCGGCGCGCGCCCACGCGGTCCCGCTCTACTCCTCGATCCACCACGCGAACGCACGTTCCCTCGCGGCAACGCGCAGGATCTTCGTGTCGATCGACCCCGTGCAGGTCTTCGAGCACAGCACCGGCCGGCTTGCGTGGCGCTTCGACCTCGGCGATCCGTGGGCGCAGTTGGCCGCCGGCCCCGCGCATCCGCTGCTGGAGGAGAGCGTCGCCGGAGCGTTCCGTGCGCCATCCCAGCAGGCGGCCTGACCTCACCGCCGCCGGATCGTGTACTCACGCCAGGTCAGCACCACGATGAAAAGGTCGAATGCCGTCAACAGCAGCACGCCCCAGGAGAAGCCGACGGCGAGCTGGTAGGTCTGATAGCCGATGAAGACGATGAGGAACCCGATCATCCACGGGTAGGCCCAGAGCCTGTTCGCCAACACCGCCCACACCAGCACCACCTTCACCGCTCCGTGCGCCAGCAGGTAGACGGCCCCGAACAGCGTCGCCGAGACGCTGAGCCCGCTCGCCAACCGGACCAGGCTCGTGGCGATCAGGTCGTGAGGGTCTTCGGCGAGCTCGTGCTGAGTGAGCACCCGCGACACGGCACCGATCTGTGCCGGGCTGATCAGCAGCAGCAGGATCCCGCCCGCCAGCTCCAGTACGCCGTCCAGACCCTTGAGGATCAGGCTGACCCGGAAGGTGCGGTCGAGCAGCGTGGGACTCGTCGGCCCTGCCGCCGGCGCGGTCTTCGGATCGGTCATGACCCTCCTCTGCCCGAGTGGGCCGCGGCCGCGCCCACAGTGTCAGCATAAGAATCTAGGCTGGATTCATGGCAGGCAAGCGCGAACCCAGCGATACGCCGCTCAACGTGGCACGGTACAAGATCAATCGCGAGATCCCCGAGGCCGAACGCCCAGAGGAGGCCGAGCCGGACACGAACGAGGCCGGCCAGTCGATGATGGACGCGCGGGCGCAGTACGTCGAGATCTCCATTCAGCAGGCGATCCGCCGTGGTGACTTCGATAACCTGCCCGGATCGGGCAAGCCGATTCCCGGGCTCACCGACCGGTACGACCCGGACTGGTGGATCAAGCGCAAGATCGAGCGCGAGCAGATCACCGGCCTCGGACCGCCCGCGCTGACCCTCCGCACCGAGGATGCCGGACTCGATGAACGCCTCGACACCGTGTTCGCCGAGCAGCAGGTGAGGGAACTGCTCGAGGACTTCAACCGGCGGGTCATCGAGGCACGCCGGCAGCTCCGGGGCGGCCCGCCCGTTGTCACGGCGCTCCGGGACGTGGACCGGGAACTGGCTCGGTGGCGTGAGCGTCGCCGCGCCGCACAGCAGGAGCGCGAGGAAGCGCGGGCCCGCGAGGAAGCCGAGCTCGCCGCCATGACCTGGCGCGAGCGTCGCCGAGTCAAGCGCGAGCGCGGCGCTCCCTAGGAGACTGCTGATTTAGATGGCTGCGGTGGGCCCGGCGAGTCGGGGGCCCGTTTTTTGAGTCGGGTGTGGTCGTGTTTGGGCTGCTTGCGGGATCGATTCGGTGTCGCGAGTCTGGCCAGTAGAAGGTGGTCGTCGGGGTCGGTGTGAGGGCTGGGGTGTCTGCCCTGCCTGGGGTCTTCAGCCAAGTGCCCAAACCCCGTTCTGGCTGGTGAGGCCAAGGCTCAGGAGTCGTTTCAGGTTGATCGCGGCGGCGCGGTTGTTCCACCAGGCGTGGTTCTTCACGACGCCGCGGTAAGGGACTCGTCTCGCGCCGCGAGTCATCCATGCGATCGAGCGTTCAACCATCGGCCGGTGCTGCCGGTAGACGGCTTGAAAGTCAGGGTCCAGCGCGCGTGCGCGGTGCTCGCGTTGGATCTGCTGCTGCGGATGCAAAACCATTTTGCGACCGTCGACGGCGCTCGTGCACTGGGCTCGGAGCGGGCAGCTCGCGCAAACGGCGCCAAATGTGACATTACGTTTCACGGTGATCGGTCGGGTGTTCCCCGCAGGACACGTCACCGTGCGCTTAGCTTCGTCGATGCTGAAGTCATCGATTGTGAATCCGCCCGGAACCGCCCGACTCAACGGCATCGGTTTGATGATCGGAACATGCCCGGCCGCGGTGACCTCGGCGAGGAGGTCCCCGCTGCCGTAGGCAGAATCACCGAGGACCTCGACCGTGTCCGAGCCGATGCTCGTGTCAGCGGCCACCAGGGCCGCGCCGCGGGCCGCGTCACTGTTCTTGGGCCCGGACGCTTTCGTCAACACGGCCGCGGTCACCAGACCCGTATCGGGCTCGATCGCGATGTGGGCTTTGAAACCGTCTTGCTTCTTCTCCCGGCTCTTGTGCGCGTGGCGGGCGTCCGGGTCAACGGTCGAGATCACCCGGTCCGGCGCGACCTTCCGCGCGATCCGCCACCGCCCATCCGAGCCATCGGACCCCTCAGCCGGCTCGACGTCCTGGCCCGCGACGAGGGCGAGCAACGCGACCGTCTCCTGCTGCGAGTCGGTCAATGACGTCGTGTCGATTGCCGCAAGCAACGCCAGGGCGTCGGTCACGAGGCGGGAAACGAGTTCGTCCCTGGCCGCCTTGTCGTCCCAGGCGATGTCGGGCTTGCCGGGCTTCTCGTAGTCATGGCCGGGCAGGCCGGCCACGATCATGTCGGCGCCGGGGATCTCCCGACCGACCCGGCGGATCTGCGCGACCAACTGCGTCACCGTGTCCTGGCGGGCGACCGCGTCATCCAAAATCGTGGAGTCCAACGCCCGCCGCTTCCGACCCGACAACGCCCCAGAACCGGCAATAACCTCGGCGACGGCGTCGAAAATTCGGTGCGGGCGGGTGCTTGCCGCGAGGCGGCGTCGCCAATACGTCAACACCGTCGGGTGGAACGATGTTTCCGTCAACCCGAACCCGCAGGCCGCTTTCCACCGCAGATCAAACGTGACGGCTTCCGCGGTTTCCCGGTCCGATAACGAGTGCAGGGTCTGCAGCACCATCACCGATGCGATCACGTCCGCGGGCGTCGAGGGCCGGCCACGACCCGACGGAAACAGGTCCGCGAACGCGTCATCCGGGAACAACTCGTGCCGGTGCTCAGCGAGAAAAGCGAACACCGACCCCGCCGGCAACATGTGCCCAGCGAACACACCGACATCCAACAACTGACGCTGACCATCATCACGACCCTGCATGAATCAAGTCTTAAACACCTCCGCCGAAACCAACAAAGGCGCGCCTTAAACGCCCCGATAAATCAGCAGTCTCCTAGACGGCGTCGCGTTCCTCGGATGCGTCGGCCGCCGGCCTCACTCGCGCCCGCCGGGTCAGGGCCACCGTGTGCTCACCGTCGAGCTTGGCCGCCACGGGCGCCCACAGCAGCACCGCCACCCCGATGCCGAGCAGCAGCGCGCCCACGGTGTCGGTGAGCCAGTGCGCGCCCAGATAGGTGCGGCTGAGCATCATGAGCATCGTGTACCCGGCCGCGGCGAGCCAGACCCAGAGGCGCGGAAAGAGCAGCACCAGCACCGCGGAGGTCACCGCCGCATTGGCCACATGCCCGGACGGAAACGAGCCGAAGTCGAGGTTGGTGAGCACGTTCTCCGGGCGCGCCCGGCCGAAGAAGTGTTTGAGCAACTGCACAACACCGCCGGTGGCGAGGCTGGCGGCGAGGAAGTAGCCGGCAGCCCAGGGGCGCCGGGCGAGAAGAAGGGCGGCACAGATCACGGCCGGGATCAGCAGGGTCGCGACCAACCCGCCGCCGAGGGCATCCATCACCAGGGCCACCGAGTCCCACACGGGCGCGCGGTTCTCGGTGAGGTCGTTGAACCAGGCGGTGTCGATGGCCAGAGGCATGCCCTGCTCACGCACCACGATCAGGGCGCCGAGGCCCACGGCGAGGCCGAGGGCGATGGCGCCGCTCAAGACCGGCCACCAGCGGGAGACCCGTTTCGCTCGGGGTTGTGCCGCGACCTCCGGATGGCGTGGCGTCGTCATCTGCTCAATGCTAGGCGGTGCCGCCGTACCGTCGGATCCATTTGCGGAGTGCCGCAGGCACCGATAGCGTGCAGACTAGTGCGGCGCAGAGGCCCACCTCAACGGATACGGACCCTCGATGTCGACCACCCCAGACCCCGCAGCCCGCGACCTGCTTCCGATTCTTCAGGAGCAGAATGACAGGATCGGCTTCGTCTCCTTCGACCACGACGACGCGTTCGCGCTCGGCACCGCCCTGGTGCAGCGGGCCGTGACGGAGGACCTAGCGATCACGGTGTCCATCGTGTTCGGTGAGCAGCGCGTCTTCCACGCCGCGCGCCCGGGCACCACCGCGGACAACGACGACTGGCTGGCCCGCAAGTTCCGGGTCGTGTCCCGGTACAACGTGCCGTCCTTTCTGGTCAGCACCAAATACCGGGCTAGGGGCGAGGACTTCAACAAGGCCACCGGCCTGCCCATCAACCTGTACGCGGCGGCCGGCGGCGCCTTCCCGCTGCGGGTGAACGGCTCCCTGATCGGAGCGCTCGGGGTCTCCGGGCTGCACGAGAGCATCGACCACGAACTCGCGGTCTGGGCGCTCGAGGCTGCACAGACGGCCTCTGCATGACCCGCGATGCTGCGATGCCACGCTGGGCGATCCTCGGAACCGGCGCCATCGCCGAGCAGACCATCGGCGACATCAGGCTGGCGGGCAACATCGACATCGTGGCAGTGGCCTCTCGCACGGCGGCCACAGCCGAGGACTTCGCCGCCCGCCACGGCATCCCACGTGTGTTCGCGTCGGTGGAGGATGCGCTCGGCAGCGCCGAGATCGACGCCGTGTACATCTGCACACCGCACAGCAGCCACTTCGACCTGACCCGGCAGGCCCTACACGCAGGCAAGCATGTCCTCTGCGAAAAGCCCCTCACCCTCACAGCCGGCCAGAGCCGGGAATTAGCCGAGCTCGCCGCCGCCCGGGGACTTTTCCTCATGGAGGCCATGTGGATGAAATTTACGCCGGCCGTGCTGCACGTGCAGGAGCTCATCCGGTCCGGTGCCATCGGTGAGGTGCGCTCGGTCGAATCCAGCATGGGCTACAACTTCCCCCGCACCGAGACCAGCCGGCTCTGGAACCCCGACCTCGGCGGCGGGTCGCTGCTCGATCTCGGCGTGTACCCCGCGGCGTTCGCCCAGCTGCTGCTTGGCACACCGCAGAGTGTCGCGGCCCAGGGCGTGATGCAGACGGACGGAGTGGATGTTCGTTCGACCCTGCATCTGACCTACTCCGACGACAGGTTCGCCACCGTCACCAGCACCCTCACCGAGGTCATCATGGCGTTCGCCGTGGTCGGCGGCACGGCGGGCACCATCGTGATGGATCCGACGTTTTTCGCGGGCGGCGCCATCCACTGCTACTCCGCGCCGGACTACACGGCGCAGACGACGACGGTGCCGATCGAGGGCGCCGGCTATGTGCCGATGTTCCGCGCCGTGGGCGAGGCCCTCGTCGCCGGCCTCACCGAACACCCCCGGCATCCGCTTGCCGACACCATCGCGGTTCTCGCGGTCGTCGACGAGGCACGACGGCTGCTCGCCGCCGCGCGCCCGAGGTGACAGTGCAGGGCGACGCAGGTTTACGAGGAGAAAGGTCGCAAATTAGGACGTGATTTCACATCCCGTCCTCGTAATCTCACTTTGTCCCGATATCGCGGTGAGCCCACGGGGTGGAGAGACTGGGTGCGAGGCCCGCTTGGTGAGCATACGATCGGTGGATGCCCCCACGCTCGCCCCTGCCACATCGACACGGGCTGGAAGCAGCATGGGTGTGCACCCCGGAGCGCGACCGACCGGCCGCGCCGCAGCCGACCTGGCCGACCATGGGTGCCTGGCTAGAGGAACGGCTGAGCGAGTTCGTGGAGGTGACCGGGTTTCTGGCCGACGGGAGATTCGTCTACGAGAACGGCACCCCGGTCGCCGGGACCGACCCGTACCGCCCCACCACGTTCGTCTGGTTCCACCGGGACCTGGCCGACGAGCCGGTCGTGCCGGGCAGGCTGCACATGGTCTGCCGGGACGAGCGGATCGTCGTGATCGACAAGCCACCGTTCCTCTCCAGCATTCCGCGGGGCCGGCACGTCGTGCAGAGCGTCGTGGTTCGACTGCGCGCCGAACTGGGCCTACCCGAACTCTCTCCTTTGCACCGCCTGGACCGGGTGACCAGTGGCCTGCTGGTCCTGGCCACCGAACGCCGCTGGCGCGGTGCCTACCAGACCCTTTTCCAACGCGGCGAGGTGCACAAGGTGTACCGGCCCTGGCGCAACTCCGCCCGGAGCTCGACCTGCCGGTCACGGTGCAGAACCACCTGGCGACCCGGCCCGGTCAGTGGCAGGGCGAGGTGGTGCCCGGCGCCCCGGTCAACGCCGAGTCCCGCATCGAGCTGGCTGCCGTACACGGGGAGTCGGGGGAGTACCGGCTCACGCCCACGACCGGGCGCACCCACCAGTTGCGCTTGCACATGCTGGGCCTCGGTATCCCGATCAGCGACGACCCGATCTACCCCGTAGTGCAGGATGTGTCGGTGCACGACTTCACCCGGCCGCTTCAGCTGCTGGCCAGCGAGGTGGCCTTCACCGACCCGATCGACGGAGCGGTCCGGCAGTTCGAGAGCGTGCGGCGGCTCCCGCTCGGCGCGGAGGCTGTCACAGCGGACTAGGGAGGGGCGGACGAGCCCCTCGCAGCAGCTCGTCGAGTGCGGCTAGTCGAGCCCGGCCGGGCTGGGGCGGCCAGAAGAGAGGAGAACCGCGGTCGAGGCCGTCAGTTCAGCCCAGCCACCCGGCACACCGAGCACGGCCAGGGCCGATGTCGACATCCTGACGCTCTCCCCGGTGAGCGCGTAGACCAGCTCCTCAAGCCCGGGATTGTGGGCCACGAGAATCACGCTCTCCAGCTCGTCGGGCAGTTCCCGCACGATCTCGAGCAGATCGTTCACGGATGCGGCATACGCGCGCTCGTCGATGCGCGCCTCGGGGGCGATGCTCAGCTCCGCCGAGGCCAACGCCCAGGTGCTGCGGGCCCGCGTGGCGGGGGAGACGATGGCCAGATCGAGGGCGGGGTAGTGCTCGTCCAGCCAGCTGCCGGCATCCGGTGCCTGGCTCTGCCCACGGGAGTTGAGCGTGCGGTCGATGTCGGCTTCGCCGCCCGACCAGTCGGACTTGGCGTGCCGGAGCACGATGAGGGTTCGCTCACTGCGTGTGGTCATCCCCCTAGTCTGCACCCGCACCGCCGCCGGCAGCCCGGGAACGCCGGGTCACGATGTGCGGTGAGGCGCAGCGTGGCAATAGGCTTGCACCCGGACCGCCTCGCAATGCTGCGGGAGTTGTGGACCGTGTTCTGACGCATCCAGGAGGGCCTCGTGGCCGAAAATACCCCCGTTGATCCCACTTCGACCGACGCGTGGAAGCAGCTCGGCGGCATCGCCGACGGCTTCTCGCCCGACCTGCGCGGATGGTTCGACGCCGATGCCGGTCGCGCCGATCGCTACACGTTCCAGGCGGCCGACCTCACCGTCGACCTGTCCAAGGGCCTCATCACCGAGGAGATCCTCGGCCACCTTGTGCAGCTCGCCCAGGACGTCGATGTCGCGGGGCGCTACCAGGCGATGATCGCCGGTGAGCACATCAACGCCACCGAAGACCGCGCGGTGCTGCACACGGCGCTCCGCCGCCCCCAGGGCGCCACCGGCCTGGTGCCGCCGGCCGGCTTCATCGTGGACGGCCAGGACGTCGACGCCGACGTGCACGCCACACTCGACAAGGTCTACGCGTTCGCCGACAAGGTGCGCTCCGGCGCCTGGACCGGCGTGACCGGCAAGCCGATCAGCACCGTGGTCAACATCGGCATCGGCGGGTCCGACCTCGGCCCGGTAATGGTCTACGAAGCCCTCAAGCCCTACGTGAAGCCGGGCCTCGAGGTGCGCTTCGTCTCGAACATCGACCCGACCGACGTCTACGAGAAGACCGTCGGCCTCGACCCTGAGACCACCCTGTTCATCGTCGCCTCCAAGACTTTCGGCACCCTCGAAACCCTCACAAACGCCCGCCTGGCGCGTGAGTGGCTCTGGGCGGAGCTGGCCTCCGCCGGCGTTCTCGACGACACGGATGCGGCCCGCACGGATGCCGTCGCCAAGCACTTCGTCGCCGTCTCCACGGCTCTCGACAAGGTCAAGGCCTTCGGCATCGACCCCGAGAACGCGTTCGGTTTCTGGGACTGGGTCGGCGGCCGCTACTCGGTCGACTCCGCCATCGGCACCTCGGTGGTCATCGCCATCGGACCCGACAACTGGCGCGAGTTCCTCGCCGGCTTCCACGCCATCGACGAACACACACGCACCACGCCGCTCGAGCAGAACGTGCCGGTTCTCATGGGCCTGCTCAACGTCTGGTACACCAACTTCCTGGGCGCCCAGAGCCACGCGGTGCTCCCGTATGCGCAGTACCTGCACCGCTTCCCGGCCTACCTGCAGCAGCTCACCATGGAGTCCAACGGCAAGAGTGTGCGCTGGGACGGCAGCCCGGTCACGACCGACACCGGCGAGGTCTTCTGGGGCGAACCGGGCACCAACGGCCAGCACGCGTTCTACCAGCTCATCCACCAGGGCACCCGGCTGGTCCCGGCGGACTTCATCGCCGTGGCCAACCCCGCGCATCCGTTGAAGGACGAGACCGGCGACGGCGCGGGAGTCGAGCCGGGCCAGGACGTGCACACCCTGTTCATGGCCAACTACTTCGCCCAAACCAAGGCGCTGGCCTTCGGCAAGACCGCCGACGAGGTGCGCGCCGACGGCGTCGCGGAGTCGATCGTTCCGGCCCGCGTGTTCAGTGGCAACCGGCCGACCACGTCGATCCTCGCGCCCGCGCTCACTCCGAGCGTGGTCGGTCAGCTCATCGCGCTCTACGAGCACATCGTTTTCGTCGAGGGCACCATCTGGGGAATCGACTCCTTCGACCAGTGGGGCGTGGAACTGGGCAAGCAGTTGGCGCTGCAGGTCACCCCCGCGGTTCAGGGCGACAGTGCGGCGCTCGAGGCTCAGGACTCATCGACGAAGGCACTGATCGCCAAATACCTGGAACTGCGCGACTAGTCGGCGTCGCCGCGGCGGTCCTCGCTCGCGGCACCCGCTGCGCCCCGTGTGGGCGACCGCTCCCGCTACAGCGGGTGCGGTCGCCGGTATGCGGTGCCAAGACGGTGCGTAGGCTGGATCCATGCTTCGCACTAAGAATCGACGCGCCGAACTGGCGGCACTGTGCGAGCGCGGCCTGGACTGGCATACCGGTGGCACCCGGGTGCTCCCGCGGGCCGCGAATGCCCGGCGCGCGGCCGTGCTGGTGCTCTTCGGGGTGCTCGACGCCGTGCCGGCGCAGACGGCATCGGCCGGCCCCGCCGGAGCCCGAACGTTTCGCGGTGAGGTGCCGCGCGATCTCGACGTCCTCCTGCTCCGGCGCGCATCGACACTCGGCAGCCACCCGGGCCAGATCGCGTTCCCGGGCGGCCGGCTCGAAGCATCCGATAGCGGACCCATCGCGGCGGCACTGCGCGAGGCTGTTGAAGAAACCGGGCTGGATCCCGCGGGTATCGAACCTCTCGGCACGCTGCCGTCGATACCCGTGCCGGTGAGCAATCACCTGGTCATCCCGGTGCCAGCCTGGTGGACCCGGCCGTCGCAGGTCGCCGCCATGGACCATGCCGAGACCGTCGACGTGTTCAGGGTTCCCGTTGCCGACCTCCTCGACCCAGCCAACCGGGCGAACACCGAGCACACCCGGGCACGCACGCGCTATCGGGCGCCGGCATTCACCGTGGACGGCCGCCTGGTGTGGGGCTTCACCGCCATCGTGCTCTCGCGCATGTTCGACGAGCTCGGCTGGTCGGTGCTGTGGGATGTCGACCGTTTGGTGCACCCCGACAGCTGAGGTGGCTCAACGGCCGGCCGTTACGTCCTTCAGCCGCTGCAGGGCCCCGCGGATGCACGCAGGCAGGTTGGTCTGCGCCTCTGGCGCGATCCACTCGTAGAAGCCGATCTTGAAGACGGTGACCGCCACCTCGGCGGCGAGGTCCGCGGTCATCGGGTCCACGCCCCGATGGCGCAGTGCCTCGGCCGCGGCCGCGGCGATGCCCGCGACCTTGTGCAGCTCGCGCTCCTGCAGGCTCGCATTGGCGGCGACGATCGTGGCTCGCGTGCGGGCATAGTTCCGGTCGCCGAAGAGCGCCACGGCGCTTTCCATCGCCGATCCCACGGTGTCGATCGCCGTCAGCCCCTCTGGCGCGGACTGGATGGCGTGCACCACGGCGTCCTGCAGGTAGGTCAGGCCCTCGAAGAGCACTTCGCGTTTGTCGGGGAAATGCCTGAAGAAGGTGCGCTCGGTCAGCCCGGCGCGCTGGGCGATGTCCAGGGCCGTGGTCTGGTCGAAGCCCCGTTCCACGAAGAGCTCGAACGCGCCGCTCGACAGGCGCCCGCGCGCATCCGGTTCCCAACGTCCCATACGCCCAGTCTAGTGATGTCTGTGACTGTCATCGTGTGCTACCGTCATGTCAGCGACTGACATCCCACCCGGTCAGACCGTCATCGATCCGAAGGAGATCCCATGCCCGCCAATACCGCCGCCTGGCTCGGCGCCAACCGGGCCCCGCTCGATGTGCGCCCCGCGCCCTACACTGCGCCGGGTGAGAACGAGATCGTCGTCAAGAACCACGCCGTGGCTGTCAACCCGCTGGAGTGGATCCTCCAACTGGTCGGCGACGTGATCTACCCCTGGCTGAAGTATCCGTTCGTGCTGGGCTCGGATGTGGCCGGGGAGGTCGTCGAGGTCGGCCCCGGCGTCACCAGGTTTGCCGCGGGTGACAGGGTGCTCGGCCACGCCGTCGGTACTGACAAGGACGCCAACACCTCGGCCGGCGGCGCCTTCCAGCGCTACACGGTCCTCCTGGAGCGGATGGCGGCGCCGATCCCCGACTCGATGCCGTTCACGGATGCCGTGGTGCTGCCGCTGGCGCTGTCCACCGCGGCCTGTGGCCTGTTCCAGAAGGATCAACTTGCCCTGCGCTACCCGTCGGCCGCTCCCACGCCGACCGGCCAGACCGTCCTGATTTGGGGTGGCTCCACGAGCGTGGGCAGCAACGCCATTCAGCTGGCCGTCGCCGCCGGCTACGAGGTGATCACCACCGCCTCGCCCCGCAACTTCGACTACGTGCGCGCCCTCGGTGCCAGCCAGGTCTTCGACTACGCGAGCCCGACCATTGTCGCCGATCTCATCGCAGCACTCGCGCGCGCAACGCTCGCCGGCGCACTGGCCCTGGGTGCGGGATCCGCCTCGGCCTGTGCGGACGTGCTGGCCGCCAGCCGGGGAAGAAAGTTCATCGCCCTGGCGAGCACTCCTGCAACCTTCGAGAGCCTCGCCGACCAGCGCGGTATTCGGTGGCGGCTGCCCCGGATCCTGATGACGATCGGGTTGTCGTCGGCCCGTTTCGCGGTGTCGAGCCGGCTGCGCGGCATCCGTTCGAAGGCGATCTTCGGAACGTCGTTGAAGAACAACGAGGTCTCCACCCTGATCTACCAGGACTTCCTACCGCAGGCTCTCGCCGACGGGCGGTACACAGCCGCACCCACGCCCATGGTGGTGGGTCACGGCCTCGAGCAGCTGCAGCTGGCGTTGGACACGCAGCGCCGGGGAGTCTCAGCACGCAAGGTGATCGTCACGTTGTAGCGGCGGGAGGGAACCGATCGTCTTGTACGGACATTATTAGGTATGACGGCAGCCCGGGGGACCAACGAGTACGAGGTGTGGGCTCTGGCCGTCGAGGGGGATGCGGGGGCGTTCGGGGAACTCTTCGATGAGCACCGTGACCGGGTATTCGGCCACGCCCTGCGCGCCCTCGCCTCACGGCACGACGCCGAGGATGCCACGGCGATAGTGTTCCTGGAGCTGTGGCGGCACCGGCGCCGGGTGCGGGTGGTCAATGGGTCGGTGATCGGCTGGCTCCTGGTGACAACCAACAACGTCTGCCGCAACCAAGCCCGATCCAGGCGGCGCTACAGCCTGGCCCTGTCGAAGCTCACACCGGAGCGCTCGCATCCGGACCCATCGGACGAGCTCGGCGCGGAGCTGGATCGCGCCCGCACCGCGCCAGGGGTCCGCGAGGTGTTCGCGCAACTCAACGCCCGCGACCAAGACATCCTCACACTCTGCGTGCTCGAGGAACTGACCACCGCCGAGGCGGCCGTGGCCCTGCGGATTCCGATCGGAACCGTGAAATCCCGGCTGTACCGGGCCAAGAACCGCATGGCCGACCTGATGCTGCAGAACGCACCCGACGTGAGAGAGGGATGGAGCCTGTGATGAACCCCGACCCGACCGACGATCCGCGCGACCGCCCCACCGACAACCCGGAATTCGACCCCCGGCGCAGCGCCGAGATCCGTGCCCTGCTCATCCGCACGGTGGCCGGCACCCCGCGTGCCCGGCGGGCACGGTTGTCTCGCCCGGCGTTCGCGCTGGCCGCCTCCGCCGCGCTGCTGTTCGCCGGCGGTGTGGGAGCAGGCACCGTGGTGGCCATCGACAGGTTCGCGGACCCTCTCGTGGCTCAGGATGCCAGTGGCGCGCCGGAGTCCGCCAAGCCGGCGATCGGTGAGAGCTATGAGGTCCAGAGCCTGCAGGGCGTCAGCGCTCAGAGCCAGGACGTCGCTGCCACCAGCGGCTCCGCCGGTGACAGCGACCTGCCACCAAGGACGGCGGCGGACCTCGTTCCGATTCTGACGTTGAACGGCCAAATCGCCTACGCCTATCCGAGCGACATCGACCTGGCCCGCACCAACGTTCCTCTGGGCGCCACTGGAGGCTTCCTCGATACGGTACCCGCCGGGCAGATACCGATCTATCTGGCCGACGGCGTGACGCTCTTCGGCTACATCGACTCGTCGCGACTCCTCAAATGACGCGCACACGGGTCGCGGCCGCCGCCGTGCTGCTGCTTATGGTCCTACCGGTAGTCGGTTGTGCCCACGGAGCTGCCGACACGGAAGCGCTCAGAGTCGACGGAGAGGCCACCGCCGTTCCCGCTGCCCCGGCCGTCGACAGGTTCGGCTGCGGGATCACCGTGACCCCGGCCCTGGCCGTGGTCGGCGAGAACGTGGTCGTCTCGCGGGGGCCTGTCTCACCTGGGGACGTCTGCACCACACTGGCTCCCGGCACGATCCAGACAATCGAGCTGCGCTCGAGTCATTGGAACGACGTGGCCCGGCAGACTGCACCGGCGACTGTAGCCGCCGACGGTTCCTTCGAAGCGACGCTGACGGTGCCGCTCGATATCCGCCTCGGTCAGGTGCAGATCACCGTAATCCCGCCCGCCGAGTCCGACTGCACCGAGGCCGCCATCGCGGCCGGCACACCCGACGACTGCTACTTTCCAGGAACGAGTTTCACGGCGCAGTTCGCTCCCGAGAGCCTCTCGCCGGTGCGGATCGTCACGACAGAGGCCGAGACCCCAGCACCGCCGTTGGACGAATCCGACTCCTACGCGCTGGCGGGCCCAGGCCCTGATGAGCTGACTCTCGTCATCTACGGATCCGCGTGTCCGAGCCGGCCGGCGGGATTCGTACATGACGCGGCAGGCGACACCCTGAAGATCGTCAGTGCCTCGAGCACCGACATCTGCGCCCAGCCCCGGGTTCCCTGGACGACGGTGATCGAGGTTCCCGACGCGTACCGCGACTATCGCAGTGTGAGCGTCGACAACCTCGAGACCACCCTCATCAATCAGTGAGCGTGGACTGGTGCGCGCCGGTTAATGCGAGTCCTTCGCCTGGGTGATCGGCTCGCCCTCGACCTGGCCGCGGTCGGCCTTGGCGGCGTCCCCGCGGGTCTTCGCGAGGCTGGCGATGGTGGCCACGGCCACGGTGGCGGCGATGAAGACCAGGGAGAACCAGATCGGGATCTCGGGCACCCACACGATGGGTTCGCCGCCGTTGATGAACGGCACCTCGTTGACGTGCAGGGCGTGGAAGACCAGCTTGAGGCCGATGAAGCCGAGGATGACGGCCAGGCCCTGAGAGAGGTAGACCAGGCGTTCGAGCAGCCCGCCGATCAGGAAGAACAGCTGGCGCAGACCCATCAGGGCGAACGCATTGGCGGTGAAGACGATGTAGGCCTCGGAGGTGAGCCCGTAGATCGCGGGGATGGAGTCGATGGCGAAGACCAGGTCGATGAAGCCGATCGCGATGATGGTGAGCAGCATCGGGGTGACGAAGCGCTTGCCGTTGATCTTGGTGGTGAGCTTGTCGCGGTCATATTCCTCGCTGACCGGCAGCACCCGGCGGGCCAGGCGCACGAAGAGGTTGTCGGCCGGGTTGCCCTCGTGGCCGCGCACCTGCATGTAGGCGAGCACGAACAGCAGAGCGCCGAAGAGGTAGAAGACCCAGGAGAAGTTCTCGATCAGGGCCGCGCCCACCGCGATGAAGCCACCGCGCATGATCAGGGCGATGATGATGCCGAACATCAGCACCTTCTGCTGATACGCCTTGGGCACCGAGAATGCCGCCATCACGATCAGGAAGACGAAGAGGTTGTCGATCGACAGGGCCTTCTCGGTGAGGTAACCGGCGAAGTATTCGCCGCCGTAACGCCAGCCGGAAACGATGCCGATACCGACACCGAAGAGCAGCGCGAGACCGATGTAGAAGGCAGACCACCGCGCGGACTCGCCGACGGTGGGCTCGTGAGGCTTGCGCACGTGGGCGAAGAACTCATAGGCGAAGAAGGCGATCGTCACGGCGATGGTGATGATCCAGATGGTGGGAGTGATGTTCAAGGAGAGCTCCAGGGCATGCGTGATGGACGGAGATCAAGGTCTCTTCCACCCGGCGGCCACTGAGGCAATCGAGCCGGCGTCCCGGGACTCTTCGTTAAGTCCGTACTGACGGGTGCGCCGCGTGGGAGTACTCCCCTTGCTTGATCAACAGTAGAGGACTTTTGCTGAGATGTCGCCCCACGCGGCCCCAGGTGGCGAATCCGGCTCGTTGCACGGGTCGCCAAAAACACGCAGCGCGGGTCAGACGCCGCTACGCAGGTGGCACGCACCCCGCGAAACGGCGCCTGACCCGCGCAAGGGTCAAACGATTCTGATTAGTAGCGGCGCGGCGGACGCTCGGAGCGGTCGCCCTGCTGCGGGCGGTCGTTACGGCCGGCCGAGGCACCGTTGTCGGCGTGGATCTCGATCAGCTTGCCGCTGATGCGGGTCGCCGAGAGGCGCCCCAGCACGTCGCTGGACAGGTCGGCGGGCAGGTCCACCAGGGAGTACTCGGGCAGGATCTGGATCGCGCCGAAGTCCTCACGGCTGAGGCCACCCTCGTTGGCCAGCGCGCCGACGATCTGGCGCGGCTCGACCTTGTGGCGCTTGCCCACCTCGATGCGGAACGAGGCCATGGCCCGGCTGCTGTCACGTGAACGGCGCTCGGGACGCTCGCTGCGAAGCGGACGATCGTCACGGCTGCCGCGGTCATCACGGCTGCCGCGGTCGTCGCGGCGTTCGCGCACGGGGCGGTCGCCCCGGTCGCGGTCGCGGTGCTCGGTGCGCTCCCGGTCGAACCGGGCCGCGGCCCGCACGTCGTCGGCGTTGAGCAGCAGCGGGGTCTCACCCTGGGCGACCACGGCGAGGGCGGCGGCCACATCGGCCTCCGGCACGTCGTGGTGCTCCACGTAGTGGCCCACGATGTCGCGGAACGCGGCGATGCGCGCGGTCTGGTCCAGTGCCGCCGTGATGGCGTCGTCGAAGCGGGTGAGGCGGGTGGAGTTCACGTCCTCCACGCTCGGCAGCTGCATCTGGGTGAGCGGCTGACGGGTGGCCCGCTCGATGGCGTTGAGCAGGTGGCGCTCGCGCGGGGTCACGAAGCTGATCGCGGCACCGCTGCGGCCGGCCCGGCCGGTGCGGCCGATGCGGTGCACGTACGACTCGGTGTCGATCGGGATGTCGTAGTTGATGACGTGGCTGATGCGCTCCACGTCCAGGCCGCGGGCGGCCACATCCGTGGCGACAAGAATGTCGAGCTTGCCGTTCTTGAGCTGCTCCACCGTGCGCTCACGCTGCACCTGGGGCACGTCACCGTTGATGGCCGTGGCGGAATAGCCGCGCGCACGCAGCTTCTCGGCGAGGGTCTCGGTCTCGTTCTTGGTACGGGTGAAGACGATCATGCCCTCGAAGTTCTCGACCTCGAGGATGCGGGTGAGCGCGTCGACCTTCTGCGGGTAGGACACCAGCAGGTAGCGCTGGGTGGTGTTCGCCGAGGTCGTGGTCTTGTTCTTGACCGTGATCTCTTCGGGGTCGTTGAGGTACTGCTTGGAGATGCGGCGGATCGCGGCCGGCATGGTGGCCGAGAACAGGGCCACCTGCTTGTCGTCCGGGGTGTCGGCGAGGATCGTCTCGACGTCCTCGGCGAATCCCATCTTGAGCATCTCGTCGGCCTCGTCGAGGACCAGGTACTTGAGCTGGGTGAGGTCCAGGGTGCCCTTTTCGAGGTGGTCCATGATGCGGCCGGGGGTACCGACGACAACGTGCACGCCGCGACGCAGCGCAGACAGCTGGATGCCGTAACCCTGTCCGCCGTAGACGGGCAGCACGTGCACGCCCTTCATGTGGGCGGCGTACTTCTCGAACGCCTCGCAGACCTGAAGGGCGAGCTCGCGGGTGGGCGCGAGGACCAGGGCCTGCGGGCTCTTCTGGGACAGGTCGAGGCGGGAGAGGATCGGCAGCGCGAAGGCGGCCGTCTTGCCGGTGCCGGTCTGGGCCAGGCCCACGACATCGCGGCCGTCGAGCAGCGGGGGAATGGTCGCGGCCTGGATGGCCGACGGGGTTTCGTAGCCGACGTCCTTCAGTGCCTTGAGAACGGAGTCGCTGAGCCCAAGCTCGGAGAAGGTGATCGTCGCGCGGGCAGTGTCTGCCTCGGTCGGTGCAGTTGAATCAGGAGGCGTCATACTACTACGGTAGTCGGTCGCGCTGAGCCCCCCGTTCGTGTGCGGCGTATTTGCCCGGTTTTGTGCGGATCCGCTCCGATATTTCTTCAGTTCCGCCGTGTGACGGGTGCTCAAACAGGGAAGAGGGCTCGTCTGGAATAATGCTCCCACGTCCTTTTCTCCAGGAACGAGTCCCACCCACGAGCTGGAGTCGATTGCTCAAGCCGGCGATCTCCATGGACACCTTCGTACCGCCCCTGCTGGCCGGAATGTTCCGGGAACAGGCAGATGGCGTGACCGCCGGGGCGACCGCCGATCACATCGAACTGCCCATCGTCGCCGTCGACGACATCGGTGAGGCCGCGGCCACGGCAGGTCTGTTCCGAGGAGGTTCGGTCTGCGCCCACTCAGTTTTGCCGACGTCCTGGTGGGGTACGCCGGTACGATTCGATCCTGACGCTCGCAGACAAGGAGACAGCGAATGCTTGAGATGCGACCGAATTGCGAGTGCTGTGACCGGGACCTTTCCCCGTCGGGTGACGACGCCCTCATCTGCTCCTTCGAGTGCACCTGGTGTGCCGAGTGCGTGCGCTCGTTCCCCGACGGGGCCTGCCCGAACTGCGGCGGCGTGCTGGTGCGGCGGCCGAGCCGCGCGGCGCACAAACTCCTGTCGGCTCCTGCATCGACGACCCGGGTGCTCACGCCCGGCTGCGCGGCGGAGTCGGCGGTGGCTCCGCCGCTGTAGAACTGCACCCGCACTGGCGGAGGCCGCGTCCCGGGCGCAGAATGACGCGCAAGAGGACTTGCTGGCCGAGGGAGGTCGTTCTCATGGTGTGGTTCTGGGTGCTTCTCGTGCTCGCCCTGATTCTGCTGATCGTTCTGCTGTCGTTCTCGATCCGGGTGGTCACCCAGTACGAACAGGGTGTGCTGCTGCGGTTCGGCCGACTCGTCGGGGTGCTCAAGCCCGGGGTGCACCTCATCATCCCCTTCGTGGATGTGATGACCCGGGTGTCTCTGCGCATCGTGACGTTGCCCATCGAGTCGCAGGGCATCATCACCCGCGACAACGTGAGTGTCGGGGTCTCCGCGGTCGCGTACTACCGCATCATCGACTCGGTGAAGTCCGTCGTGGAGATCGAGAACGTGCAGTCCGCCATAGAACAGATCGCCCAGACCACCCTGCGCAAGGTGGTCGGCCAGCACGCCCTCGACGAGACGCTCGCCAATACCGAGGTGCTCAACGTCAACGTGCGCGAGATCCTGGATGCGCAGACGCTGGGCTGGGGCGTGGAAGTCACCCTGGTCGAGCTTAAGGACATCCTTCTGCCGGAATCCATGAAACGGTCGATGGCCAAGCAGGCCGAGGCCGAGCGGGAGAAGCGGGCCAAGATCATCAACGCCGAGGGAGAACAACTCGCCGCTGCCAAGCTCGGCGACGCGGCCGACACGATGATGAAGCATCCGATCGCCTTGCAGTTGCGGAACCTGCAGACCCTGGTGGAGATCGGCGTCGACAAGAACACCATCGTGGTCTTCCCTGCCCCGCTGATGAGCACCATCAGTGAACTGGGCACCTTCCTCGCCCGGGAGACCCGGAACTCGGCCGTTTTCCCGGCGGACACCGACTGACCGGCACCACCGGGCGCGCCGTGTCGTGCCCCGGCGAGGCACGGATCGCGGGAGGATGTCCCCATGGCCAATACTGAGCAGCAGCCCTGGGTGAAGCACTACCAACCGGGCGTGCCCGCCGAGATCGATCTGCCCACTGCCTCGCTCGTGGAGATGCTCGAGCACGCGGTGGCCGAGGCGGGTGACCTGCCGGCGCTGGAGTTCTTCGGGCGCCGCACCACGTACACGGAACTCGGCGACCAGGTCGATCGGGCCGCGGAGGGCCTGCGCCTGCTGGGCGTGCGGGCCGGCGACCGTGTGGCGCTGATCCTGCCCAACTGTCCGCAGCACGTCGTGGCGTTCTACGCGGTTCTGCGCCTGGGCGGCGTGGTCGTGGAGCACAACCCGCTGTACACCTCCCCGGAGTTGCGGCACCAGTTCGAAGATCACCAGGCCCGCATCGTGATCGCCTGGGACAAGGTCGCCCCCACCGTGCGCGCATTCCCCGCCGACATCGAGATCGACCACGTCATCTCGGTGAGCCTGCTGCAGGAGTTCCCCACCCTGAAACGCCTGGCGCTGTACCTCCCGGTGAAGAGCCTGCGCGAGTCCCGGGAGGCGCTCAGCGGCGCGGCCCCTGGCACGACGCCGTGGAAGGACCTGCTCACGCACGGCGCCATCGACCCGACGCATCCGCGACCGGGCCTGCACGACCTGGCGGCCATCCAGTACACCTCGGGCACCACCGGCCGGCCCAAGGGGGCCATGCTCACGCACTACAACCTGCACTGCAACGCGCTGCAGGGTGAGGCCTGGATGCACGGTGCCGAGTACCGCAAGGAGATCTTCTACGCGATCCTGCCGATGTTCCACTCGTTCGGCCTTACCCTGTACCTCACCTACGGCATCCACAAGCAGGCGTTGCTCGTGTTGTTCCCGAAATTCGATCCCAAGCTCGTGCTCGACGCCATGAAGAAGTCGCCGGCCACCGTGTACTGCGCCGTGCCGCCGATCTACGAGCGCACCGCGCTCGCCGCGAAGGAGCGCGGCGTCTCGTTGCGGTCCTGCCGCTTCTGCATCTCCGGCGCCATGAACCTGCCCGACCATGTGGTCGAATTGTGGGAATCGGTGTCCGGCGGGCTGCTCGTGGAGGGTTTTGGCATGACCGAGGCGTCACCGGTGGCGCTCGGCAACCCGTTCTACCCCACCCGCAAGCCCGGCACCGTCGGCATCCCGTTCCCGTCCACACTGATGAAGGTCACCGACATCGACGACCCCACCGTCGAGGTGCCCCACGGACAGCCGGGAGAGCTTCTGATCAAGGGGCCGCAGGTGTTCCAGGGCTACTGGAACAACCCCGAAGAGACCGCAAAGACCCTCACACCGGACGGGTGGCTGCGCTCGGGTGACATCGTCACCCAGGACGACGACGGCTTTGCCACCATCGTTGACCGGGCTAAAGACCTGATCATCACGGGCGGGTTCAATGTCTCGCCCACCGAGGTCGAGACCGTGCTGCGACTGCACGCGTCGGTGATGGACGCGGCCGTGTTCGGCAAGCCGCTCGAACGCGGCGGCGAGCTGGTCGTGGCCGCGGTGGAACTCGAACCCGGCGCCACCCTGGACGAGAAGGCCCTGCAGGACCACTGCCGGGAGCACCTGGCCGCCTACAAGATCCCGCGCCGGATCGTGCAGATCACCGAGACCCCACGCTCGATGCTGGGCAAGGTTCTGCGCCGCAAGGTGCGTGAGCAGGTGCTGCCCACCCTCTGAGCCATGGCTCGTGCTCGTGGTGCCTGTCCGTCTGCTTCACCCTGGGCGGGTGACGCGGCCGAGTCGCTTTGGTTGAACACTGACACGTCCTGACCCTGACGAAGTGGAGTGGATGATGACCGATACCCTCGACGAACTCGGACCCGTGGACTGGATTGTGGTGGAGTTTCCGGGCAGCAGCTTCAACGGTTCGATCGCCCCGGAGCTCACCTCGCTCGTCGACCGGGGCCTGATCAAGATCCTGGACCTGTTGATCCTCAAGAAGGATGCCGCGGGCGGTCTGGAGATCGCGGAGCTCTCCGACGTCGAAGACGGTGAACTCGGCGAGCTGCGGGCATTCGAGACCGAACTGGCGACCTTGCTCAGCGAGGAAGACGTGATCGCCGCCGCCCAGGCCGTCGAGCCGGGAAGCAGTGCTGCGCTCCTGGTCTGGGAGAACCTGTGGGCGGCCCCATTCGGGGCGGTGGTGCGCAAGGCCGGCGGGCAGCTTGTGGCGAGTGGGCGCATCCCGGTGCAGGCGCTGGCGGCCGCCATCGAGGCCGACGAAACGCAGGAGGCCTGAGATGCCCATCGCAGCGCGGAGGGTCGGACGGCCGCGGGTGATCGGCGCACCCGTCGTGCGCACCGCCGCCACCGTGGGCACGGCGGCCGTCGTGGCGCACGGGGTGCGTCGGCGCGGCGACCGCAGGGACGAACGGCGGGAGCGGCGCTGAGCCGGCAGCTCGGCGAGTGAGGGTCTCGCGCCGAGCTCGCTAGCGGGTCGCGGCCACGAAGGCCGCGGCGAACGCCCAGCGTGGGCTGCTCACCCCAGAGCACATGTAGGCAGGGATACCGCCGGTGCAGGGCTGATCTCGAGTCATCTCCCACCAGCCGAGGCCGGCCAGCCCGTTGGTGCGTGCGAAGGCACCTACCGTGGTGGCGTCGGCCAGGCCGAACACCTCGCCGGCCACGTCGTTCTGCCCGACCATCGGGGTGACGGCCACGAGGGTCAGCCGTTCTGCCGCGGTGAGTCCCGCGAAGGCCGGGATGGTGCCGAGCTGGGCGGCCGTCGAGGTCGCGGCGGCGATGGCGGCAGCGCCCATGTTCCGGGTGCCGTCGCCGTAATCCATGGCCATCACGTTGACCGCGGACAGCGTGACGCCCGCCGTGGTGAACTCGGTGATGGTGCGCAGGCCGTTCTGCAGCAGTCCGGTGGGCATCACCGGCAGGGTCAGCGTGACCTGCAGCGGATGCCCGGCCGCGGCGCGCTGCGCCTGGAGGGCGGCGACAGCCGTGGCGCGCCTCTGATTGGCACCGGAGTCCGAGACGTCGGCGCCCTCGATATCGAAGTCGATCCGGTCGAGGGAGAACCGGGTGACCACCTTCGTGTACGCGGCGAGGAGACTGCCTGGTGTGGTGCAGACCCGGGCGAGTTCGTCGTTGATCGCACCGCCGAAGGAGGCCACGAACCGGCCCCCGCCGGACTGGAATGCTGTGATTGTGGCCAGCGAGTCGCCGGTGGAGCCCACCGCATAGTCGGTGTACCCGGCCCAGGTGGGGCTGCAGGGGGCGCCGCGATCGGCCACGATGAAGGCCCCGGTCACCGCGTTGACGCCGGCCTTGGCCGCGAAGGCCGGTAGGTCGGCGGTGGGCCAGAGTCCCAGGTCCACGTAGGGAGCGACCAGGAGGCCGCCGTCCGGCGCCGGTGCTGCCGGTGTCGATGTTGGTGTCGCTGTCGGTGTCGCCGTGGAGGGGGCGGTCGTCGGCGTTGCGGTCGGCGTGGGCGTGGCCGTCGCGGTGGGCTTCGGCGTGGAGGGTGGGGTTGAGCTGGGTGTGGGTGTCGGTGTCGGTGTGGCAGTCGCCGTCGGCGTGGCACCGGCTGTCGGCGTGGGCGCGGTGGCGCCCAGCGAGCCATTGATGCTGCACGGGATGGCAGCGGCGCCCGACGGCAGGCCGATCACGGTGCATCCGGACGGAATCAGCGGTGCCGTGCCTACCTTGAGGGAGGTCAGGCCGAACGAGGTGGCGGCGCCGGCAGCGAGCGTGGGAGCCCAGGATGGACCTGTCACCGAGAACCCGCCGGTGGCCGGGGCAGCGACACCGTTCCACAGCGTGTTCACCGTGTGGCTGTAGCTGAATGCGAGCTGCCACGGGCTGAGCTTGGTGCCCGAGCTGTTGCGCACGCCGACCTCGGACTGGAACCCGGTCGTCCAGACGTTGGTGTTCGTCCACGTCACCGCAACCGCCGCGGGTGCGGCGGCCAGGGCCGGAACCGCGGTTCCGGCGGCGAGTCCGAGGGTGAGGAGCATGGCGGAGCCGGCGGCGATCGCGATCGGGCGAAGCCGGCGGAAAGGTGACTCGTTCACGGTGTGTCCTCTGCGTGCATGCGGTGGGCGGAGTAGTAGTCAGTACTATCGTCCGTCGCGCCGGCGCGGTCAGGGCGCACGCACGAAAAGGGCGGCTCCCCGACGGGAGTCGCCCAGTCTCAGCGTTCAGTTGCGAACCGTGAAAGCCTCAGAGGTCAGTCGCCGAGGAGCGCGTCCACGGAGATGCCGCCCAGGGGCCGTTGACGGCGGCGTCGACGGCGTCGTTGTCGTCAATGAGCTGGGTGCTCGTCGAGGACGACGAGCTGTCGGTCTGTGCGGTGGAGCTGACGTTCTTGATCTCCGCGGCCTGGGCGGGGGCTCCGAGTCCGCCCACCTGAGGGCTGCTGTAGCTCCGTGAGCGCGGAGCGCGAGCCTGCCCGGATGGGTCCTGTGGTCGGAGCGGTGTGGTAATCCGGCCGTTCGGCACGGGCGTGCGCAGCCTGATTCGGTCCGAGATTGCTGTCGTGGCGGCGATCGTCATCCATGTCGGAGAGTGCGAGAAAAGCTGGAGAAGAATTGCGCAGAAATCCAATTGATTGACATTGCGACATTTAACGATATATCGTTGAATATCGTGGAAATCCCACGAGAAGTCTTCGTCGACAGGCGATGACTACGTGAAAGGACGATGCGAGCATGAAGCGCTTCCACCAAACAGACAATCCAGGGTTCGGGTCATCGGAGTTCACTCCCGACCTGCACCGGGCCCATCATGACTCTCCCCAGGAGCGGGGCAGGGGTTTCGGCCGTGGCTTCGGTCCGGGCGGACCGGGTTTCGGCGGCTTCGGCCCCGGCTTCGGTCCCGGCGGCCCGCGCGGATCCCGTCGCGCCAACCGCGGCGATGTCCGCTCCGCCATCCTGTCGCTCCTGGCCGATGGTCCATCGAATGGCTACGGTCTTATCCGTGCCATCGAGGAGAAGACCGGCGGCGCGTGGCGCCCCAGCCCGGGCTCCATCTACCCGACGCTGCAGCAACTCGTCGACGAGGAACTCATCGCGCCGACCGGTGACGGCCGGCGCACCGATTACGAGCTCACCGAGGCTGGGCTTGCCTACCTCGCTGAGCACGCCGACGATCTGAAGAAGGCCTGGGACGCTACTCCCGGGCAGTCCGATGCCGATGCCGCCTTCCACGAGAGCGTCGGCAAACTGTTCGGGGTCGTGCACCAGTTCCGTGCCTCGGCTACGGATGCCCAGCGTGCCGCCGCGACGGCCAAGCTCGATGAGGTGCGCCGAGCGCTTTACCTGATCCTCGCGGGCTGACGAGCCGGGCGGCCCGGGCCGGTTTCCGGCCCGGGCCGCCGGGGGAGCGGCGCCGGCGGCCCTGCCTCCGATCGAGGATTTTCTCGGCGTCGGCGGCGGGGGCCGGCTGCAACTGAGCACTCTGCTCGTGCCGTCTCTGGTGCTGCACTCGACGGAGGCCAGGACCGGGTTATTCCTGCTCCGGCCCGTCGCCGAGTCGACCCTGCCGGACGTTCGTGACCGCCTTCAGGCGAAGTGACACAGCGGATTTTCGCAAGGGAGTAGCGGCAATCGCCGAAATGATTCCACAAACTTTATGCATCTGAATTGAATGGCGGCGGCCGATATCGGGTGTGAACGCCGCGGAGAATTCCGGTTTGACCAGGGCTTGAGAAGACTTCCAGCCCGGCGACGCTGGCGCAAGAGGGTGCGTCACATTCGGAGGACCTTGTTGGCAAAAGGTGAGCATCCGTCCAGAAACGTCCTGCATGGTAGTCACTTCGCCCGGGCGAGTCCCGCCCGAGAGCCGCCGGACCAGAATCGCTTCGGCGCCCCAGCATCCGCGATTCACCTTGTGAAAGTCATACGTAACCTTGAGATTCCCCTTTACCCGAAACCCAGCTTCCCGTCCCGCCGCCTCCGCGACATCCCTCGGAGCCACCTACACCGACCTGGTCGGACGGGGTGAGGCCCGAGCGGCGAAGAGCCACCGGACCCGGGTGACGCGTCGCTCCGCCGCCGCGGTCGCCGTGCTGTCAATCGGTGCGATGGTCGGCACCGGTCTGGTTCTTGAGCCGGCCATGGCCGCCCAGAATGACCGGGTCGCCGAGACCGCCGCACTCACCGCCAGCACCGGCCGGCACGCCGAACAGCTCAGCGCCTACAGCAACATCGTCAACGCTCACGCCGAAAAGGCCGCCGAAGGCACCCTCGCCGGCGCGAACGGGGTGATCTCGGCCGCGCAGAACAAGGTCGACGCCACCAAGCTCGCCACCAACGTCGCGATGCTCAGCAACTACCAGCAGCTGGCGCCCGAGCGCATCTACGATCTCGTCGACGCGACCAACGCCGAGGTCGCTCCCGTGCAGGCCGCCACTGCCGAGGCCGACCGCGTCGCCGCCGAGCAGGCCGCAGCTGCGCAGGCTGCCGCCGAGCAGGCCGCCGCGCAGAAGGCGGCCGAAGCCAAGGCGGCTCAGGCCGCCCAGGCGGCTCAGTCGGCCCAGGCCGCACCGAAGGCCAGCAGCGCGCCGGCGCCGTCGGCTCCCACCAACCCGAGCGGGGCTCAGGCCATCGCCCGCGACATGATGGCGTCCAAGTACGGTTGGGGTTCCGACCAGTTCGCCTGCCTCGTCAGCCTGTGGAACAAGGAATCCGGCTGGAACGTGAACGCGTATAACGCCTCGAGCGGAGCCACCGGCATCCCACAGGCGCTGCCCGGCAGCAAGATGGCTTCGGCCGGCTCCGACTGGGCCACCAACCCAGCGACCCAGATCTTGTGGGGCCTCGGCTACATCTCGGGCAGCTACGGCACGCCGTGCGCCGCCTGGTCGAAGTCCGAGTCGGTGGGCTGGTACTAAACGCTGCTCTGACGCACTGAACCACCGGCCGGTCGGCCGGCATCGGGAAACCGGTGCCGACCGGCCGGTCTCTGTATCCGGCCGGTCCATTCGAACCGACCACACGCGCAGGATGGCAGGCGGGCGTACTCTCGGGGCATGAAACGTGCGCTTGCGTTCGCTCTGGTCGTCGTTCAGATACTGCTGCTCGCCTGGCTGCTGGTATTGCCGCACGGCATACTGTGGCCCGTGAACGGCTTTGTCATTGCCACGTCGGTCGCCCTCGTGGCGATCGGTGTGACGCTGGCCGTGCAGGGATCCACCTCTCTCGGCCCGGCGATGACCGCCAGCCCGATCCCGCGCGACAACGCTCCGCTGGCTACGACCGGGGTGTACGGGGTGGTGCGCAACCCGATCTACACCGGGCTCATGACGGCCGGTCTCGGGTTGACCGTGATCGGGTCATCCGCCCTGCACGTGGTGGTATGGCTCGCCCTGATCGGACTGTTCTCCGGAAAGGCCCGGTGGGAGGAGCGGATGCTCGTGATCGAACATCCGGACTACTCCGAATACGCGGCAAGAGTCGGCCGTTTTCTGCCCGGCGTGGGACGAATTCGGTGAGCCGGGTAAGGATTCGGGCGGCAAAACCGTTACCTCCACCATGACGACACCGCTTTCCATTCTCGACCTTGCCCCCATCGCTCCCGGCCAGACCATTCGGGAGAGCTTCGCGGCCAGTGTCGCGCTCGCCCAGACCGCCGAGAAGAACGGGTACGAGCGGGTCTGGTACGCCGAGCACCACAACATGCCCACCATCGCGTCCTCCGCGACGAGCGTGCTCATCGGGCATGTGGCCTCGCAGACGTCCACCATCCGCCTGGGCTCCGGCGGCGTCATGCTGCCCAACCACTCTCCGCTGACCATCGCCGAGCAGTACGGCACCCTCGCCGAGCTCTATCCCGATCGCATCGACCTGGGCCTGGGCCGCGCGCCCGGCAGCGACCAGACCACGGCGCGGGCCATGCGCCGGGACCCGCGTGCATCCGACCAGTTCCCGCAGGACGTGATGGAGCTGGGCGCCTACCTCCGCGACGAATCGATCATCCCGGGCGTGCGCGCCGTGCCGGGCGCGGGAACCAACGTTCCCCTGTACATCCTCGGCTCGTCCCTCTTCGGCGCCGGCCTGGCCGCGGCGCTCGGCCTGCCCTACGCTTTCGCGTCGCACTTCGCCCCCGACTCACTCTTCGAGGCCATCGCCACCTACCGCCGCGATTTCACGCCGTCGGCGCAGCTGGCCGAGCCGTACCTGATGGTGGCCGCGAACGTGATCGCGGCCGACGACGCGGCGGATGCGACCGAGCAGTTTACGCTCATGCGCCGCTCACGGGTGCGCAGCATGATCTCCCGCGGACCGGCGACGCCGGACTACTCCGACGAGCAGATCGACGCGTTCCTCACCACCACGGAAGGACGCCGCCTCGCCGACATGATGCGCTACTCCGCCGTGGGCACCCCCGCCGATGTGCGGACGTTCCTCGACGACCTCGTCGCATCCACCGGGGCCGACGAACTTATCCTGGCCCACGCCTCGCAGCAGATCGGCGACCGGCTGCGCTCCGTCGAGCTGACCGCAGGGGCCATGGCCGGCGCCCTGGCCTGAGGCGCCGCGGGCGGGGTACGACCGGCACGGCAGAGTCGGTAAAGTGCAAGGCATGACCACGGATGCCCTCGTCGAGTTCTGCCTGAGCCTGCCGCAGGTCACCGAGACGTTCCCATTCGGCGACGAGACCAGCGTCTTCAAGACCAGCGGCAACGGCAAGATCTTCGCGCTCAGCGCCCTGGACGGCGAGCCTTTCGCGGTGTCGCTCAAGTGCGACCCCGAGGAGGGCCGGGCGCTGCGGGAGGAGTTCCCCGCGCACATCACCCCGGGCTACCACCTGAACAAGAAGCACTGGATCACCATCGTGCTCGACGGCTTCGTGCCCGACGAACTCGTGGAGAACCTGCTGCGCGACAGTCACGCGCTGGTGCGCCCGAAGGTGCCGCGGGCGCCCCGGGGGAGTGCTGGCTAGTCACCGCCGCCGGATCCGCCAGCGGCCGGGACGCCCGCCGCGCCAGTCCCAGGTCAGTTGATGGCGTCTGGCGAGCACGATTGCGATCGTGACGGCCGCTGTGGCCGGCACGAGGCCGGAGACCAGCATGCCGGTCTGCGCGCCGTAGTGTTCGATCAGCCATCCCATCAGCGGGCTGCCCAGAGCCTGGCCGCCGAGCAGAACCAGTACGTAGACCGACATGACCCTGCCGCGGATGAGCACGTTCGAAGAGAGCTGGACGAGCGGGTTGCAGGCCATGAAGAAGAACTGATTGGCCATGCCGGAGGCCACGAGCACCACGCCGAAAGCCAGCTGGGTGGGCATGAGTCCCAGCGAGGCCTGGATGAGCGCCCACACCCCGCCGCAGAAGATGACGGTGCGGAGCCGGATGGTGACCCGCCTGGTCGACGCCAATGCCCCGGCCAGGGCGCCAACGGCCACCAGGCTGTTGAACAGCCCGTAGCCGCCCGCCCCTGCGGCGAAAACGTCACCGGCGAACGCGACGAGTAACACAGGCATATTGAGGGCGAAGACCGAGAGGAACGACATCATCACGAGCGGCCAGAGGATGGTGGGGGTGGCGACGACGTACCGCAGTCCCTCACGCAGCTGACCCTTGCTGCGGGGCGTCGGCGGCTTCCGATGCAACGCCATGGTGTCCAGCAGCACGAGCGCAAGCACCGTGACCAGGCAGGCGATCCCATTGATCGCAAACGACCAGCCCGCACCCACGGCCACGATCAGCAGGCCGCTGACCGCCGGACCCACCAGCCCGCCCAGCTGGAACGCCGAGGAATTGACCGTGATGGCGTTCCGCAGGAACTGCGGGCCCACCATCTCGTTGACGAACACCTGCCGGGTGGGGTTGTCGATGACCGTGACGAGCCCGAGCACGAAGGCGATCACCCATACCTGCCACACCTCGACGACACCGCTCAGGGTGAGCACGGCGAGGTGAGGCTGAGCACGGATGCGGCGGACTGCGTCATCAGCAGCAGCATCCGTTTGGAGTAGCGGTCGACGACGACCCCGCCGAGGAGGCCGAATAGAAGCATCGGGGTGAACTGCATGGCCACGGTCACACCGACGGCCGCGACGCTGTCCGTCAGCTGCAGCACCAGCCAGCCCTGGGCGATGCGCTGCATCCAGGTGGCGGTCATGGCGATCACGTTGGAGATCGTGAACAACCTGAAGTTGGGCACGGTGAGGGAATCCAGTGTGATTCCCCACCGACGGCGGCCGGGTGGCGGGGGAGGAGGGGTGCTAGTCGACAGGCGGTGCCGCCGTCGATCCGCGCACGATCAGCTCGGGTCGCAGCAACACCGACCGGCCCGGTTCACCGGTGGCCAGTCCGTGGTGAGAGACGATCTCGGCGATGGCCAGCTGGGCCATCTGGTCGATGGGCTGGCGCACCGTCGTGAGCGGCGGGTCGTAGAGATCGGCCAGGATGATGTCGTCGAAGCCGACCACTGACACGTCGAGGCCGACCTGGAGACCGAGGTCTCGCAGGCCGCGGCAGACGCCGAGGGCGGTCATGTCGTTGATGGCCACCACGCCGGTCGGAGGGTTGGCGGCGGCAAAGATCTCGTGCGCAGCGCGGCGTCCCACATCGGCCGCTTCGACATCACCGAAGGGCGCCTCGTCAGCGCCGGCCCAAAGGGTCATATCCGCCACGGCGAGGCCGGCGGCCTCGATGGCCGAGCAGAACCCCTCATACCGCCCGGTGCGGTTGACGGAACGGAGCGAGCCGGAGACGAAGGTGAGATTCTGGTGGCCGAGACTCGTGAGGTGGGACGCGGCCAGGTGGCCGCCCACCACGTTGTTGATGCTGATGCTCACCACGGTGGACGGGTCGTCGGCCTGGGTGGGCCGGTCGAACGTGACCAGGCGGAGCCCCTGCTCGATGATGTGGGCCAGGTGTTTCAACGACGGCAGTGAGGTGCACAGCACGATCTCCCGCACGCCGTCGTCCCACAGCTCCTCGACATAGCGGCGTTCCCGGTCAGGGTCGCGCTCGCTGTTGCAGAGCAGCACGTTGTAGCCCTCGGCGAGAGCGGCATGCTCGAGTTCCCGGGCGAATGCGCCCCAGAACGGATTGCCCACCGACGGCACGATGAGACCGACGGTGCGGGTTCGGCCCGTTCGCAACTCGCGTGCCGCCCGGTTCGGCCGGTAGCCGAGCTGGCTGATCGCCTCGGTGATGCGGTCCCGCGTGGCGGGCAGCATGCGACCTGAGCGACCGTTCAGCAGGTTGGACACCGTGCTCGCCGAGACGCCGGCCGCCCGTGCAACCTGCTGGATCGTAACCTTCTCCATCATTGTCCGTTCACGTGGCGTCGGTCGAAGTGTTGGGTGATTCCAGCAGTGTAACGATCTACCGGCAGGTTGGCAATGTGCGGCCCGTGCGTTATCGCCCTCGACCGATTGGTCCCGGTCTGGCAGGGGCAGGGAGTGCTTGACGAAACGAAAAGCGGCGGTTATGGTCGGTAAATCGTTGCACCAGTTTGACAGGCCAGAGCCACGAGCTTGGCCCCGAAACTGTACGACGACGACGAAGACGTCTGAGTTTGCGGCAGCGTCGCCACCAACTACTCACTCCCCGTGAAGGGAAAATGCTCATGAACTTTCGGACAGCACGAACGACTTCCACGAGACAGGCTGTGACAGCCAACGGCACCAGCCGGCGCCACCTGGCCCTGCGGTACACCGCCCTCGGCACTGCAACCGTTCTGACCCTGGCCCTCTCGGCCTGTTCGGCCGACGAGGGATCGGCGAGCGAAGACTCCGACGCGGTCAGCGGCGACATCACGCTGCTCACGCCCATCTATGAAGGGGCAGCCGGCCAACGCCTGCTCGAGGACGAACTCCTTCCTCAGTTCTACGAGCAGTACCCCGATGTGAACGTCACCGTCGACTACACCAACTTCGCCCGGCTGAATGAAAAGCTCACCACCGGGGTCGTCTCCGGGCTGGTACCCGACGTCATGATGATGGGCGTCGGCTGGGTCGAGGCCTTCGCCGACAAGGGTGTGTTGGCCAACCTGTCCGAGTCCGGCATCAGCGTCTCCGACCTCGAGAAGTCGACCACCCCGGAGATCGTTCAGGCCGGCGTTTGGGACGGCGATGTCTACGGCGTGCCAATCATGCTCGACGCCCGCTTCGGCGTCGCCCGGATGGACCTGTTGCGCGAAGCCGGCTACGACGCCCCGCCCAGTACCTGGGCCGAACTTGTGGAGATGGCCGAGGCCCTCACGGTGCGCTCGGACAGCGGCTCCCTCGAACGGGCCGGCTTCGACATGCTGTCACTGGACGCCCGCCAGATGTACGAGACCATGCTCTTCTCGTCGGGCGGCACGCTCTTCAACGACGACAACACCGAGCCGGCGTTCAACTCCGCCGCGGGAGTGGAAGCGCTGGAGTCCGTGGTCGACCTCATCCACACCAGCAAGGTGGAGGACACCGGGTTCTCCTCGACCAAGGAGACCGTCAACCCGCTGATCAACGGCCGGGCCGCGATGGGCATCGCGCACAACAACCTCTGGACCCAGACCCTGGAGGCCGCCCCGGAGCTGCTGCCCGAGCTTGAACCCTTCCTGATCCCCGGCGACGCGCCGGGCATGTTCGTCGGGGCACCCTGGCCACGATGTCGAAGGGCTCCGAGCACCCGGCGGCAGCCCAGGCCCTGCTCGAATTCCTGGCCAGCCCCGGACCGGCACTGGCCGCGAACGAACAGCGCGGCAACATCCCGGCCCTGACCGAACTGCTCGACAGCGAGTACGCGCAGGGCAACCGTCTGGTGCAGTTCTCGATGGAGAACCTCGACGTGGCCAAGCGCGAGGGCGGACCGAGCGAATGGCTCGGCCTGCGCGGCGAGATCGCGCCGGCCATCGAATCCGCGCTGCTGGCGCAGAAAACTCCGAAGCAGGCCCTGGACGACCTCGCCGACCTGTTCACCTCAAAGATGGGCGGTTGACCATGAGCGCACCCACGCGCCCCGCCCCAGCGACCCGACTCGTTCCCCCGCCCCGGGTCCTGACGAACACAACACGGCGGCCCGAGCGGTCACGGTCCCAGCGCAAGCTGAGCCGGGCCGGCTGGCTGATGGTGACGCCCGCCGTCGCCCACATCGGGCTCTGGACCGCACTGCCGGTGCTGGCGACCTTCGCCCTGAGCCTGACCGACTACAACATCTTTGACGCACCACGCTGGATCGGGATCGACAACTACATCCAGATCTGGAACGACCCCACGTTCCGCCTGGCCACCTGGAACACCGTCGTCTATACCTTCTGGACGGTGCCTGTGTCGATGGCGATCGCCATGGTCATCGCCGTGGCGCTCAACCAGAACCTCTGGCTGCGCACCTGGTACCGCACCGCGTTCTTCCTACCGCAGGTCACCGCCACCGTCGCCATCGCCATGGTCTGGCTGTGGATCTACAACCCGCAGCAGGGACTCCTCAACGCGGCGCTGTCCGTCATCGGCATTCCCGGCCAGGCCTGGCTGGCCAACCCGGACTGGTCGCTCTGGGCGGTGATCCTGGTCGGGGCCTGGCAGGGCATCGGCATCAAGATGCTCATCTATATAGCCGCCCTGCAGAACGTGGACAACAGCCTCTACGAAGCGGCATCCGTGGACGGAGCCTCCGTGGTGCGCAAGTTCTTCGCCATCACCCTTCCGATGCTCAAGCCGGCCACGTTCTTCGTGCTCGTTATCTCGATCATCGGAGCCTTCCAGGTGTTCGACCAGATCTACGTCCTCACCGACGGCGGCCCGGCGAACGCGACGACCATGATGACCTACGAGGTCTACCGGTCCGCCTTCCAGAACTTCCAGATGGGCCTCGCCTCGGCGCAGTCCGTGTGCCTGTTCGCCTTCCTGCTCGTGATGACCCTGATCAGCCGACGTGCGACCCGAGGTGATGACGAATGACCACCACACGGATGCAGCCGGGCACGACGCCGGCAGCGGCCCCGAGGCCGCGCACCAAACGGCGACGGCCGTGGAAGGGCAAGCTGCTGCTCAACGTGATCCTCAGCCTCGGCGCCTTCACCATGATCATCCCGTTCCTCTGGATGATCGCCACCTCGTTGAAGTCACCCGCCGAACTGGCCCAGTTCCCGCCGACACTGCTGCCGCAGGTCTGGCAGTGGAGCAACTACAGCGAGGCCCTGCAGGCCGCCCCGTTCCACCTGTACTTCCGCAACAGCTTCCTGATCTCGGCCGGCCACACCATCATCACCCTGGTGCTGGGCTCGATGGCCGGGTACGCGCTGGCCCGCGTCCCGTTCCGCGGGCGGGAGTGGGTGTTCATGGGCTTCGTCGCGATGCTGATGATCCCCACATACACCAAGATCGTGCCGCAGTTCCTGCTGGTGAAGTTCATGCCCCTCTTCGGCGGCAACGACATCTTCGGCCAGGGCGGCACGGGCTGGCTGAACACCTGGTGGGCGCTCATCATCCCCGGCGGCCTCAGCGCCACGGCGATCTTCCTGTTCCGGCAGTTCTACCTCTCTCTGCCACGCGAACTCGAAGAGGCCGCCCGGCTCGACGGCCTGAACGAGTTCCGCATCTACGCCCAGATCTATACGCCGCTGATCAAGCCGGCCCTGGCCACCGTGGCCCTGCTCACGTTCCAGGAGAGCTGGAACAACTTCCTCTGGCCGCTGCTGGTCACCACCAGGGACGACCTCCGGGTGATCCAGGTCGGGTTGGCGGTCTTCCAACAGCTCGACAGCACCTCGTGGCACTACCTCATGGCCGGTACCACTCTGGCCACCGTGCCCATGGTCGTGCTGTTCCTCTTCTGCCAGAAGTACTTCATCCAGGGATTCACCCATGCCGGCATCAAATAATCCGGCATCCGGAACAACACCACTACACCCCACCAAAGGACTCAACATGCCGAACGACACCGCACTCCTGACCCCCACTCCGCTCGGCGGCCTGCAGCTCGACCTCACCGGCCGACGCGCCCTGGTGACCGGCGGCGGCAGCGGCATCGGCGCCGCCATCGCCCGTGCCCTCGGCGCTCGGGGCGCCGATGTCGCCGTGCACTACGCGAACAGCAAGGACGGCGCTGAGGCCGTCGCCGGCGAGCTGATCGGAGCGGGGCGGCGCGCCATCGCCATAGGCGGCGACCTCACCGACCCGGCCCAGGCATCCGCCGTGGTGGCCGCCGCGGCCGCGCACCTGGGCGGTATCGACATCGTGGTGAACAACGCCGGCCACCTCGTTGGACGATCCACCGTGGCCGAGATGTCCGACGAACACTGGGCGAGCGTGCTCTCGGTGAACGTCTCGAGCAGCTTCTACGTCACCCGCGCCGCCGTGCCGTATCTAGCCGAATCGGCCGCGGGCCGTGTGGTGCTGATGTCGTCGTTGGCCGGGGAGAACGGCGGCGGCGCCGGGTCGGTGGCCTACGCCACCGCCAAGGCCGCCGTCGTGGGGTTCGCCCGCGGCCTGGCCAAGGAACTCGCCGCCGACGCGATCACCGTCAACGCCCTTGCCCCCGGTTTCATCGAGGACACGGCCTTCCACAACACCTTCACCCCGACGGCCGCGCAGCAGAACATCGTCGCCGGCCTGCCGCTGCGACGCCCGGGGACGGTCGACGATGTCGCCGGCGCCGTGCTTTACCTGGCCTCGGACCTCTCGTCGTTCGTCACCGGTCAAGTGATCGACATCAACGGCGGGGCGAACTTCCGGTGACCGGCGTGCAGCACGCCAGGGGCGGGTGGTGGCACGACTACGTCTGCCCCACGCACGGCACCGAACTGGAACCCCGCTCCGGCGACGCCTACCCGTGCCGGTACGGCTGCCGGCTCACCGGCGAACCGTTCGCCTCGGCCTGGACCGTCTACACGCATCAGGCCGGGGCCCGCCGGGCCCGGCTGCTCGCTCACCGGCACACCAGCGCCCGGGCTCGCGGAGTCGTCGACACCGCTGACCGGAACGAGGCCGTGCACATCGTGACGGAGTTCGCCGAGGTCTACGCCGACATCGCCGCGGCCGGCTGGAGCACCCAGAGCGAACCGTGGATGCTGCGCGGCAAGCTCTTCGCCCAGGCCCTGACCGAGGCGATCTGGGCGGTGCAACTGGCGGATGCCGTGGCCGAACTGGCCACCGACGATGTGGCCAGGCCTGCCCTCGGCGCCCCGGTGGTGAGCCTGCTGACCGGGCTACTGGCCACGATCACGTCGGCCCGGCAGACCCTGGTGGTGGACAAGAACGACCCGACCAGCAACTACGTGGCCTGGATCGACGCCGCCGGAACCACCCTGAACCGGGCTCTGCTGGCCCTCGGTCATGTCGATGACGGCCAAGACTGGGTCGCCCGCACCGTCCAACACGCCAGGCTCGCCATCGGCGCCGACGGCTGGGAGTGGGAGGGATCCACCTACTATCACCTGTTCGTGCTGCGGGCCTACCTGCTTGCGCTCCGCGGCACCGAGCCGGCCGCGCTTCACGCCGACGCCTTCGAACGGCTCGCCGACATGGTGAGGGTGCTGGCCGACCTGGCCGCACCGGACGGTACCCTGCCGATGCTGCACGACGGACCGTACGACCGGGTGCCCGCCCACCTCGAGGTGCTCGAGGTATGCGTGCTGGCCCGCCAGCTCTGGGCAGATTCCCCGCTCGACGCGGTAGAAGCGGCGGCCCGCCGGTCGCTCGGGGACGCCCACGACGGACTCGAAGACCTGCTCACCGGCTGGTTCGGCGGCCCGGCGCTGCCCGCGCCCACCCGCGGGGCGACACCGGCCGGGCCGCGGCCATCCGCGCTCTTCGCGAACGCCGGCTACGCGGTGCTCCGCGACCCGGGTGACACCTGGCAGGCCGTACTCGACGCCGGTCCGCACGGTGGTTCGCACGGACACCTCGACAAGCTCGGCCTCTACTTCTACGGCACCGGGGTGGCCTGGCAGCCCGCACCGGGGGTGCCGCCGTACGCCAGCACTCTGCGCCGCGGCTACTACGCCCGCACCCTGGCGCACCCCACCGTGCGGGTCGACGATCTCGACCAGCTACCCACGACGGGCCAGTTGGAAGACTTCTCGGCAACCCGCGTCGTGGCCAGCGCCGGCGACGCCATCGCCGGGGTCTTCCTGCGGCGCGAGCTCGTGATGACCGACGACTACCTACTCGACATCGTGCACGCGGTCGTGGACGACCCCACCGGCGACACCGACACCCCCCGCGACACCAACGCCACCGGCGGGCGCCGGATCACCCTCGCCCTCCGGCCGGCGGTGCCCCTCACGGTCACGGCTGAGGGCGGCGCCTGGCGCACCACCTGGGCGGCCAGCCGACACGGCGACCCGACGCAGGCGGAGCCCGGCGCCGCCGAGCTGCACGGCTTCCACCGGGCCACGGCGCCGGCGGTGTTGCTGGCCGCACCCGGCCGGGGGCCCTCCGATGACCCGGCCCGCACCCTCACCATCGCCGACTGGACCGTCACGGGACACGAGGCCTGGTTCGTCTCGGTCTACGCGCCCGGCACCGCCGTCGTGCGCGACGTGGTTCTGCACTTTGGCGCGGCCGGCCTCACCATTGTCACGGTCCTCCTCGCCGACGAACGCTCCACCGACCACCGGGTGACCCGATGAGCGCCGCACCGACCACCGTCGTGAGCCGGCCGCTGCTGCTCGCCGGGCACGAAGACCGGTTGCGCGCCGAGATCCTCACGGTGAAGGCCGCACAGTTCCGCCGGCTGCTCGACGAGTGCGAACGGTACCGGGCCCTGCCGCTTGCGCCGGCGCATCCGGATGCGTCGATCACCTACCTCGGTGCCGCCGCTGCCAACCTGGCGCTGGCCTACCGGCTGACCGGTCAGGAGCACTACCTCACCGAGCTGCGACGCTGGCTCGACGTGGCCGTGGGCTACCCGCACTGGGGTAAGGCGCACCTGCCCGACCACGACCTCGACGCGGGCTGGCTGCTGCACGGCCTCGGCCTGGCGTATTCCTGGGCGGGCGACGCCCTGCCGGAACCCGAACGGGCCCGGCTGCGGGACAAGCTCATCCTGCAGGGCAGCCGGCTGCACGAGTTCGCGGTTGCCTCCGAGGGCGGCTGGTGGACCTCGTCGTACTGGCAGAACCACAACTGGATCTGCTTCGCCGGCCTGGCCACGGCCGCATATGCCGTCGTGGCCGAGCATCCGGACGCTCGGGCCTGGTCCGACCTGGCCAAGGCCAACTTCGACACCGTGCTCGATATGCTGCCCGACGACGGCTCGAACAACGAAGGTGTCGTGTACTGGCGCTACGGTGTGCCGTGGCTGGTGAGCTACCTCGATGTGCTGCGCTCCGCGGAGGGAACCGACTGGTTCGCCCGCAGCGCGTACCTGAGGGGAACCTTCTGGTACCGGCTCTACCAGGCCGCGCCGGACCTCGAACGCATCGTCAACCACGGCGACTGCCACGACCGGCGCAGCGGCCACTCCGTCGCCCTGTATTACAAGCTGGCCGCCGAATACGGCATCGGGCAGGCCCAGTGGTTGGCGCGCCAGGTGGCCGACGGATTCTTCTGGCGGGAGGCCTACGAGAGCGGCGTCCGGCCCGGTGTGTGCGCCGAGGCCTACCAGGAACTGCTCTGGTTCGACCCGACCGTGGCCGAGGCCGACCCGCAGAGCCTGCCGACCAGCCGGTTCTTCCCCGACCTTGGACTCGTCGTGGGGCGCACCTCCTGGCAGCCGGATGCGACGCTCGTTTCCGTGAAGGCGGCCCCCGGCGGAGGTCACACGGCCTGGACCGCCTCGGCGAAGCTCGACCGCGAACACGGCTGGACCACCCTCAACGCCGGCCACCAACACCCGGACGCCGGCAGTTTCGTGATCCTCGGGCACGGCTCCTATCTCGCCATCGACGAGGGCTACTCGAGCCGCAAACGCACCGCGCACCACAACGGGGTGCTCGTGGACGGTCACGGCTTCGTCAACGAAGACCGCTACCACGTGTTCGAGAACCTGGACCGGCAGCACACCGCCGAGGTCCTGACCACCACCCTCGACGGCGGCTGGGTGCACTCCGTGAGCGAGATCGGCGCGATGTACGACCCCGCCCTCGGCGTGCAGCGGCTGCGCCGGCATCTGGTGATGTCACCGGCGGGAACTGTCTTCACCGTCGACGAGTGCGTGGCGCGCGACCCGAGCGCCTTCACGTGGTTACTGCAGACCGACAACCCGCCCGCGGCGCACGGCGACGGCCGCTATCTCGCCCAGGCGGGCAGCGGATGCCTGCTCGTCACGCTGCTGGAACCGGTCGACGTCCACACCGACGTCATCACGAGCACGGTGCAGGCCAACCCGACCTCGTCGACGCCCGCGTTGGCGATCATTACCGAGCAGCACACCCTGCGCCGCACGACCGGACCCGTCACGGCCACGGTCTTCGTCACCATTCTCGAGCCGCGCGCCTGGAACGAAACCGAGGCCGGGGTCGCGACCGCGAACATCCACGGCCGGACGGTGCACCTGGCCCTCGGCCGGGCCGGGCGCCAGGAACACGTCGCCCTGCACCTCGACGGGCAGGCCATCGACCTGGCCGCCGCTGCCGGCGCGGCTGAGGTGCGCGGGGCGGGATTCGCCGCCCGAACCGGCCCCGACGAGATGGGCACCCCATGACCGCCGCAACCCGACTGCCACGTAACCGGCCTGCCCCGCCCGCCGCCCGCGGCTGGGAGCAGCGGCTGCTGGCCGCCATGGCCTACCCGGCGAACCTCGCGCTCGTGGGAGTGGCCGCGCTCATCCTGGCCCTGCCGGTGGTGACCATCCTGCCCGCGTCGGTGGCGGCGGCGCGCGCCCTGCGCCTCTGGCTGCAGGACGGAGAGACCGCGGTGTTCACCGCCACCTTCCGTGAGTTCGGCGCCACCTGGCGGCGCACCCTGCCGCTGGGCGTCGCCAGCGTCGCCGTGGTGCTGCTTCTCCTGGTCGACAGCGTCTTCCTCGGCCAGCAGCTCAGCGCGGCCGGCGCAGGGGCGAGCCCGGTGGCGCTGGTCCTGGCCGCAGCCACGGTGCCCGTCGCCCTGGCCGTGACCCTGCTGTTGCTGGCCCTGCCGGTGGCCGCGGCCCGAAGCCGCGATGGCACCCGGCGCCAGTGGCTGCTGGAAGCGGGATACCTGATCGCCCGCCGGCCCGTGCAGGCGCTGCTCATGCTCGCGATCGTCGTGGCCTTCGTCCTCACCTGCTATCTACTGCCCACCCTGGTGCCGTTCTTCGGCCTCTCCCTGCCCGTCTACCTCGCCCTCGTCATGCTGGGCCGGGACACGGGCGGCACACCCTCATGACCGGAGCACCCGTGAAACTGACCTCCACCGCGCCCGCAGTATCAGTCGAGCGGCGCACCCCCTCGGACCTGCTTCGGCAGAACCCGCTGATCGCCGTGCTGCGCGCGGCGCGCGCCACCGACTATGACCGCGTCGTGGAGGTGCTTGCCGACGCCGGGTGCGCTCCATCGAGCTAACCCTCAGCACGCCGGGCACCTTCGAACACCTGCCCGCCCTGCACGCGAGCCTGGGCGAACGGGTCGAGATCGGCATCGGCACCATCGTGTCCGCCGACCAGGCCCGCCGTGCCATCGATGCCGGAGCCGACTACCTGGTCACCCCAGTCGTCGACCTCGAGGTCATCAACGTGGCCGTTGGCGCCGGAACCCCGATCTACGCGGGCGGTCTCACCCCGACCGAGCTCTATTTGGCCTGGGCCGCCGGCGTCACCGCAGTCAAGATCTTCCCGGCCCAGACCGTGGGCAGCGCCTACGCCGCGCACCTGCGGGGCCCATTCCCCGACCTGCAATTCCTGCCGTCGGGCGGGGTGGGACTGGCCGACGTGCCCGCCTGGCTGCGAGCCGGGGCCGTCGCCGTGAGCCTCGGCGGCCCGCTGCTCGGTGACGCCCTCGACGGCGGGTCCCTTGTCGCGTTGGCCGACCGGGCCCGGCGTACCGTGGACGTCGTGCGGGAGACCCGCGACGGCGGTCGGTCATGAGCGGCGTTCGCGCCGGCGGTGTGGTCACCCTCGGCGAGACCATGGCGCTGATGAGTTCGGACACCTGGGGACCGCTGCAGCACAGTCGCGCCATGACCATGGGCATCGGCGGATCGGAGAGCAATGTCGCCATAGCCCTCCGCCGTCTTGGTGTGGACGTGACCTGGATCGGCCGGGTCGGCGAGGACTCGCTCGGCGACCTGGTGGCTCGCGAGATCGGCGCGGAGGGCGTGTCGGTGCGCGCGATCCGGGACCCGGACGCGCAGACGGCGTGATGATCAAGGAACGGCGCACCAGCCGGCAGACCCGGGTCTGGTACTACCGCAGCGGCAGCGCCGGATCCCGGCTCTGCCCGGCTGACATCGACCCGGTCACCATCCGGTCGGCGGCGCTGCTGCACGTGACCGGGATCACCCCGGCCCTGTCGGCGTCCGCCGCCGACGCCACCTTCACCGCGGTGACCCTGGCCAGGGACGCCGGTGTGCCGGTGTCGTTCGACCTGAACTACCGCAGCAAACTCTGGTCGGCCGCCGACGCTCGTGAGGTCTACCGCCGGCTCATCCCACTCGCCGACCTGGTCTTCGCCGGCGATGGCGAGGCCGAGATCGCGCTCGGTGACGGCACATCCGCCCTGGGCGGGAGCGGGATGACCCTGGCGCACCGTCTGGTCGGCGCCGGCGCCGGGCAATCGATTGTCAAGCTCGGCGAGCACGGTGCCGTCGCCGTGGTCGACGGGGTGGAATACCGGCGATCGGCCATCGCGGTCGACCCGCTGGATACCGTCGGAGCCGGTGACGGCTTCGTGGCAGGTTTCCTGGCCGAGTACCTGTCTGGGGTGAGCGTGGCAGACTGCCTCACCACCGCCGTGACCGTGGGCGCGTACGCCTGCCTGGTGCCCGGAGACTGGGAGGGCATGCCCCGCCGTAGCGAACTGGCCACCCTGGCCGCGACCGAACCGGTCTCACGGTGAGCGACAGCGCCGGGCCCGGCGCCGGACTCATCGTCGGCGCCTACGCCAGTTCACCCACCGCGCACCGGTGGGCCCGGCGGTCGAGAGCAGCTATCTCGGCGGGCTGGCCGAGATCGCCGGCATCCGCGGCCTCGAGCTGCCGTGGCTGGGTAGCCTGCACCCCCACGACGAGCCGGGGCTGCTGGCGGCCCTGCCGGCCCGATGGCAGGTGGTGCTCACCTCGGTCGGCTACACCGTCGCCGCGGTGGCCCGGGACCCCCGACACGGCTTGGCCTCTGAGGATGCCGAGGGCCGACGCGCCGCGGTGGCGAATGTGGCCGCCATGCTCGCCGGTGCACGCCGTCTCAACGACTCCGCCGGCAACGCCGTGGTCATTGCCATTGAGCTGCAGGCCGGCCCCGGGCCGCACCCGACGTCGTCGGCGGGCGCGGACGCCCTGGCCGCCTCGCTAGCCGAGATCGGCGCGTGGGAGTGGGAGGGCGCCGCGGTGCTACTCGAGCACTGTGACGCCCGAGTGCCCGGCCAGTCGCACGCCAAGGGGTTCCTGCCGCTCGGCGACGAGATCGCCGCCATCCGGATGTCGGGTGTCGATGCGGGCGTGGTCGTGAACTGGGGACGGTCGGCGATCGAACTGCGCTCATCCTCCCGGGTCCTCGAACACGTGCAAGCGGCACGGGACGCCGGAGTGTTGCGCGGGCTGATGTTTTCCGGCGTCGCCGATCGGCCGAGCGCCTACGGCGAGGCCTGGGCGGATGCCCATCTGCCCTTCTCTCCGTATCCCGGGGCGGCCGACCCCGCGGCGTATACCGAACCGGCGTCGCTGCTCACCGTGCCGCTGGCCCACAGCGCCCTCACGGAGGCCGGCGGGCTGCTCTACTCCGGGATCAAGTTCGCGTGGCGGCCCGCCGACGCGTCGGTCGGGGGCCGGGTGGAGATGATCCGGCGCAGCGTCGGACTGCTCACCGCGGCTCCGGCATCCTGATTCCGCAGTCTCTGGCTGCGCGGCCCGAGCGACGGCTGTTTGTCAGGACAAAGGCCGGACAAAAGGACGCAATGTCCAATTCCGTCCTTCCAAACGCACTATTTCCCGACTCCGAGGTGCTTCTGGCTCAGGACGCGTCGAGCGCCTCGCCGGTGGGGTCGACCGCATCCGCGTCGACCAGCGGCATGCCGCCCAGCGGCACGCCGGCCCACGACAGCAGCGTCCAGCCCTCGTCCGGGGAGCCGGACAGCTCGACAACGCCGGTGTTATCCAGGTCGTGCAGCCCGGCGAACATCGGCGGCACGTTGGTGGACCGGGCGGCGGCCCAGACCCGGATCGCCGCACCGTGGCTGAACACGGCCGCCGTAGCCCCGCTCGCCGCGGCCACGGCGATGTCGGCGTCGAACCGGGCGAAGAAGGCATGGCCATCCGTGCCGCCCGGCATGCCCACATCGAGGTTGCCGGCGCCCCAGGCGAACACTGTCTCCATATAGGTGCGGATGGAAGCGTGGTCGCTGCGCCGTTCGAGGGTGCCGGCCTCGATCTCGTGCAGGCCATCGGCCACCTGGATGTCGAGGCCACGGTCGACGGCGAGCGGCCGGGCCGTGAGCTGGGTGCGGTGCAGCGTGGACGCGAAAATGGTGTCGATCGAGTCGAACCGGAGGGCGTCGGGAATGACAGCGGCCTGACGCTCACCGAGCTCGGTGAGTCCCGGGCCCGGGTGAGCGGTGTCGAGCTGCCCGAGCACATTGGCGGGAGTCTGGCCGTGACGGATCAGGAGAAGTCGCATGGTCCATCCAGCATAGGCACCGTGTCTCCGCAGGAACAGTCGGTGGACCCGAGCGTCTGCTGAGTGCCCTCCTCCCGGCGGATGGCCCGTTCCCGTTGCGCTGCGGTGCCGCCGAGTTGCCGCACAAGTCCCTCTCCGGGCTCCCGAGGGGGCACTATGCGGCACATCGCCGAGTCAGTTTCACGCGACGTGCCGGATAGGACCTTTTCCGGGCTCGTGAGGGGGCCATCTGCGGCACGTCGGCGAATTCGGGCGAGCCCACGCCAACTTGCGGATACCCCATGGGGTATAGCAAGATGGAGTCATGACTCAGAATCGGTACATCATCGTCGGGGGCGTCGCCGGGGGAATGTCGGCAGCCACCCGCCTTCGTCGGCTCGATGAGAACGCCCGGATCACGGTGTTCGAACGCGGCGGCCACGTGTCGTTCGCCAACTGCGGGCTGCCGTACTACCTCGGCGGTGTCATCGAAGAGCGCTCCAGTCTGCTGTTGCAGACGCCGGACTCGCTCGGCGCCCGGTTCAACCTCGACGTGCGCGTGCGCACCGAGGTGATCGGCATCGACAGCGCGGCCAAGACGGTGCGGGTGCGCGACCTCGGCACGGGGGAGGAGTCGACCGAACCGTATGACGCCTTGGTGCTCTCGCCCGGCGCCTCACCCGTGCGCCCGCCGCTTCCCGGCGGCGAGCGGATGCTCACCCTGCGTGACATCGATGACGTCGATGCGGCCATGTCCGCCCTCGAGGTGGCGCCCCAGAGCGCCCTCGTGATCGGCGCCGGCTTCATCGGCCTCGAGATGGTGGAGAACCTCGTAAACCTTGGCCTCGAGGTCACCCTTGTCGAGCTCGGCGACCAGGTATTGCCGCCGCTTGACCCCGAGATGGCCGGTCCCGTCGCCGACCGGCTCCGGGCCGCCGGCGTCAGTGTGCGCCTGGGTACCCAGGTCGCCGAAATCGGCAAGGACACCGCCACCCTCAGCGACGGCAGCGTCGTCGCCGCCGACTTCGTGCTCGCCGCCATCGGGGTGCGGCCCGACACCGCCCTCGCCAAGGCCGCCGGCCTCACGATCGGGCAACGCGGCGGCATCGCGGTGGACGACCAGCTGCGCACGAGCGCCCCCGACATCTACGCCATCGGCGACGCCGTCGAGAAGACCGACGCGATCTCCGGCGAGCAGCGTCTGGTGGCCCTCGCCGGCCTGGCCAACCGCCACGGCCGCCTGGTCGCCGACGTCATCACCGGAAAGACCATCCGGTGCGCCCGGCCCTCGGCACCGCCGTGGTGGGCATGATGGGCCTCACCATTGCCGCCACCGGGTGGAACGAGAAGCTGTTGCGCGCGCGCGGCCGCGCCATCCGGGTGTTCCACACGCATCCCGCCTCCCACACCGGCTACTACCCTGGCGCAGAGTCGATGGCGCTCAAGCTCGTCGTCGACGCCGAGACCGACGCCATCCTCGGTGCCCAGGGTGTGGGCGGGGACGGCGTGGACAAGCGCATCGATGTGATCGCGACGGCCATGGCCGGCGGCATCACCGCATCCGAACTCGCCGACCTCGAACTTGCCTACGCGCCGCAGTTCTCCTCGGCCAAAGACCCGGTGAACATGCTCGGTTATGTGGCGCTCAACGCCGCAGAGGGACTCACCCCGTCGGTGCAGTGGCACGAACTCGAGGCCGCCCGCGCGGCCGGCGCCACGCTGGTGGATGTGCGCACGGCGGGGGAGTATGCCGAGGCTGCGATTCCCGGCTCGGTCAACATCCCGCTCGACGACATCCGCGCCCGCCAGGCCGAGCTGCCCGAGGGTCGCCTGATCGTGCACTGCAAGGTGGGCCAGCGCGGCCACACCGCCGTGCGGCTGCTCGCTCAGCTGGGCCGCGACGCCGTCAACCTCGACGGCGGCTACCTCACCTGGGCCGCCGGCACGGATGCGGCTCGTACCGACCTCGAACGCGCCGATGCAGCTCTGCAGTCCGTCTGAGTCGCCGCTCCGGCCCACCAAAAGAGTCGGCCGGCACCCTGGTCCGCGACCAGCCTGAGCCGTCATCCTGCCCGCTGAGCCACCGTCCCGCACAGCGCCGGCAGAATCAACCACGTGCCGCAAAGTTCTCCTTCAGCGTGTTGGAAGGGCCTTGTGCGGCAACTCGGAGAGCGTCCCTCTCCGATGGTGGCGGGTGACTTGCCAGTTGCGGCCCCTTCAATGCATCTCATTGGGCACCGACTGGCAACTCACAGCGTTGTGTTGCGCTGAGTTGCCAGTTGAGGCCCATTCCGGATGAGTGAAGGGGCCTGAACTGGCAACTCACTGACCGGGTGGCGGCGGTCAGCCGGCGGGGGACCAGCGCACCGGCACCGGCAGCTTGGCCGGCTCGTCGTCGCCGGGAGCGCCGATCTGCTCGATCAGGCGCTGCATGGCCAGGCGGCCCAACTCCTCGCCGTCGACCTCGATCGACGGGGCTCCGCGCAGTCCGAGCGCCGCCACGACGCCCTCATCGGCGCTCACGACCACGTCGCCGGGCACGGAGAGGCCGCGGGCGTTGAGCCCGAAGATCAGGCCGAGCGAGATCGAGGCGGCGTAGGAGATCACGGCGGTGGCCCCCGACGCGACGACAGCCTCTGTGGCCTCAACTCCGGAGGCGACGGTGGCCGGGTACGGGCCGAGCACGGTGAGAGCGCAGCGACCGGCCGCCGCATCCCGTACCGCCGTGATGCGCTGGGCGTTCTGCCAGGAGCGGTCGGGGCCGCCGACGAAGGCGATCGAGGTGTGGCCCCGATCGATAAAGCCGCGGGCCAGCTCGCCGAATGCCGTGGCGGTGTCGGCGGAGACCGACGGCAGGCCGTCGATCTCGCGGTCGATCAGCACGCTCGGGATTCCTGTCGCGGCGGCGGTGACCACGTCGTCGTCGCCGCGCGGGGCGGCGATGAGGAAACCGTCGACCTGGCGGGACAGGGTCTCGAGGGCTGCGATGTCGGTGGGGGAGTCCAGTCCGTGCACCGCGATGGTCAGGTGCAGGCCGGAGGCCGCAGCCTGCTCCTGCGCCCCGCGAATGATCGGGGTGAAGAAGCTGTTCTCCAGGGTCGGCACCACGATGGCCACGAGGCCGGTGCGGCCGCCGGCCAGCGCCTGGGCGGTGCGGTTGGGCACAAAACCCAGTTCGCGCGCCGCGTCGAGCACCCGTGCCACCGTCGCCGGCGACACCAGCGAGGGCTTGCTCAGCGCACGGGAGGCCGTGGCCTTGGAGACTCCCGCGTGCTGCGCGACGTGGTCCAGAGTTGCCACTGACGACCGACCTTTCTGGGGGTGGGCGACCGCGCAAGGTTTACGTGGTCGTAACATTGGCGGCCCAAATGGGGGTGCCGACTGCCTTAGGTTGGAATGAAACCGGTTGCACAACCGGTTTCATTCCCCCCAAGTATGCCGAAGGTTATCTCTGTATGTCTCGAAAACCAGCACTTCTGCTGATACCGGGCCTGGTGTTTATTGTGTTCGGTTTTGCGATCCCGTCGGCAATCATGCTGCTCGCGCCGCCGTCCACCGACACCCTTGACGTTTTCGCCCGATTGGGGCGGATGCTGACCGACCCGTATGACCTCGCGATCATCTGGCGCACGGTGCGCATCGGGCTCATCGTCACGGTCGCCTGCGTCGTGCTCGGTTTCCCCATCGCCTACCTCCTGGCCAGATCCACCTCCCGGTTCGCCGGCATGTGGCTGGCCCTCGCGATCTTCCCGCTGCTGCTCAGCAACGTCGTGCGCACCTTCGGCTGGCTCGTGATCCTCGGCAGCCAGGGCGCCTTCGGGCAGCTTCTCGTGGTGCTCGGCATCACCGACCAGCCGCCGCAGCTGCTCTACACCGAGCTGGCCATCGTGCTCGGCCTCATCCAGCTGTTCCTGCCGCTGGCCGTCATCTCCTGCTACTCGGCGGTGGCCCAGGTCGACGCCGGCCTCGACCACGCCGCCCGCGGCCTCGGTGCCACCAAGTCCCAGACTCTCTGGCAGATCGTCATCCCGCTGTCCCGCCCGGGCATTCTCATCGCCGGCACCCTGGTCTTCGCCGGCGCGACCACGGCGTACACCACGCCCTACCTGCTGGGCGGGTCCAGCCAGCGGATGCTCTCCACCCAGCTGTTCTCCTATGCCAGCGTCAGCGTCGACTGGGCCGCGGCATCCGCAACGGCCCTCATCATGACCGTGCTGGTCTTCCTGGTCTCCGGCCTGTCGTCGCTGGTGTCCCGCAAGGCGGGGGTGACCGCATGAGAGGTCGTCCGATCCTCGGCTCCCTGGCGGTGCTCGGCTACGTCATCATGATCGTGCCGATCCTGTTCGTCGTCTCCACGGCGTTCACCGCCGGCGACGCCTTGACCTTCCCGCCGCAGGGGCTCTCGCTGCGCTGGTTCGGCGAAGCCCTGGCCTACCAGCCCTTCCTCGGTGCGCTGCTGTCGAGCCTGCAGCTGGCCGTGGTCTCCACGGCGCTCGCACTGCTGCTGGGCGTGCCCGTCACCCTCGCCATCCAGCGCGGCAAGATCCCGGGCAAGTCCCTCGTCGAAGGGCTCTTCCTCTCCCCGCTCGTCGTCCCCGAACTCGTCGTCGGGCTGGCGCTGTACCAGCAGATCATGATCGGCCTGCACCAGACCTCGTTCGTGGCTTTGCTCGTGGGACACACCGTGCTCCTGCTCCCGTATGCGGTGCGGGTCACCGGCGCCTCCCTCGCCCTCGCCGATCCGGCGATCGAGGAGGCCGCCAGGGGCTGGGCGCCTCACCGCTGCGCACCTTCTTCTCGGTGACGCTGCCGCTGTTGCGACCGGGCATCTTCTCGGCCGGCCTGCTCAGCTTCGTCACCTCGTTCAACAACGTGCCGCTCTCGCTGCTGCTGCAGAGCCGTACGTTCCGCACCCTGCCCGTCACGATGCTCGACTACGTACAGCAGTCCTACGACCCGATGATCGCGGCCATGTCCACCCTCATCCTCGCCGGCACCGTCGTCATCGCGATCGTGGCCGAGAAAACACTCGGATTCGCCAAGATCTTCGGAGGTATCAACAAATGACCAGTGCAGCCGAATTCACCGGGGTCACCCAGTCCTACGGCGACACCGTCGCCGTCGAGAACCTCAACCTGCAGATCGAACAGGGCAAGCTCACCACGCTGCTCGGCCCCAGCGGCTGCGGCAAGACCACCACCCTGCGGATGCTCGCCGGGTACATCACCCCGAGCGCCGGCACCATCACGATCAACGGCGCCGACGCCACCCGGCTGCCCCCGGAGAAGCGCAACCTCGGCATGGTCTTCCAGTCTTACGCGCTCTTCCCGCACCTCACGGTGGCGGAGAACGTGGGCTTCGGGCTCAAGCTGCGCAAGGTCCCCGCGGCCCAGCGCCGCGAGCAGGTACTGGCCAACCTCGACCTCGTGGGCCTCGCCCATCTGGCCGACCGCAAGCCCAAGGCCCTCTCCGGTGGTCAGCAGCAGCGGGTGGCCCTGGCCCGGGCCATCGCCATCAGCCCGTCGCTGCTGCTGCTCGACGAGCCGCTGTCCAACCTCGACGCCCGGCTCCGGGTGCAGATGCGCAGCGAGATCCGCCGCATCCAGTCGGAGACCGGGCTCACCGTCGTGCTCGTCACGCACGACCAGGAGGAAGCCCTGGAAATGAGCGACGTCATGGTCGTGATGCGCGCGGGCAAGGTCATGCAGACCGGAGCCCCGGCCACAGTGTTCTCCGCGCCGGCCAACCGGTTCGTGGCCGACTTCCTCGGCTACGAGAACTTCCTGCCCCAGCCCGACGGCACCCTGCTCACCGTGCGGCCCGAGCACCTGCGCGTGGGGCGCCCCGACGCCGCGCCGGTGGGCGGGCTCAACCTGTCGGCCCGCGTGGTCGACTCCGTCTACCGCGGCGTCGACAACATCGTCACGCTGCGGGCGACCGATGCCGCGGGCGGCGACGTCCACCTCATCTCCACCACCCGCCGTGACACCCTCACGAGCGACCGGGACGGGGTGCGCCCCGGCGACCTCGTGCTGGCCCAGGCCCGCGACCACGAAATCGTGCACCTGGCTGCCTGACCCGGCCGGTCCCACCCCTCTCACCTCATCCCCGCACCACAGCTCCCCGTCACCCACCCAAAGGAATCCCCATGTCCCACGCATCCCCTCGCCGGCGCACCGCGGTTCTCGGTCTCGCCTTCGTCGCCACGGCCGCCGTGCTGGCCGGTTGCTCCGCCACGCCCGCTCCCACCGCTACCCTCGAGCCGGGCGAGACCGCCAGCGGCACCATCGTGGTGAGCACCTTCCCGTTCGGCGTCGAAGAGTTCCAGAAGGCCGTCGTCGACCCGTTCGAAGCGGCCACCGGCATCACCGTCGAGCTCGACACGGGCAGCAACGCCGACAGGCTCTCCAAGCTCGAACTGAACGGCGACTCGTCGGGTATCGACGTGATGCTGATCTCCGACTACTACGCCGCGCTCGGCCAGTCCAAGGACCTCTTCGCCGAGGTCGATGAAGACGAGGTGCCCAACCTCGCCGAGATCAGCGACTTCGCCAAGGAAGACCAGTACGACGGTCCGGCCTACAGCTACCAGCTGAACGGCACGCAGTACCGCACCGACCAGATGACCGCCGAACAGGCCGCCGACTGGAAGACCTTCGGCGAGCCCGAGTACACGGGCAAGATCGCCATGCCCGACATCTCCGTCACTGCCGGTCAGCTCACGGTCTCCGGCATCGCGGATGTCTTCGGCTCCGACCCCTACGACGTCGACGAGGCCTTCAGCACCCTGGCGTCCTGGAACGACAACGTGCTGCAGTACTACACGTCCTCGACCGAGGTCTCCAGCCTGCTCAGCCAGGGTGAGATCGCCGCCGCGCCGGCACTGAGCGGCTTCGCCACCAGCCTCGTCGCCTCCGGTGCGCCCATCGCCTGGACCGCACCCACCGAGGGCACCTTCATGGCCACCAACCGGGCCATGATTCCCGTCGGAGCCCCGAACACCCCCGCGGCCAACGCGTTCATCGATTACCTCCTGTCGGTCGAAGCGCAGACGTCCTCGGCGGCCATCGTGGGCGACCTGCCCGTGAACCCTGGCGCCACGGTCCCCGAAGAACTCACCGAGATCGCCGGAGAGGCCGCGACCGACCCGATCGGCGCCGGCTACAGCACCCTCGACATCGACACCATCGTGAAGAACCGCACCGACTGGGTCGACCGGTTCGCCCGCGAGGTCTCGTCGAAGTAGCCCGAGCGCGGCATCCCTAGCCGCGGCGACCGCCCGATTCCCCCTCGGGCGGTCGCCGCCTCACCCCTTTCGTATCCAGCCAACACCCGTGAAAGCCATGACGCTCATCGACACCCCCTCCACTGCCAGTTACCTAGACCGCATGCCCAAGACCGACCTGCACTGCCACCTCATCGGCACCGTGCGGGCGTCCACCTTCGGCGAGCTGGCCCGCCGGGAGAAGCTCGAGCTTCCCGACAGCGCCGAGGCGATCTTCCGCGACATCAACTCCCTCCCGCCGGACCCGGCGCTGTACGCTGACACCCGTATCCCGGTGCCGATGGGCCGCAGCGCCGATGAACCCGACACCTCTTACTCGCTGTTCAAGGCGTCCGAATGGGTCGTGTCGGTGCTACGGAGCGCCGAGGACCTCACCCGCATCACCTACGAGGCCTTCGAGAGCGCCCACCAGAGCGGCACCCGGCACCTCGAGTTGTTCTTCGACCACCTACCGCCGCACCTGGACTCGCTCGGCTACCGCGGCGCGGTCGAGGCCTACGCCGACGGCATCCGGATGGCCGAACGCGACTTCGGCATGACCGGCCGCATGATCGCCGGCATCGACCGCAGCAAGAGCGGCGAGCACGCCGTGCACCTGGTGCAGCAGATCGTCGACAACCCGCACGAGTACGTCGTGGGCATCGGCCTGGACAACCTCGAGACGGCCGGCCCGCCCGAGCGGTTCGTCGACGCCTACCGGTTGGCCGGTGCCGCGGGCCTGAAGCGCACCGCACACTCCTCCGAGCATGCGCCCATCGCCGCCAACACCATCACCTGCCTCGACGAGCTGGGCTGCGACCGCATCGACCACGGCTACTTCGTGCTCGAAGACGACGCCGTGGTGGAACGGGTGCGCGCCGACCAGACGCCGTTCATCGTGGCCTTCACCACCTCGCGCCGGTCCTGGCGGCCGTGGCGTCAGGCATCCATCAAGGCCATGGTGGATGCGGGCCTCAACGTGATCCTCTCCTCCGACGACCCGGGCATGTTCCCCACCACGCTCGCCGCGGAGTACCGGATCGCCTCGACCGCGCTGCAGCTGGACAACACGACGCTGCGCGCGATGTCGCTGGCCGGCGTGGAGGCGTCCTGGTTGAGCGAGCCCGAGAAGATGCTTCTGCGGGAGAGCTTCGTGCGCGACTTCGACGCCCTCGACCAGGAACACACCCACTAGCCTCGCGAGCTGTGACTTAAGCCCCGAAATCATCCCGATTTCGGGGCTTTGCTCACAGTTCGCGGGATGAAGGGTGCGGCCGCGACACCTAAAATGAAAGGGTGACGGATGCGACGAGGCACGGCCGTGCGCCGATCTCGCGCATCGTCGATGAGGGGTTGCTCATCGCGCTGTCGGCCGTGCGAATGGCGGTGAAAAACGACATCATCGTGGCCGGAATCGCCGAGCATGCCGACTACGACCTGGACAGGTTCGCCGACACCACCCGCCGCGAACTGCTCGCCCTCGCCCGGGAGAACCAGGATTCCGCCGAACGGGTGCGTCGCCAGCGTAAACACCTCACCTCGATGACCTGGAGGGTCGACCTCAGCCAGGACCAGCTCACCGACATCCGCCAGCTCAAGCTGCGCCGACGGGTACACAAGCGACTGGCGGCGGCTCTCACGGCCGTGGCCGACGACGAGGAGCACGTGTCGCGGATCGTACGCGACGCGCAGAACCTCGCCAGCGACGAGATCCAGGACGCCATGCGCACCCGGCTGATGCGCCTCTCGATCGATCCGCGGGACCCGGACTACCAGCGGCACCGCGCCGAACGCACCGAAATGTTTCTGCTCGTGGACCTCGCTCTGCTGAAGCTCCGGGCCGACGAAGCCGCGGGAAACGGGCCCAGCGACTACTAGTCCGCCCGGGCCCGGCGGGACCGTACTGCACAGCCTGCACCCGGCCGCCCGGAGCGCGACGTTCGGGCGACTACGGTTGAGGAGGCCCTGAGCGGGTCGTCGAGAAAGGAACGTGCGCGAGTGAGTGACATTGCGGGTGAATTGGCCAGGGTGCGCGAAGCCTTCGACCGGCCCACCCTGCGCCTGCTCGACCGCAAGTGGGCGCCGTTCGTGCTCGCGGTGTTCAAGGCCTCGTTCAGCCGCGACCGCCGCAGCGTGCAGGCCGACCGTCTGCACACCCAGGTGGACGCTTACCTGGCCGACCTCCGCTCCATCGGCAGTGAGGTGCCCGGTAAGAACGGCCGCGCGCTCTGCGTGCAATGGATGAACGACCAATGGCTCTACCGGGAGACCGGCGAGGACGACGAAGAGCAGTACTCGCTTACCTCGCACGCCCTCGAGGCCCTGCTCCTGGTCGACGGGCTCTCCCGCGACCGGGCGCTGATCAGCGAATCCCGCCTCACCACCATCGTCGACACCGTGCGCCACCGCGCCACCCAGGCCAACCCCGACCGTGACGAACGCATCCGCCGGCTCGATCTGGAGATCGCTGAGAAGGCCGCCGAACGGGACCGCTTGGCCGCCGGCGGCGAGATCGCCGCGGCATCGAACGACCAGATGCACGAGGGCTACGCCAACCTCATCGACCTGATCACCCAGCTGCCCAGCGACTTCAAGCGTGTCGAGGAATCCGTCGCCGGCATGCACCGGCAGATCGTCAACGACTTCCGCGCGGAGGAACGCCCGATCAGCGAGGTCCTCGACGAGTACCTGTCCAAGACGGATGCGCTGATGTCGTCGACCGCTGAGGGACGCGCGTTCGAGGGCGCCTTCGTGCTGCTGCGCAACGACGACCTGCTCTCCGAACTCAAGAACGACCTCGAGTCGATCCTGCTGCACCCGTTCGCGCTCGAACTGAGCGCCGCGGACCGGCGCAGCTTCATGGGAACCGTGAGCCTCATCCGCAAGGGCGTCGACGACGTGCTCACGCAGCGCAACGGCCTGACCACGACGCTGCGCGAGCACATCGTGAACCACGACGTGGTCAAGGACCGCGAACTGGAGCGCCTACTGCGCGAGATCAACAAGGAACTCGCCGTGTGGATGCAGACCGCCGGCCCTCGGTCGACGGTGACGGCCGAACTCATGCCGGGCACCCTCGAACTCGAGCACCTACGCGAACGCTTCTACGACCCCGGCGCGCACAAGGCGCCGCCGCCCCTCGAGGACGTGTCGGCGTTCGCTCCCGAACCGCCGAGCCTGGACGCCATGCGCACCCAGGGCGGCCCGCTGCTCGAGGAACTGCGCGACGCCATGGTGACCGCGTTCACCGACCGGGGTGCGGCTTCCGTGGGTGAGGCCTTCAACAGCCTGGAGCCGGAAATGCGCCGGCCGGTCGAGATCCTGGGGCTGATGCAGATCGCCACCCAGGTCGACGCCGTGCGGCACACCGATGCCGCGGATGCGCTGACCGAGGACTTCGAAACCGTGCGTCCCGACGGCACCCGGCGCACCTTCCGAGTTCCCCGGATCACGCTCACCGACGACGCCACCGCGGCCCTGGCCGCCCTGAACTATGGACCTGATCATGACTGACGACGTGACCGACGTGACCGAGCCGACCAAGCAGGACGACATGGCAGAGCCGACGGGGGACCGCACCATGCACTCCCCGGCCGATGAGGACGGATCCGAGAGCTTCTCGCTCTTCGAGGGCGACGAGGGCGGCCTCGCGGTGGAGCAGCGCCGCACTCTCGTGCTGCTGCTCAAGCATCGCTACATCTCCGCTGCGCTGCAGCCCGCCGAATGGCGCACCCTGCTCGCCTCCCAGTCCCTGCTCAAGTCGCGGCTGAACGACCTGTTCCTCGACCTGCACGTGGACCTGCACTACGAGGTGGCCTTCAAACGCCAGGCCGTGGGGGAGGGCGGCGACAGGTTCCCGACTCTGCTGCACGACGTGGCGTACACCCGCGAGGAGACCATCCTGCTGGTGCTGCTGCGCCAGCGTTTCCGCAGCGAACGTGCCAGCGGCGTCGATATCGTCATCGTCGACCGGGAGAACCTGGTCGACAACGTGGCGCACTTCCGGCCCGAGCACGCCACGGACCGGTTCGGCGACACCCGCCGGGCCGCCGCTGCCGTGGACAGCCTGGCCAAGGCCCGGGTGCTGCTGAAGACCAGCGACCCCGACCGCTTCCGCATCTCGGCCGTGATCGAGGTGCTTCTGCCCATCGAACGGCTCGGCGAACTGTGGGAATGGTTGGTCGAACAGAACGGCCGGGAACTGCCCGCCGCCGGCACGGCTCACGCCGACGAGCTCGAAACGGACACCATCCAGGCCTTCGAGCCCGCCGCATCCGCTTCCTCCGCTGCATCCGGCGAACCTGCCGAACCCACCGAATCCGCCGCTGCCGACCCCGACCTGGAGGCCGTCTCATGACCGATTCCCCGCTCTTCCACATGGACGGCGCCACCGAGGGAACCACCCAGTGGCGCGCCGAGTCCTTCCAGATGGTCAACTGGGGTGGCTTCCAGGGCCACCACACCATCGACTTCGCCGCATCGGCCACCCTGGTGTCCGGCGCCTCCGGAACCGGAAAGTCCAGCTTGCTCGACGCCTACCTGGCCTTGATGATGCCTTCGGACACCCCCTTCAACGGCGCCTCCAACGACGCCGGTTCCGGCCGGGCCCGCAGCGTCGACCAGCGCAACCTGATGACGTACCTGCGCGGCAAGACCGACTCAACGCGGGAGGCCGACACCGGCCAAATGCACGACCAGGTTCTCCGCGGCGCCGACGAAGCCACCTGGGGCGCCGTGGCGATGACCTTCATCGACGACAACAAGCGCCGCTTCACCGTGCTGCGGGCCTACTTCGTGCCGCGCGGCGCCACGAAGTTCGCCGACGTCACCATGAAGATGGCCACCCGCGATGGCCGGCTCGACCTGCGCGACCTCGCCGACGTCACCGAGGCCCGCTTCGACAAGCGCGCCCTGAAGAACCGGTTCAGCGACCTCGACGTGTTCGACACCTACGCCGCGTTCTCGCAGACCCTCTATACCCGGCTCGGCATCGGCGCGAACGGCGAGGGTGGCAAGGCCCTGCGCCTGCTCGCCCGCATCCAGGCCGGCCAGCAAGTGAAGACCGTCGACGGCCTCTACAAGTCGATGGTGCTCGAAGAGCCCGCCACCTACGCCGCGGCGGACAAGGCCGTCGACCACTTCGAAGACCTGGAGCGTTCCTACGGCGCCATGGTCACCGAGGCGCAGAAAGCCAAGGTGCTCGAGCGCCTGCCCGAGCTGCACCGGGACTATGAGTCCGCCACCGAGAAGGCCGACCTGATCGACCGGTTCGGGGTCCACCGTGAGGGCGACACCCCGTTCGTGCTCTGGCAGCTGCTCACCGAGCACGGCCTGCTCGACGCCGCCGCCGACACCAACCGCGCCCGCCGGCGCGAGAACCAGGCTGCCTTCAGCGCCGCCCGGGACGCCGAAACCGAGCTGAAGGGCCGGGTTGCCGACCTGCAACACCAGCAGCGCGACAACGGCGGCGACGTCCTCGCCGGCCTGCAGAACGAACTCGACGTGCTCACTGCCCGTCGCGACGACGTGGCCGCTGAACGGGCCCGGTTCGACGACCGGATCAGCCTGGTCGACACGACCATCGATTCGGCCGACGATTTCGTCGCCGCCCAGCTGCGCGCCGAGGAGTTCGTGGCCGGCTTCGGCGCGACCGAGCAGGAACTCGACCTCGAGAGGGTGGGCCTGCAGCGCACCGCGTACCCGATCGAAGAGAAGATCCGCACCCTCAAGCAGGAGCACGGCTTTCTCACCGGCCGCGCCAGCCTGGTGCCGCAGCACCTGCACAACGCCCGCCTGATGATCGCCGAGGCCGCGGGCATCCCGGCAGACGAACTGCCGTTCGTGGCCGAGCTCATCGACATCGCGCCCGGGGAAGACGCCTGGCGCCAGGCCGCCGAGGTCACCCTCTCATCGGTCGTGCGGGTGCTGCTCGTCGACGAGACCCGACTGCGCGCGCTCGGTGAGGCCATCGACCCGCTGCACATCCCGGTGCGCATCCACTTCGAGGGCGTCGCCCTGCACCCGCACCAGGAGGTGCGACCCGACCCCCGGTACGTCTCCGGCAAACTCGTCTTCAAGGACTCGCCGTTCAGCCGCTGGGTGCAGGACCGCGTGCAGGCTCCCGCCATCGACGCGCTCTGCGTGGCCGGACCGGCCGAGCTGGCCGGGGACGGTTCCCGGGTCACCCAGAGCGGGCAGATCCGCAATGGCAAGCGCGGCGCGCACGGCTGGAACAAGGACCAGCGCTCCATCATCGGCTTCTCCAGCGGGGTGCGCCTGTCCGAGATCACCGACGAACTGGCCGCGCTCAAGGAGCGCGCCGACGACCTGGCCCAGCAGGCCTCCGGCATGGCGGGCCGCATCATGGCGCTCCGCCGGTTGAAGGATGCCCATCAGCACCTGATCGACACCGCCTGGGCGGCCATCGACGTGGCCGGGGCCCAGGCCCGGATCGGTGCCAAGGAAGCCGAGCGAGAACGCCTGCTCGCCGGCAGCGACGTCTTGCGCGGGCTGCAGGATGAGGAGGCGCGCCTGTCGAGCGAGCTTGAGGACACCCAGAAGCGCAAGCACCAGACCGAGCGGGCAGCCGCCGAACTGGGTGACGAGCACGCCGCGATCGTGGACCGCCAGGACCTCGTCAACGTGCGGCTCGAGCGCATCCAGGCCGACGAGACCGTCACCCTGACCGATGAGCACTCCGCCCACCTGGACGCGCAGTTCGCGTTCGGCGTCGACAGCGCCGATCTCGCCAGCTTCGCCGGCGGGGTGAAGCGCTTACGCGAGCGTCTCACCGAGCAGTCGAGCCAGGACCGCGAGACCGCCCGCAACGCCAGGGACACCCTGATCGGGATCTTCGAAACCTTCCAGAGCCGGTGGCCCGACCCGAACATCGGCGTGGGGATGGAGTCGTACTCCAGCTACAACGACATCCTCGACGCCGTGTACACACTGGGCCTCTACGAGCGCCGGCAAGAGTGGAAGCGTCGCCTCTCCGCGTGGAGCGGCCAGGACCTGGTGCCGCTCGTCGGTGCGTTCACCACGTCGATCGAGGAGATCGAGGACCGCCTGCGGCCCATCAACGAGATCCTCACGACCCTGCCGTTCGGCGCCGGTCGGGACCGGCTGCAGATCTCACTGCGCCGTCTGCACCGCGACGACGCCACGGCGTTCCGCAAGGAACTCAAGCTGCTCTCGTCCGGGTCGACCGAGGAATTCACCGACGAACAGACCGAGAGCCGGTTCACCCGGCTGCAGGCGTTCATGAACCTGATCCGCCGGCCAGACGACCTCGACGGCGCAGGTGCGGGGCGCGCGGGGGCCGTGCGGCCATGAAGGGCGAGTCCGACCGTGACCTGCTGTTGGACGTGCGCCGGCACGTGGAGATCACCGCGGTGCGCACCACGCCGGACGGCGTCGAGGTGAGCACGTACTCCTCCCTCGGCGGCAAGAGCGGTGGCGAATCGCAGGAACTCGTGGCCTTCGTGGTCGGAGCAGCCCTGCGGTTCCAGCTCGGCGACGAGAGCCGCACCCGGCCGAGGTTCGCGCCCGTGTTCCTCGACGAGGGGTTCGTGAAGTCCGACTCCGAGTTCGCCGGCCGGGCCGTCGCAGCGTGGAAGGGCCTCGGGTTCCAGCTGATCGTGGGCTCTCCGCTGGATAAGGTCACCGCGCTCGAGCCGTACATGGACCTGGTGCTCTCCATGACCAAGAACAGCGCCACCGGCTTCTCCTACATCACCCCGCTGATGTCGCCCGAGTCGATGTCGCCCGAGCCGGCCGAGGCCCAGGCGCAGTCGCGGGAGGCGGAACCGGCGCTCGGCTGAGGCGCCGCTCTGGTCGGGCGGGGGAATCCGGCTTACGCTGGCCCGATGGTGTCCGTGCACGATCTGCGACTGCCCGATGGGCATGTGATCAGGGTGCACGACACCATCGATAGCCCCGGCCGCGACGGGGCCCGGCCCCGCCTCACGGTGCTGTGGCTGCACGGTTCGCCGCAGACCGGAGCGCTGCTCGCTCCGCTGCTGACGGCTGCCGCCCCGCGGGACATCCGCCTGGTCTCATACGGCCGGCCCAGCTACGGCGGGTCGACGCCCAGGCCCGGCCGCTCGGTCGCCTCCGCGGCGACGGATGTGGCGGCCATCGCCGACGCCCTCGGCCTCGACCGGTTCGCGGTGATGGGAGCCTCGGGCGGCGGCCCGCACGCCCTGGCCTGCGCGGCACTGCTGCCCGACCGCGTGATCGCCGCCGCCTGCCTGGCCTCCCTCGCGCCCCTCGACACCGAGGACCTGGACTTCTTCGCCGGGATGGCGTCTGACGGCGCTCTGCGGTCGGCGCTGGCCGGTCGCGCCTCCCGAGAGCACTATGAAGCCACGGCGAAGTTCGACCCGGCCAGCTTCGTGGAACGTGACTACGCCACGCTGGCCGGGGCCTGGGCCTCATTGGGCCACGATGTGGGGGAGGCGTCGGCGGCGGGCCCGGATGGCGTCATCGACGACGACCTGGCGTTCGTGAGGCCGTGGGGATTCGATCCGGCCGCTGTGGCGGTGCCCGTGCTGATCGTGCAGGGCGGCCGTGACCGGGTGGTTCCGCCCGCCCACGGAGCGTGGCTGGCCCGCACCTGCACCCAGGCCGAATTCTGGGAGTACCCGGACGACGGCCACATCTCGATCCTCGACGAGTGCCCTGCCGTTCTGGACTGGCTGCTGGGCCACTCCTGACCTCCTGGGTGCCAAGATGGGACCACTATGGAGATGCGACTGGAATTGGTGCCGTTGCCGGCGAGTGACGTTGACCGCAGCCTGGCGTTCTACGTCGACCAGGTGGGGTTCCACCTCGATCACGATGTGTCACCCGGCAACGGGATGCGCGTGGTGCAGCTGACACCGCCGGGGTCGGCTTGCTCCATCGTGATCGGGGTGGGCATCAGTGCCCCGGATGCCGCTCCGGTGCTGAACCTGCACCTGGTCGTCAACGATGTCGACGCCGTTCGTGCCACGCTGCGTCGAAACGGCGTGGACGTGTCGGACGTCAGCGACCTCGGCGGCATCCGCTACGCCTACTTCAGCGACCCGCACGGCAACAGTTGGGCGTTGCAGCAGATCTCGGCCAGGACGTAGACGACTCTCGGCGTGGCGGTTCCGGTCACGCGGGTGTTCAATCGACACCGGCGGCACGGCCGTGCCGCCCATCCGCCCCGCACCGCCAGCATCCGAAAGGACGCCCATGAGAGCCCTTGTGCAGGATCGGTACGGCTCGTCCGACGTTCTCCGCTTGGACCGGATCGATCGGCCGACGCCCGGCGACGACGACGTGCTCATCGAGGTGCGGGCCGCCAGCGTCAACATCGGCGACTGGCATCTGATGACGGGTCTGCCCGAGATGGTGCGCCTGGCCACGGGATTTCGGAGGCCCAGGCGACGCGTCCGGGGCACAGATGTCGCCGGAACTGTCGCGGCAGTCGGGGTCAACGTCACCCGGTTCCAGCCCGGTGACGAGGTCTTCGGGGTGTGCGACGGGTCTCTGGCCGAATACGCCGTGGCCCGTGAGGGCACACTGGCACACCGGCCGGCCGGGGTGACCGTCGAGCAGGCGGCCGCGGTGCCGGTCTCCGCTGTCACGGCGCTGCAGGGTCTGGCGTCGGTTCGTGACGCCGGCCCGGGGGTGCGGGTACTGGTGATCGGCGCATCCGGGGCTGTCGGCGGCTACGCTGTGCAGCTCGCGCACGCCTGGTCCGCCCAGGTGACGGGCGTCTGCAGCGCCGCCAAGGCCGATTTTGTGCGCTCGTTGGGGGCGGATGTGGTCGTGGACTACGCTCGCATGGACATCACCAGATCTGGCGAGCGGTACGACCTCGTGCTCGACACCGGGGGCAACCGGTCGGTCATCGCCCTGCGTCGTTTGCTCGCGCCGAGCGGCACACTCGTCATCGTGGGAGGTGAGGGCGGCGGCCGGCTGACCGGTGGCTTCGAACGCTCCCTCCGGGCCTTGCTGCTCTCGCCGTTTGTTTCCCAGAAACTCACCGGCCTCGCCGCGACGGTGCGGCACCGCGACCTGCACACCCTGGCGGGTCTCATCGAGAGCAGGGCGGTCACCCCGGTCATCGACACCGTCTATCCGCTCGCGGACGCCGCCACAGCCCTGGCCAGGCTCACGGACGGCAGTGTGCGAGGCAAGTTGGTGGTGACGCCCTAGCCTGTCGAGGAGGCGAGCCGAGCCGCCCGGCGCAGGCCGTCGCTGGGATCCTGAGCCCAGCGGTCGAGCACCACGTCGGCCCGCCCACGCGTCGGCTCGGTGAGCGCGGTCACCAGGGGGCGCACGACATCGATCGCCAGCGGATCCACCAGGGCGCTCAGCTGAGCCTGTCGCAGGAACCCCTCGATGCGGGTGAGGTCGGAGGCGCGCAGCATCCGCACATGGGTTTGCAGGAGCACGACGGCCGCGAGGCGTCGCTCGAACACAGGCAGGGCCCAGAGCTCGCTGCTCAGGGCCGTGATGTCGTCGTGGTCGAGAGCGGGGTAGCGCCGGCCGGCGTCGCGCACCGTGCCGCGGACCGCGCCGACGGATGCGCCGTAGAAGGCCAGAGTCCCGCCCAAGCGGGACCGGTCGGCCTCCGCGCGTTCCCAGGAGCTCTCGCGTTGCAGAGTGGCGTCCACGAACTCGCCCGCTGCACTCATGGTTCTATTCTCCCTGGCCGTTCGCCCGGACTGTCGCGCAGCGCGGTGATCTGGAAGGCTGGAGCGCATGACCGAAGACGCTGACGCCGGAGACCTGCGCCGTTATCTCCAGGAGGCCAGGGAGGCCCTGGTCTTCAAGCTCGACGGGCTCAGCCCCTACGACATGCGCCGGCCCCTGGTGCCGACCGGCACCAACCTGCTGGGCCTGGTGAAGCACATGGCCGGCGTGGAGGCCGGGTACCTCGGCTCGACCTTCGGCCGGCCGTTCCCCGAGCCGATGCCGTGGATGGAGGACGGCGCCGAGGACAACGCCGACATGTGGGCCACCCTCGACGAAACGCGGGACGGCCTGGTGGATCTGTACCGGCGGGTGTGGGCGCACTCCGACGCCACCATCGCCGACGTGCCGCTGAACGGAACCGGCCGGGTGGCGTGGTGGCCGGCCGAGCGCAACACGGTGACGCTGCATCGCATCCTGGTGCATCTGATCAGCGAGACTCACCGGCACGCCGGTCATGCCGACATCGTGCGTGAGCTGATCGACGGGGCGGCCGGGCTGCGGTCCCTCAATGACAACCTGCCGTCGGGCAGCCCGGCGTGGTGGGCGGATTATCGGGCCGGTCTGGAGCAGACCGCCCGTCAGGCTTGACGCCCCGGCTGTGACCTGCGTCGCCCGCGGCCTAAAGTGGACTGCGCCCCGAAACGTCGCCCCTCAACGCACACGCCCGGACTCTCCCCAGGGAACACTCCGGTAGACCGCACCGCCAGCCCGCACCGCCAGCCCACACCGAAGGACGAAAGCACCGTGTCGAGAATCCCTGCCCGCTGGGCCCGCTCCGGCGCTGCTGCCGCCCTCGCCCTGCTCACCGTCACCGGTCTCGCCGCCTGCACCGGGCAGCCGATCGCGTCCGCGGGGGCGGCCGGTACCGCCGCCGGCGCATCCGACCGCACCTATGCCCTCGTCGTGCACTCCGTCCCGGGCGACGCGTTCTGGGATGTCGTGAAGTCCGGCGCCGAGGCAGCCGGCTCGCTCTACGGGGCCACGATCACCTATCAGGGCGACCCCGATGTGCAGAAGCAGAGCCAACTGATCGAAACGGCCATCGCTGCCCAGGTCGACGGCATCATCGTGTCGATGGCCAACCCGGACGGCCTGCGGGGCGCCCTCGCGGACGCCGCCGCAGCCGACATCCCGGTGATCACCATCAACTCCGGCGCCGAGGAGTCCGCGTCGGTCGGCGCTCTCACCCACGTCGGGCAGAGCGAATACCTGGCCGGGCAGGGGGCGGGCACCAAACTCACCGAGGCCGGCGCCGGCAAGGTCATCTGCGTCATCCACGAGGCCGGCAACGCCGGACTCGAGGACCGGTGCCGCGGAGCCGCGGATACCCTCGACGGCAGCATGAGCAACCTCCAGGTCGACATCGCCAACGTGGCGGATGCCCAGAACACCATCAAGAGCGCCCTGCTGGCCGATCCCAGCATCGACGGTGTGCTCACCCTCAACTCCGCGGTGGGAGTCGCCGCGGCGCAGGCCGTGTCCGAGGCCGGCAGCGACGCCCAGATCGGCACGTTCGATGTCTCCGCCGATGTCACCGGGCTGATCAGCGACGGCAGCATCCTCTTCGCCGTCGATCAGCAGCCCTACCTGCAGGGGTACCTGCCGGTGAGCTTCTTCGAACTGTTCTACACGAACGGCAACGTGGTCGGCGGCAACCTGCCGGTCTACTCCGGGCCGGGCTTCGTGACCCAGGAGAACGCCGACCAGGTGGCCGAGTTCGCCGGCAACGGCACGCGATGACGCAGCTGGCCGCGCCACCCCGCCGGGACGAGAGGGTCGCCGCGACGCACCCCGTGGTGCGCCTGCTGCGCCGCCCCGAGATGGGCGCGCTGGTCGCCGCCGCGGCGATCTTCGGCTACTTCTCCCTGGCCACGACGTCGTTCCTCACCCCGGCCGGCGCTGCTACCTGGCTCTACTCGGCGTCGCTGTTCGGCATCATGGCCGTCGCCGTGGCGATGCTCATGATCGGCGGCGAGTTCGACCTGTCCGCCGGTGCCATGACCGGCACCACAGGACTGCTCGTGGGTGCCTTCACCACCCAGTGGGGGATGAATCTCTGGCTGGCCATGGTGCTCGCCCTGCTGATCGCCCTCGCGGTGGGCGCCTTCAACGGGTTCCTCGTTGTTCGCACCGGCATCCCGAGCTTCATCGTTACGCTCGGCACCTTCTTCATCCTGCAGGGCATCAACCTCGCCGGCACCAAGCTTGTGACCGGCCAGGTCGCCATCCAGGGTATGAGCGCGGTGCCCGGCTTCGACGCCGGCAAGGCGATCTTCGGGTCGACGATCCCGGTGGCCGGGCTGAACCTCAAGGTGTCGGTCTTCTGGTGGCTCGGCCTCACCCTCGTCGCCAGCTGGATCCTGCTCCGCACCCGCTACGGCAACTGGATCTTCGCCATCGGTGGGGCGTTGCAGAGCGCCGTGCAGACCGGCGTTCCCGTGCGGCGCACCCGGATCGGCCTGTTCATGGGCACGGCCGCGGCCGGCTGGCTCGTCGGCATGCTCTCGCTCTTCGACGTGGCGACCGTGCAGGCCACCACGGGCATCGGCCAGGAGTTCGTGTACATCATCTGCGCCGTCGTGGGCGGCTGCCGGCTCACGGGCGGCTACGGGTCCGCCGTCGGTGCGGCGCTGGGCGCGCTCATCTACGGCATGATCCTGCAGGGCATCGTCTTCGCCCAGTGGGACAACAACTGGCTCAAGGCCTTCCTGGGCGGGATGCTTCTGCTCGCCGTGCTGGTCAACCTCTCGGTCCGCCGCCAGGCCGGGGTGCGCGAATGAGCGCCGCGGAGACGGCCATCCTGCAGGTGCGCGGGGTGGGCAAGGTTTACGGCTCGGTCATCGCGCTCAGCGACATCTCCACCTCGGTGGCGGCGGGCGAGGTGCTCTGTGTCCTGGGCGACAACGGCGCAGGCAAGTCGACGCTGCTCAAGATCCTCGCCGGAGTACACCCGCATTCCTCGGGCGAACTTCTCCTCGACGGAACCACTGTGCGCTTTGCCGGCCCGCGGCAGGCCCTCGACGCCGGGATCGCCACCGTCTACCAGGACCTGGCGATCGTGCCTCTAATGCCGGTCTGGCGCAATTTCTTCCTCGGTGCTGAGCTGAGCGCCGGCGTGGGGCCGTTCTCCCGGCTCAGGGTCGCCGAGATGCGGGCGATCACCCTGGAGCAACTGGGCCGGATGGGCATCGACCTGCGTGACGTCGACCAACCCATCGGCACCCTCTCCGGGGGCGAGCGGCAGTCGGTGGCGATCGCCCGAGCCATTCACTTCGGCGCCAGGGTCGTCATCCTCGACGAACCCACCTCCGCGCTCGGCGTCAAGCAGGCCGGGGTCGTGCTGCGCTACGTCGCACGGGCCCGCGACAACGGTCTCGGAGTCGTGTTCGTCACCCACAACCCCCACCACGCCTACCCGGTCGGCGACCGGTTCCTGGTGCTCAACCGCGGCGCGAGCCTGGGCGAATTCGACAAGGCCGGCATCACCATCGAAGAACTCACCCGGTTGATGGCCGGCGGCGCCGAGCTGGATTCACTGGCCCGGGAGATCGAGCGCGGCTGATCCCGGTTCCGGCCGGCGCCCATCCGGTGTCATCCGTTTCGGAGGATTCCACGGCCCGGCTATCGGCCCAGGCGACATAGGTTGCTACCGTCTGGGGCGACAGGCCGGATGACGTGCGTTTGCGGGGCGAGAGAGTTGAACCCGACAGCGCGACTCCGACATCGGAAGGAATCGACGACAGCGGGGCGATGCCCGGGAATTGGAGTGCTACCCATGGCTAGAGGAACAACCCCGGTGCTCGATGCGGCGACCGAGATCAACGCGGTGTCGCTGGCCCGCACCGAGCTCGACCCACGCACCCTGATGATCGCCAGGATCGCCGCCCTCGCGGCGGTCGACGCGCCCGTCGCCTCGTACCTCCTCCACGTGGGACCGGCCGCGGAGGTAGGACTGACGGTCGATGACGTCCAGGATGTTCTCGTCGCCGTGGCTCCCATCGTGGGCACGCCGCGACTGATGTCCTCGGCGCGCAAGATCGCGGAAGCCCTCGACCTGGACATCGAGCTGGGAAGCGAAGACGACACTCAGTAGTCAGTGACCGACAACCGAGTGAGGAGCACCCCGTGACCAAGCCCATCGTGTTCGTGGTGCTGCTGGTGCTTCTCACCGGCTGCACTGCCGGCGGCGATTCCGCGTCGCCGAGCCCGACGGCGACAGGTTCGCCGACTGCCGCGGCCGGGTCCACGGCCTCCCCGCCGACCGCCTCCCCGCCGACCGCGGCCCAGGTGACCTGGGCGGGCACGGTCTGCGGCGACATCACCACGCTCAAGACGGATGTCCAGGGCCTGGCCGCCGCCGCGGCTACCGGTGGGGATTCGGTGGGAACGGCCATCTCGAAGCAGATGGACACAGTCTCGGCATCGGCCACGGACCTGGTCGACACCGTGAAGTCGCCGCCGGAGAATCTGGGCGACGATCCGGAACTGCTCGCCGTGCAGGACTCGATCGACAACGTCGACCAGTCTCTGAAGACCTTGGAGGCGAGCGCCAGCCAGGTGCAGGGCACGACGGGGGCAGCCCTGGTAGACGCGTTGGCCACAGTGGTCGGCGACACCGGAGACGCGCTCAACAGTGTCGCCGGCACCGTGCAGACCGTCACCACGGCCATCAACGACACGTCGAGCACCCTCGGCCAGGCATTCCGGGCGGCCCCGGAGTGCGCCGATCTCACCTCCTAGCCCGGCCGCCGGTCGCGACCCATCCGCTGGTCGCACCCCATTCGTTGGTCGTGACCAATACGTTGATCGAGCTTGTCGAGATCCCGTGAGTCGAACGTGTTGGCGACGACGCTCACCGGGTCTCGACGGGCTCGACCGACGAGGTGGGCGCGAGCGCAGATCCTCTCACGGGGTCTCGACGGGCTCGACCGACGAGGTGGGCGCGAGCGCGGACCGTCTCACTCGACCTCGAGAAGCTCGACCGCCGTCGAGGGGCTCGACCGTCGCGGTCGGCGATTTCGGACGGACTCAGGGGAGTCCCAGCTTCGGATGGGAATGAAAAATGACCCCAGGCGTTGACTTGAGTCGAGGGCGCTCAACTTTCGGGATCCCTCCTCGTTTTGACTTCCAGGAGGTTGTTTTGCCTACATACTTCGGCCCGGCCGGATCCGAGAACGGTTCCTTCGACGAATTCCTGGCCCGCTACCTGCAGGGCCAGCGCTCCGCGCAGTCCGGTAGGCCCATTGAGATCACCCGACTGCTCAGCCGGCGCACCCACGAACTTCTCGTGCAGGCCGCGCAGTTCGCCGTCGACCACGGCCACGCCCACGTCGACGCCCTGCACCTGCTGCGCGTCATGGTGGAGCAGGAGCCCGCCGCGTCGGCGATCCGCCGCGCCGGCGGCGACCCCGCGGCCATCGCGGCCGGCGCCGAAGAGCGCCTGCCCGAGTCCAGCGACCAGCAGGCCACCTCGGCGCCCGCGCTCACTCCATCGGCCCAGCGCGCCCTGCTCGACGCCCACCAGGTCGCCCGCGCCTTCGGCTCCACCTACATCGACCCCGAGCACCTGTTCTTCGCCTTCGTGGTGAACCAGGATGCCCCGGCCGCCCAGGTGCTGGCCGCCGCCGGCGTCACCGCCGAGTCCCTGCAGGCCGGAGCCCAACAGGCCGAGGCCGACGAGGCCCAGGCCGCAGCCGGCAACCCGGTCGGTGACGGCACCTCCGACACCCCGATGCTCGACACCTACGGCGTCGACCTGACCGAGCGCGCCCGCTCCGGCAAGCTCGACCCGGTGATCGGCCGCAGCGACGAGATCGAGCAGACCGTCGAGATCCTCTCCCGGCGCACCAAGAACAACCCGGTGCTGATCGGCGAGGCCGGGGTGGGCAAGACCGCGGTGGTCGAGGGCCTGGCGCAGGCCATCGTCGACGGCCTCGTGCCCGAGCAGTTGCGCGGCAAGCGGGTCATCGCGCTCGACCTGCCCGCCATGCTGGCCGGAACCCGCTACCGCGGCGACTTCGAGGAACGTCTCACCAAGACCATGGACGAGATCAGCCTTCATAGCGACGAGATCATCGTCTTCCTCGACGAGCTGCACACCGTCGTGGGCGCCGGCGGCTCCGGCGAGGGCGGCATGGACGCCGGCAACATCCTCAAGCCCCGCCTGGCGCGCGGTGAGCTGCACGTCGTTGGTGCCACCACTCTGAACGAGTACCGCAAGGTCGAGAAGGACCCGGCCCTCGAACGACGCTTCCAGCCCGTGCGGGTGGGGGAGCCCGGCATCGAGGATGCCGTGCAGATCCTTGCCGGCCTGCAGGAGCGTTACGCCGAGCACCACTCGGTGCGCTACACGGATGCCGCCATCCGCGCCGCCGTGGAGATGAGCGCCCGGTACATCCCGGACCGGTTCCTGCCGGACAAGGCCATCGATCTGATCGACCAGGCCGGCGCCCGGGCTCGCCTGGCCCTCGGCTCCCGCGTGGATGTCGACGGGCTGCGCGAGAAGCAGGCGGCACTCGAGTCGGCGAAGGTCGACGCGGTCGCTGCCGAGCAGTACGAGGAGGCTTCCCGCTTGCGCGACGAGGCCGAGACGATCGCGGCGACCATCGACGCGGCCGTCGTCAGCCAGGGTGGCGAGGACTCCGGTCCGTCGGCCGTGGTGGACGAGGCCGAGATCGCGGCGATCATCGCCCGGGCCACCGGCATTCCGGCCAGCCGCCTCACTGCGGGTGACCGGGAGCGCCTGGCCCGGCTCGAGGATGACCTGCACGAGCGGGTCATCGGGCAGGACGACGCCGTGACCGTGATCGCCAAGGCCGTTCGGCGCAACCGCACCGGCATGGGCGATGCGAACCGTCCGGTCGGCAGCTTCCTCTTCCTCGGCCCGACCGGGGTGGGCAAGACCGAACTGGCCAAGTCACTGGCCGAGTCGCTCTTCGGCGACGAGAAGGCCATGCTGCGCTTCGATATGAGCGAGTTCAGCGAGCGTCACACCGTGAGTCGTCTGGTCGGCGCCCCTCCCGGCTACGTCGGTTACGACGAGGCCGGTCAGCTCACCGAACACGTCCGGCGCAACCCCTACTCGGTGGTGCTACTCGACGAGATCGAGAAGGCGCACCCCGACGTGTTCAACCTGCTCCTGCAGGTGCTCGACGACGGCCGGCTCACCGATGGTCAGGGTCGCACGGTGGACTTCCGCAACACCGTGGTGATCATGACGTCGAACATCGGCTCCGAGGTACTGGCTAGCCGCAGCGGCGCGCTCGGCTTCACCGCCGATCTGGACGGTGCCGGCAACGGCTTCGGTTCGGAGAAGGCGTTGCGTGACCGGGTGATGGCCAAGCTTCGTGAGGCCATGCGGCCTGAGTTCCTCAACCGGATCGACGAGGTCGTGCTGTTCCGCAAGCTCGAACAGACCCAGCTGCGCCGCATCGTGCGGCTCCTGCTCAGCCAGACCGAGAGCCGGGTGCAGGCCCAGGGCCACACCCTCACGGTGACCGACGAGGCGATCGACTGGATCGCCGAGCACGGTTACGAGCCCGAATACGGCGCCCGTCCACTCCGCCGGGTGATCCAGCGCGAGGTCGACGACCGGATCGCCGACCTGCTGGTGGCCTCGGCCCTCGGGGACGGCGGCATCGTCGCGGTGAGCGTGAAGGACAGCGCCCTCACGGTGGCGGCCGAGCCGGCCCGGATGCCGCTGGCCGCCTAAACGGCGACACACAGGAGCCCCAGCCGGAACCCAGATGGGATCCGGCTGGGGCTCTGTCGTGCGCTCCGTCGAGGGCTACAGGATGAAGAGCATCTCCTGGTAGGTCGGCAGCGGCCACAGGTCGTCCGCGACGAGGTCCTCGAGCGCGTCCGCGGCCGTGCGCACGGCGGCCATGGCCGGCAGCAGCGCATCCCGGGCGTGCTCGGCCTCGGCCAGCGCCTCATGTCCGGTCTCGGCATCCAGCGCGGCCTTCAGGCCGGCCAGGGCCTTCCGCAGCTCGCCGACCGGGCCGGTCACGGCGAGGAGCGGCGCGGTGTCGGCGTCCACTCCCGCGGCCGAGAGCGCCCCGACGTTGACGGCCAGCTCGGTCTGGTACCGCACGGCCGCGGGGAGGATCTGCGTGGTGCCCATTTCCAGGGTGAGGCGGGCTTCCACACCGATCGTGAGTGCGTACTGCTCCAGGCCGATCTCGTACCGGCTGTGCATCTCCCGGTGGTTGAAGACCTTGTACTTCTCGAACAGATCCATGGCCGGCTCGGTGATGAGCTCGGGCAGGGCGTCGAGCGTGGTGCGCAGGTTCGCAAGTCCCCGCTTCTCGGCCTCGATCGGCCAGGCATCCGAGTAGCCGTCACCGTTGAACACGACGGCGCCGTGATCGGTGATGATCTGCGTGAGCAGCGACTGCACGGCCTCGTCGAAGTCGGTGCCCGCGGCCACGGCCGCCTCGAGGTCGGTGGCGATGTAGTCCAGCGACTCGGCCATGATCGTGTTGATGGTGACCATCGGGCCGCTCACGGTCTGCATCGAGCCCGGAGCGCGGAACTCGAACCGGTTACCGGTGAACGCGAACGGGCTGGTGCGGTTGCGGTCGCCGGGATCGGTCGGCAGCACCGGGAGGGTGTCGACGCCGATGATCATGCTGCCCTTGCCCTTGGAGGAGGTGGCGGCGCCGTTCTTGATCTGTTCGAAGACATCCGCCAGCTGGTCGCCGAGGAAGATCGAGATGATCGCCGGCGGGGCCTCGTTGGCGCCGAGCCGGTGGTCGTTGGTGGCTGAGGCTACGGAAACCCGCAGGAGGCCCGCGTACTTGTGCACGGCCCGGATGACCGCAGCGCAAAAGACCAGGAACTGGGCGTTGTCGTGCGGGGTGTCGCCGGGAACGAGCAGGCTGCCCAGCTGGTTGTTGCCGAGCGAGAAGTTGACGTGCTTGCCCGACCCGTTGACGCCCTGGAACGGCTTCTCGTGGAACAGGCACTCCATGCCGTGCTTCTTGGCGATGGCCTTGAACGTCGTCATCAGCAGCTGCTGGTGGTCGGCCGCGATGTTACCGCGTTCGAACATCGGGGCGATCTCGAACTGGCCGGGCGCTACCTCGTTGTGCCGGGTCTTGGCGGGGATGCCGAGCTTGAACAGCTCCCGCTCGGTGTCCATCATGAAGCCGAGCACCCGCTCGGGGATGGCGCCGAAGTAGTGGTCGTCGAACTCCTGGCCCTTGGGCGGCTTGGCGCCGAACAGGGTGCGACCGGAGTTCAGCAGGTCGGGACGGGCCAGGAAGAAGTGCCGGTCCACCAGGAAGTACTCCTGCTCAGGACCGCAGAACGAGACGACCTTCGCTGGCTTGTCGTGGCCGAACAGTCGCAGGATGCGTTCGGCGTGCTCGCCCATCGCCTGCTGCGATCGCAGCAGCGGGGTCTTGTGGTCGAGGGCCTCTCCGGTCATCGAGACGAACACCGTGGGGATGCACAGGGTGTTGCCGTTCGGGTTCTCCAGCACGTAGGCGGGGCTGGTGACATCCCAGCCGGTGTAGCCGCGGGCTTCGAAGGTGTTGCGGAGGCCCCCGTTAGGGAAGCTGGATGCATCGGGTTCGCCCTGCACCAGAGTCTTGCCCGCGAACTCCGCCAGGGCCGTGCCGTCGCCGACCGGTTCGAGGAAGCTGTCGTGCTTCTCGGCCGTGAGGCCGGTCAACGGGTAGAACACGTGCGCGTAGTGCGACGCGCCCTTCTCCATCGCCCAGTCCTTCATGGCGCTGGCGACGGCATCCGCCACCAGGGGGTCGAGCATGGCGCCGTGTTCGATCGTGGCCATGACCGACTTGTAGATCAGTTTCGGTAGCCGCTTCTGCATGACGACGCTGCTGAACACGTTCTCGCCGAAGATCTGGCCGGGCGTTTCGGTGTCGGTGAAGCTGACGGCCGGAGGCACATAGGCCTCGACGTCCCTGATCGCCTGCAGGCGCATGGCATTTCCACTCATTTACTACCCCTTTGATTCGGGCTCTTTCCGCGACTAGTTACGGAATCCGGTTCTCCAAATGTAGGGAGCTTCTATGCCGGTCACATTTCGGCCGCATGACGGACTCGGTCTCGACCGTCTCCCGATCGGGGGACGAAACCCACTCGCACCGCCAGCGGCTAAACTGGTCGTTTGATTTGAGGGGTGTTTGAGTGGTCGATCAGGAGCTTGCGCGCGAACAGGACTATGTCGCCACGCTGTACGCGCGCCTCGACGCGTTGCAGCGCGAGGCCGAGGACCAGCTGAAGGCCGTGCGGATGCTCGACGTCGGGGGCAACCACCAGTCCAGGTCTGAGCGCGACACCTTCGCCCGCACCTACGAAGACCGCATCGTGCAGCTGCGCGAGGTGGACGACCGGCTCGCGTTTGGCCGCCTGGAGACCGCCCCGGAGGACGACGACGGCATCCCCGTGTACCGATACATCGGCCGGGTGGGCCTGCGGGACGAGAACCTGCAGCCGATCCTGCTCGACTGGCGGGTGCCGCAGGCCAGCGCCTTCTACCAAGCCACCGCCGCCACTCCGCTGGGCGCCCGGTCCCGCCGGCACCTGCTCTCCAGCGGCCGCAGCATTATCCGCATCGAAGACGAGATCCTGGATGCAGCGCTGCTCGAGGGCGATACCGCCGGTCTCCACCAGGGCGAAGGGGCGCTCCTCTCGGCGCTCACGGCCCAGCGCACCGGCCACATGAATGACATCGTCTCGACGATCCAGGCCGAGCAAGACCGCATCATCCGCTCGGGGCTGAACGGCGTGCTCGTCGTCCAGGGCGGGCCCGGCACCGGAAAGACCGCCGTGGCCCTGCACCGCGCCGCCTATCTGCTCTACACGCACCGCGACCGGCTGCAGAACGCCGGAGTGCTCATCGTGGGCCCATCCACCTCGTTCCTGCAGTACATCGAGGCGGTGCTGCCGTCGCTCGGCGAGACCGGTGTGGTGCTCGCCTCGGTGGGCCAGCTGTTCCCCGGGGTCGAGGCCAGCCACGAGGATGCGCCGGCCGTCGCCGCGCTCAAGGGCCAGACGTTCATGGCCGACCTCATCGCGCGCGCCGTGAAGAGCCGGCAGAAGGTGCCGGCCGGCACCCAGAAGCTCCTCGTGAACGGCGACACGCTGCTACTCAAGCCCCAGCTGATCGAGTCCGCCATCCACCGGGCCCGCGTGGGCGGCAAGCCGCACAACGAGGCCCGTGTGGTCTTCGTCAAACACGCCCTCAACTCGCTGGCCCGGGAATGGCTCGAGCAGCTGCAGAAGCAGGGTCGGTCGATGGACGACACCGATCTGCCCATGCTGCGCGAAGACCTGCGCCTGGCCGACGACGTGCGGGTGGCGCTGAACACGGCCTGGCTTCCGCTGACCCCGCAAAAGCTGGTGCAGGACCTCTACGCCCGGCCGCAGTGGCTTGAGGAGCTGACCCCGCGCTGGCGGGCGGCCCAGCGCGCCCTGCTCTACCGCACCCGGGACGCCGAGTTCACGATCGCCGACATCCCGCTGCTCGACGAGGCGGCCGAGCACCTCGGCGAGTACAGCGCCGTCGACGCCGCTCAGAAGCGCGAGGCCAAGGAACAGCGCAAGCGCGACATCGAGAACGCCGAGCTGGCCATCAAGAACATGGACGTCAAGGGACTCGTGAACGCGAAGGCCCTCGCCGACAACTTCGCCGAGCTCGGCGACCGGGCCACGACGGCCGAGCGCGCCGCGCTGGACCGCAGCTGGACCTACGGGCATGTGATCGTCGACGAGGCGCAGGAACTCTCGCCGATGCAGTGGCGGCTGCTCATGCGCCGCGGCCCGCGCCGCTCGTTCACCATCGTCGGCGACATCGCCCAGGCCGCCGCCGCGGCGGCGGCCGACAGCTGGAGGGAGGCCCTCGCGCCCGTGCTGGAGGCCTCCTTCGAGGCCGACCGGTGGCGACTGGAGGAACTCACGGTGAACTACCGCACGCCCAGCCAGATCGCCGAGGCTGCCGAGAAGATGGCGGTGGCGCACGGTTTGCCGATCACCGCATCCCGCACGGTGCGGGCCAGCGACTGGCCCGTCGAGGTGCTCACGGATGCGCTCGACGCCGTGCGCCGCGAACGCGCGCTGGGCGTGGGCGGCACCGTCGCGGTCATCGTGGTGGAGGAGCACTTCGAGGCCCTCGCCGCGGAGCTGGAGGCGGAGTTCGGCGACATCGTCGGCCGGGGAGCGCTCGGCTTGCTGCGCGACGTGGCGCTGCTCACGCCGCAGGACTCCAAGGGGCTGGAGTTCGACGCCGTGGTGGTGGTCGACCCTGCGGGTGTGGTGGCCGCATCCGAACGCGGCGCAGGGGCCCTCTATGTGGCGATGACCCGAGCCACCCAGCGGTTGTACCTGGTGAGCGACGGCCCGCTGCCGGCCGGACTCGCCGACCTAGCCTGACCCACGCGACCGCGAACGTTCTGACTTGCCACTTGGGGCCCCTTCAGCGCGCACGAAGGGGCTTGAACTGGCAAGTCACCCGTGCAGACCCTGCTGACTTGCCACTTGGAGCCCACTCGACACGCACGAAGGGGCTTGAACTGGCAAGTCACCCGTGCGGGTGTTGTGTGCGGGGCCGGCTCGTCAGGCTCAATGGGGTCGGAGCGCTTGGATGGTGGCGAGGAGCGCCTCGGGGTCGAAGGCGGCCGGCGCGCGGATCGCCTGGATTGAGGCGCCCTGGATGAGCGCGACGATGGTGGCGGCAAGGTCGTCGCCCGTCGCCCGACCCTGCATGCCACCCCCGCCGCTGCCCGACGCCGATCCGTGGATGCCGTCCTGGCCGCTGCCCGTGGCGGCGACCTCGCGGCAGACCGGCAGGAAGGCCTCCAGGTACCGGCCGAACGAACCCTCGATGCGGCTGCGGAAGAGGTCGTCGCGGCGGGAGAAGTAGAACGCGAAGAGCAACTCCACGCCGGCGTGGTACTCGGCGAGGCGTTCGAGCTCGCCCCGCACCATCCGTTCGAGGCGGTCCCACGGCGCCAGGGCGGCCAGGCCGGGAGCGGTCAGGGCGTCGAGCGTGCCGTCCAGCAGCACGTCGAGCAGCGCCAGGAGCAGGCCGTCCTTCGACTGGAAATGGAAGAAGACCAAGCCGGGGGAGATGCCCGCGGCCGTGGCGACCCGCCGGGCCGTGACCGCATCGAGGCCGTCGGCCAAGGCGATCCCGTACGTGGTCGCGAGAATCTCGTCGACGCGTTCCTGCTCGGGCCGCTTGGGTCCACCCATCGGTCAGCCGATCGTCCCTGAGCGCGGCGCGGCGCCCTGCTCGGCACGCTGCTCGGCACGTTTCTGGGCGAGATAGCCGCGCCAGGCCCGCCAGGCGCCCGTGGACCACAGGGCCCAGAGCACCAGCACCGGCTGGAAGAGCAGTCGGATGGTGCGCTGGAGATCGGTGTCCAGCCCGAACGAGTCGGTGTGGGTGACCAGCTGGGAGATGTTGCCGGGGAAGATCGCGACGAAGAACGCGGCGACGATCCAGCCGACGTAGACCCGGTACCGGCCCACGGCGACCAGGGCACCGCCAAGAACGATCTCGACGACACCGGATGCGAGGACGACGAAGTCGCCGTCCAGCGGCAACCAGGTGGGCACCTGGGCGAGGAAGGCCTCCCGGTTCACGGTGAGGTGGCTGATCCCGGCCAGGAGGAGGAAGACGCCGAGCATGATCCGGAAGGTCGCCCGGAGAACCCGGGACCAGGTCGGTAGCTGAGTGTGTGGGTGGGTCTTGGGTGCGGTACGGCTGCTCATGGGGCGGCTTTCATGGGGGGACGGGTCGAACTCGAAGTGTCCAGCCTATATTGATCACCCGGTCAATGAGCACTCGATCAAGAGGGCTTGAATCGCGCTCAGCCTGCGGCGGCCACGAGGCTTGCCACTTCGGCATCCGTTCGTGCGTCGAAGACGCCCCACATGATGTGGGTCGGCCCACTGCCGTCGCTGCCGGCCACGGCCGGACGGCTGATCCAGCGGTTGGCCGCCGCTGCGGCGCCGAGGGCAGCCAGTGAGGGGGCGATGGTGGACTTTCGTAGGGTGCCGGCGACGACACTGCCGTCGCCACCCAGTCGCCAGCCGCGGCTCGCGGCCAGCACCTGGCCCACCTCGTCGTTGGTGAGCCAGCGCGAAAAGCTCCGACCGGGCGGGTCGATCTTGGTCAGCTTCATGAGAACCAGCCTAACTTCGGCTCAGGCCGGAATCAGGGCGAGTTCGGCCTCCAGTCGTTCCATGTCGACGCGGTGGCAGAGCTCGGTGGCCGGCGTCATGGCGGTGGCGCTGCCGGCGGCCACCGCGGCGCGGAACGCCGCCCGAGTGTCCAGGCCCTGGGCGATGCGCAGGACGAAGGCTCCGAGGAAGCTGTCCCCGGCTCCCACGGTGCTCTGCACCACGACCCGGGGGACCGGCAGGCGCAGGACCTCACCGGAGGAGGCGAGTACCGCTCCGGCACCGCCGAGGGTGAGCGCGACATGCTCGGCCGCGCCGCGATCCACCAGCGTGCTCGCCGCGTCGATCTGGCTCTGCTCGCTGTCGAGCGATTGCCCGAGCAGTTCCCCGAGCTCACGGGCGCTGGGCTTGACCAGGAAGACGCCCTCGGTGAGGGCTTCTGCCAGGGCGTCGCCCGACGCATCCACTATGCACCGCGCCTCGTGCTCGCGGGCCAGGCGTGCCACCCGGGCGTAGAAATCGTCGGGCACCCCCGGTGGCAAGCTTCCGCTTGCCACGACATAGCCGTGCTGGGGGATGGACTCTGCCACCCGGGCGAGGCAGGCGCGCCATTCGCGCTCGGTGAGTTCGGGGCCCTGCAGCACGAAGCGGAACTGCTTGCCCGTTGCCGTCTCGTCGACCGTGAAGCTCTCACGAGTGCTGCCGGCGATAGGAACGACCAGGGTGGGGATGCCCTCTGCCTCGATCAGCCTGCGGTAGGCGTCACCGGTGGGTCCGCCGGCGGCGTAGATCGCGAGGGTCTGCCCGCCGAGCCTCTGGATGACGCGGGAGACGTTGATGCCCCCGCCACCTGGATCCAGCCGGGAGCGCCCGCAGCGCAGCTTGTGCTCACCGACCACCTTCGGCGTCGAGGTACTGACGTCGAGGGCTGGATTGACGGTGAGTGTGAGTATCGGCTGCAGCGCTGTCGGTCTGGAGGCATCCATGGACCCAGCGTAGGACTCCCGGACGCTCCGCCGGGGGATGCGGGTCTGGGCGGTGGTGTCAGCGGCCGGAGAACAGCCGCGAGAAGAAGCCGCCGCCCGGTGTGGGCTCGTTCTTGTGCCCGGCGCACCGGTCGGCGCGGGGCACGCCGCGCATGACCTGGTCGACGTGCTGGCCGCAGCCGGCCCAGGTTGTCTTTCCGCAGGTTCGGCAGGTCACGGCTCGGCACATGGGGTCTCCTTGGATCAGGTTGAGGGTGGCTGGATTAGCTTCCCTGAAGTCCTCAGGATACCCCATGGGGTATAGCTGAGTCTGACCGGATGCTGGGTGTGACGGATCGGCGGTGTGGCCTCACGGCGGGGTATCGGTGTCGCTGCGTGTGCAGTGTTTCGCTGCGTGTGAAAACTGGTGCATTTTCACCTGCCGCGAGCACTATCGCGAGCCGCGACACCGAACCTGCGCCGCGAGAGTCAACCTGCGCCGAGGGAGCGAGCCTGGGCCGGCTGGCCGGTGCGGCGTAAGGTGGCCGCGTGCCGAACAATCCACCGCAGACGTACACGGCCGCCCAGGTGCGCGAGGCCGAGGTCCCGTTCCTCGAGCGCGGCGTGCCGCTGATGCAGCGGGCGGCCCAGGCCCTGGCGCACGAGGCGGGCGTCCTCCTGGAGGCGCGGCGCGGGGGAGTGGCGGGCGCCCGGGTGCTGGTTCTGGCCGGATCGGGAAACAACGGTGCGGATGCGCTCTACGCCGCGGAACGTCTGGCGCACCGGGGCGCGCTCCTGTGCGTCCTGCCGACGAGCGAGCACCTGCACCGGGAGGCGCTCGAAGCGGCTCTCGCGCAGGGCGCCGACCTGCGGCCCACCGACGAGCCCGCCGAGGTCATCGCCGGACTCGCTGCTGCAGCCGACCTGATCCTCGATGGCATCCTGGGCACCGGTACCAGCGTCGCGCCCGCGTTGCGGGGTACGGCCCGGAGCGTCGTCGCGGCGATTCTTCCGGTGCGCTCCGGAGAACAACCGCCTCTGGTCGTCGCCGTGGACCTGCCCAGCGGTATCGGCGTCGACGATGGGAGCGTGCCCGACCCCACGGTTCTGCCGGCCGATCTCACGGTGACCTTCGGCGGGTGCAAGGCGGGGCTGCTCACCCACCCCGCGTCCGGCTACGCGGGCCGGGTCGTCGTGGCCGACATCGGTATCGGAGCCGAGCTGGAACGCATCCGCCGCCGGGACCTCGCCTGAGTCGCTCGCGATGGCCCTGTCGCTCCTGGCGCACCGCATCGACATGCAGCGAAGTGCCCCTTCCGGTGAGCTGAAGGGGCGCTTTGCGGCATGTCGGCGTGGAGGGCGGTGCCCGAAGAACAGGTGCCGGACGGAGGGAGGTGCAGGATGGAGGAACGGGCGCGGAAGGATGCCGAGGAAGCAGACGCATGGGTCGCCTGCCGGCTCCTGGACGGGCTGTGGGCTCGGCAGCAGATCAGGTCCGTCCGCGGCGAGCCGGCGGGCGGCTCCCTCGGAGCTGAGCGCGCTGAGCCCGGAAGGCCGTGTCACACAGCCGTCCTTCCCTCGCCCTTCCTCGGCTAGGGGGAAACTACACCCGCGGCTGCTCCGGTGGCAGCGCGCCGACGGCCGCGACCGCGCGGGCCCGCAGCGCGTTGCTGCGCTCGGCCAGGTCGCGCTGGCGGCGCACGTATTCGGCCTTGCCCGCCGGTGTCTCGATGGCGACCGGGGCATACCCCCACTCGGAGAGGTCATACGGCGAGGCCTGCATGTCGAGGCGGCGGATGTCGCGCGCCAGCTCGAAGCTGTCCAGCAGCAGCTCCCCGGGAATCAGCGGCCCCAGCTTGATCACCCACTTGTAGACATCCATGCCCGCATGCAGGCAGCCGGGCTGCTCGAGGCGCGGCTGGTTCTCGCGGGTTGGCTGGAGCGCGTTGTGCGTGAGCGCCGCCGGGGTGAAGAAGCGGAACGCGTCGAAATGACTGCAAGAGATGTTGTGGGCGTCGACGACGTCATCCGTGTCGCCCTGGCCCAGTCGCAGCGGTGCCACATGACGGTGTTCGTCCTGCCGGTAGACCATCGCCCACTCGTGCAGTCCGAAGCAGCTGAAGTTGGCCGGTCGCGCAGCCGTCTTGTCGAGCAGGGTCACGATGAACCGGATGCTGCGCGCATTCCTGTCGCGGAAGGTCGCGTCGTCCACGAGAACGTCGTTCCCCTCAGTGCGGTACCACTTCCACCCGGCTCTTTCGGTGCCGGCCGCGCCGCGTAGGCGCGCCCCGGAGCCCGGATGCCAGCGGCGCAGCAGCCCGGGGCGGAACGGGTAATAGGTGAAGAGGAAGTCGTCGACCGGATGGGTGCGACCACCGGCCGCGCGTTCCCTTCGCTCGAGGGAGAGGGCGTCTGCACGGTCCTGGTGCCGTGCCTCGCGGGCCTGCCAGTCCACGGTGTCGAACACTGCGGTGTCGAACACTGCAGTGTCGAACACTGTCGACGCTGGATATTCGGGCATCCCTCGAGAGTACCCGGCGACCCGACGCCCTGCCATCGTCCGGCACGGTCTAGGCTGAACACGGAGCGGAATACTATTCCGTCGAGCAGAACATGCCGATGCAGAGGAGTTTCACCATGCCCACCACCGCCTTCGATCTCACCGGACGCCTCGCGGTTGTGACGGGGGCCAGCAGCGGCATCGGCCTGGCGATGGCCGAGGGGCTGGCGACCGCTGGCGCCGACATCATCGGGGTCAGCGGGCACTTACCCGACACCGGCAGCGAGGTCGCTCGCCGGGTGGAGGGCCTGGGCCGCCGGTTCACGCCGTTTCGGACGGACTTCGCCGACCGGGCCGCGGTCACCGCCCTGGGCGCGGAGCTGGCCGCGAGTCGACCGGACATCCTGGTCAACAACGCCGGCACCATTCGTCGGGCCCCGGCCCTCGAGCACTCGGACGACTTCTGGGACGAGGTGATCGCGGTGAACCTGTCGTCGCAGTTCGTGCTCAGCCGGGCGGTCGGCGCCGGGATGGTGGCCCGCGGCCGCGGCAAGATCATTTTCACTGCGTCCCTGCTCAGTTTTCAGGGCGGGGTGAATGTGCCCGGCTACACGGCCGCCAAGTCCGGCATCGTCGGCCTGGTCAAGGCCCTGTCGAACGAGTGGGCCGGGTCGGGCGTGAACGTGAACGCGATCGCGCCGGGGTATATCGCGACCGCGAACACCCGGGCACTCCGCGACGACGCGGTCCGCTCGGCCGCGATCCTGGGGCGCATTCCGGCGGGCCGGTGGGGCGAGGCGTCCGACCTGGCCGGCGCAGCGGTCTTCCTGGCCAGCAGCGCCTCCGACTACGTGAACGGCATCACGCTGCCCGTCGACGGCGGCTGGCTCGGCCGGTAGTCGCACGCCGACAACGCGGCGGCACGCCGGCCTGCGGCGAGGGGCCTCAGCGCAGCTCGGCCGCCTGCGCGTGGTCCATGTCGTCGAACGGCTGGTTCTCGCCCGCCATGGCCCAGACGAAGGAGTAGCTGCCGGTGCCGAAGCCGCTGTGCAGCGACCAGCTGGGCGAGATCACGGCCTCCTGGTTCGCCACGATCAGGTGGCGGGTCTCGGTGGGCTCGCCGAGCAGGTGCACGACGCGGTGTTCGGGTGCCAGGTCGAAATAGAGGTAGCACTCGGTGCGGCGGTCGTGGGTATGCGCGGGCATGGTGTTCCACATGCTGCCCGAGCCGAGCTCGGTGACGCCCATCACCACCTGGCAGCTGCGCACGCCGTCCTGGTGGATGTACTGGTTGATGGTGCGCTCGTTGGAGGTCTCCTGGGCGCCGAGTCGGCGCACGTTGCCGTGGCCGTGCGGCACCAGGGTGGTGGGGTAGCTCCGGTGCGCCGTCGCCGAGAAGAGGTAGAAAGCGGCGGGTGCGGCCGCAGTAGCGCTGGCGAAGATGACCTCGACCGCACCGCGACCCACGTACAGGCAGGATCCGGTGTCCATGGCCTGGTCGACACCGTCGACGGTGATGGTGCCCGGACCGCCCACGTTCACGATGCCGGCCTCGCGGTTGTCGAAGAAGTTCTCGGTGCGCAGCACGTCGAAACTGGGCAGGCGGATGCTGCCGATCACCGGCCGTGCGCCGCCGAGTACCACGCGGTCCTCGTGGCTGTACGTGGCGCGGAATTCGTCGTCGGCGAAGAGGTCGTTAACGAGATAGTTCTCGCGGAGCGCCTGCGTGTCGAATGAGCGGATCTGGGCCGGGTTGGTGGAGTGCCGAACCTGCATGAGCGGTCTTCTCTCTGACGCGCCCTCAGGCGTGCCGTCTAGTGGAACAAGGTTCCACTAGACAGCGTAGCCCTGCGTGGATTAGAGCGCGGGCACCCGTTCGCTCTCGATCGGGGCGTCTGGGGCGGTGCCGTCGCCGAACGGGCGGCCGCCCAGGGCTTCGCGTCCGTGCGGGGTGAGCCAGACCGACGCATCCGGACCCTTCGGCACGATGCCGGTGGGGTTGATGTCGCTGTGCGTCACGTAGTAGTGCTTCTTGATCTGGTCGAAGTCGATGGTGTCCCCGAAGCCCGGCGTCTGGAACAGATCGCGGGCGTACGCCCACAGCACCGGCATCTCGCTGAGCTTGTTGCGGTTGCACTTGAAGTGGCCGTGGTAGACCGCGTCGAAGCGGGCCAGGGTGGTGAAGAGCCGCACGTCGGCCTCGGTGATGGTGTCGCCGACCAGGTAGCGCTGGCCGGCCAGGCGCTCTTCGAGCCAGTCGAGCCGGGCAAAGAGGGTGTCGTAGGCCCGCTCGTAGGACTTCTGGCTGCCGGCGAAGCCGCACTTGCACACGCCGTTGTTGACGTCGTGGAAGATCCACTCGGCGACCTCGTCGATCTCACCGCGCAGCGCTTCAGGGTAGAGATCGGGGGCGCCGGGTCGGTGATGCTCCACCCACTCGGTCTCGAAGTCGAGGGTGATCTGAGGGTAGTTGTTCGTGACGACCTTGCCGGAGGGCACATCCACGATCACCGGCACGGTGATGCCCCGCGGGTAGTCGGGGAACCGGGCGAAGTAGGCCTCCTGGATGCGTTCGATGCCCAGGACGGGGTCGACGCCATTCGGGTCGAGGTCGAAGGTCCAGCTGTTCTTGTCGTGGGTGGGACCGGGCAGGCCCAGGGAGATGACGCCCTCGAGCCCGAGGAGCCGGCGCACGATCGCGGTGCGGTTCGCCCACGGGCAGGCGCGAGCCGCCACGAGGCGGTAGCGGCCGGCCTCGACCGGCCAACCGTCGCGGCCGTCACGCGTGATGCGGTCCTCGATGTAGTTCGTGTCACGGTTGAAGTCCTTGCCGGGCTCCACGTAGCTGGGAGTCAGGGCGCTGTCGGCGGCGCTGGGGGTCACATTGCTCATGCGTCCACGCTACGGGAAAAACCCGTGCGTACGCATGGAATCAGCCGGTTCCGTGCCTGGGTGGCACGGCATCGGTCACTCGTGCAGGTGATGCACCGGCCAGCCCGCGGTGCCGGCGAGCAGCTCGAGCAGTCGTTGGGCGGCAGCCAGTGCCTCGGCGTCACCGCGGGAGTCGTACACGTCGACGGCCAGCGGCGGCGCCTCGCCGAACTTGGGGATCTCGACCTCGACCCGGCCGCCGTGCGGAAGTGCGACGAAGGCGTGAGCGGTGTGGGCGCCCACCACCTCGGCATCCAACGTCGCGGCGATCACGGCCAACGCCTCCGGCTTGGTGAGGTGCACATCGGCGACGATGGTGGCGAAATGGTCCATGGGTGTCCTTCGATGGCAGGGGCAGGGCGCGGGTGAGCGCCAGCGTAGCCGAGATGCGGAAGGATGAGCCCCATGAGCACACTCGAAGCCCGCGCCGTCGCCGCGTCAATCGACTCCGAGGTGCTCCTGGCTCCGGTATCGCTGACCGTGAGTGCCGGGCAGGCGGTGATCGTGCGGGGGCCAAACGGGTCAGGCAAGACGACTCTGCTGCGCATCCTGAGTGGTGCGCTCCGGCCCACCTCCGGTGATGCGACCATCGACGGGATGCACATCGACGACCGGACGACCGCCGTGCGCCGGGCGATCTCGGCCCGCGTCGGGCTACCCGCCTTCGCACGGGAACTGACGGCACACGAGCACCTGCGCTTCATCGCCACCACCTGGGGTCGTTCCGGCTCGACCGCGACAGACGACGCGAATGAGGTGATGGCGGCACTGGGCATCGACCACCTCACGCAGCGATTCGTGCACGAACTGTCGTCGGGCCAGCTGCAGCTGCTTTCGCTCGCCACAGCGCTGGTGCGTCCGTTCTCCGTGCTGGTGCTGGACGAGCCAGAGCAACGCCTGGACGAGCACCGACTGGCCGTGGTCGCCGCCGTGCTCTGCGCGAGAATCGATGCCGGCGCGGCCGTGGTGATCGCCAGCCACAGCGCCGACCTGGTGGCGGCCTTGCCGGGATCGACAGTCACGCTCGGCGACCGGTGACGCGCCGGGTGCAGTCCTCCGTCGAGCGATCAGCGGCGGGGCACGCGCGTGATCGGCGAATAGTCGCGCAGGGCCGCGCCGTGCTCTCCATGCGAGGCGGCCCCGGTCGGCTGACGAGGTCGGGTACTCCCTGTATCTCGGTGTTCTCACGGTGCTCCTGGTGGCCGTTCCCCTGCTGCGCGCGATGGTGCTCGGCGTCGCGGATGCAGAGAATCTCGCCGTGCTGGTGTCGCCAGAGGCTTCTTCCCGGCTGGCCGCCGGCGCGGTGGCGCTGGCCGGCGTCGCCCTGCTGGTGGGCCCCGTTCGCGGCCCCGTGCTGCCGGGCCCTTTCGTGGTGGAATTCCTGGTCGGGACCGCCCTGGCCCGTCGGGTCACGCTGCTGCGCCCGTTCCTGGTCAGCGCGGCCGTTCTGGCCGGTCTGGCCGTCCTCGCCGCAGGGGTGGTGAGCGCGGCGCTGATTGTCGGTGGACTCCTCCCGGCCACCGTCGACGCCCTCGCCGACGCCGGCCTCATCGTGCTCGGCTGCGCCGCATCCGCGATCTTCCTGTGCGTGGTGTGGTTGGCGGGCCAGAGCCTCCCACGGCGCTGGACGTTGCCCGTCGGCGCCGCGCTGCTGGCTGCCGGCGCGGTCGGGGTAGCACTTCTTCGGCTCGGACCGGAACCGGCGGACCTCGCCGGGATGTCCGTACCGGTGGTCCTGGCGACCCTCGCGCCGGTGCTGCTCTGCCTGCCGCTGATTCCCCGGTTTCTGGATCGCCTCCAGGCCGCCGACCTGATGCGCCAGGCACGGCGTTGGCAGTCCATCGGCACGCTCCTGCAGGCCGGCGATGTCGCGGGAGCCGCCGGTGCCCTGCGCACGCCGCCGACCAGGGGGCGGCGTGACCGGATCGCCCTGAGTGGGCCTCTGCCGGTCGCGGTCGTGCAACGTGACCTCGGCGCCGCGCGGCGGTTCCCGCTGCGGATGCTGGCCGGATCCCTTGCCATCGCCGCCGCCGGTTGGCTGCAGGGCGGGGTGTGGGCCGCCCCGCCCGGGGGTGCGTGGCCGCTGGCCGTGGCCGCCGCCCTGGCCGCGTACCTCGGTGTCGGCGTGTGGTGTGACGGACTCCGCAGTGCCGCCGAGAACGCCGGTCCGTCGTCGATCTACGGGCGTAGCGGGCTGACGATGATCGGCTGTCACGCCATCGTGCCGGCCCTGGCACTGTTCGTGCTCGGAACCCTGGGAATCGCGGCCGCCGGCCTGACTGTGGCTGACGGTGCGGCCCTGAGCGGGGCGGCCCTGCCCTGGTGGGCGCTGGTCGCCGTGTTCATCACTCTCCTGCGGGTCTTCGACAGCCTCAGAGGCCCCCTGCCGATCGGCCTGCTCCTTCCGGTGCCCACGCCCGTCGGCGACGTTTCCATCCTGAACGTGATCGCCTGGCAGGCGGATGCCGTGATCCTCCTTGTGGCCGGTGCCGCCGGGTTGACCGTGCTGGCGACCCAGACCGGAGGGACATCCGTGGCCTGGCTCGTCGTCGCCTGCGGCCTGGCGGCGGGGCTGGCGGTGCGGCGGCTCCGGTCGCTCACCGCCTGAACCGGCCGGGCCGGGCGGGGCTTCGCCCGTCGAGACGCGCCAGGCGGGCTGATCGTCCAGAAACTCGCGGGAGAAGGGGTCGCCTTCGCCACCGGCGCGATCGACAACGCGGCGTTCGAGGGGTGCTGCCGCTCCCGGCGTCGGCACTCACATCGGCGTCTCCGGTGACCGGGCGCCGGTCGAGTGATCCGGCTGGTCGGGCCGGAGTACAGGGCCGCGCCCGGCGCACCTCGCGCATCCGCCGCGACCGGTCGATAATCGCACAAGGTACTCAGAGGAACCTTTCACACACCGATGGTGCGGGTACCGAGGCCCGTTCAACGAGGAGGAAATCATGACCACGCGACTGAACCCCTATCTGGGCTTCCGGGACAATGCAAAGGAAGCCATGGAGTTCTACCAGTCGGTCTTCGGGGGCGAACTGACACGAAGCACGTTCGCCGAATTCCACGCCAGCGAGGATCCCACTGAGCAGGACAAGACCATGCACGCGGTGCTGACCACCCCGTCCGGACTGTCGCTCATGGCGGCCGACACCCCGAATGCAATGGAGTACACGCCCGGCAACAACTACTCGGTGTCGCTGAGCGGCGAGAGCACTGACGCCACCGAACTGCGCGGCTTCTGGGACAAGCTCGTCGACGACGGAACGGTGACGATGCCGTTGGAGGTGGCGCCCTGGGGCGACAGCTTTGGGATGTGCGTCGACAAGTTCGGCGTGGCCTGGATGGTCAACATCGCGGGAGCCCCTGCGAACCCCGTCTAGGTACCGCGAACCGTGAGGAAAGCCCCGAAAATCGGGGATTTTCGGGGCTCAGCTCACAGTTCGCGGGTCAGATGAACAGGGTCGTGGTGGACTCGGCTGCCTCTCCGAGGAACGTCGCCACGCCCCCGAGTTCGACTCCGGGCATCAGGTCGGTATCGGCGATGCCCAGCAGGTCCATCGTCATGGTGCAGGCGATCAACCGCGCGCCGCCGGCCTGTGCGGATGCGATCAGGTCGGGCAGCGGCGCCACTGCGTTGTCTCTCATGACTTTCTTGATCATGGCGGCGCCTGCCCCCAGCATGTTCATCTGCGAGAGCGGCAGGCTGCCCGCGCCGGAGGGCATCATGGTGGCGAACAGCTTGTCCATCATTTTCCGGTCACGCCTGGGGGCATTGGCGCGACGCAGCGAGTTCAGGCCCCAGAAGGTGAAGAACATCGATACATCCTCGCCCATGGCCAGGGCGCCGTTGGCGATGATGAAGGCCGCGAGCACCTTGTCGAGGTCGCCGGAGAACACCACGAATGATGTCTTGCCCGGCCCGGCCGGTATCGCTGAGGGTCCGGGGGTGGGAGCAGGGGCAGAGATGCCGCCCTTGCGCATCGTGGCGACATAACCGGGGCCTTCGGGCTCGATGGCCACGAGCTGGTGGCCGTTGCGCCTCGCCCAGGCCGGGGCATCGCTGGCGAATCCGGGGTCGGAGACGTGCACGACCACCTCGTCGCCGGGGGTGAGGGCTTTCATCCTTTCGGAGAGTTTCATGATCGGGCCCGGGCAGGCCAGACCCGAGCAGTCCAGGTCGACCCGCACGCCGGTGCCGTGTGCCAGAACCGAGCTCGCCGCTGCAGCAGCCTGGAACGGGGCAGCCTCGGCGTAGGCCGTCATCGGCTGTGGTGGCTCGTCGCTCTCCGGCGCCACCTCGTGCCAGGAACGGAACGTGTCCGAGCCGCCCGACAGGGTGGCGACATCCGTGAACCCGCGCTGCACGAGCGCGCGGTGAGCGAGATAACTGCGAAACCCGACCGCACAGTAGAGCCGAAACGGAGCCGCGTGGTCCCAGCTCGCAGTGGCCTCGCGGACGGTGCCCAGCGGCACATTCTCGGCGCCCGGCAGGTGCCAGATCGAGAACTCCTCCGGGGTGCGCACGTCGATCAGACGCGCGCCCGCCGTGGCGTCGGGGTAGTCCTGGGCGTACCAGAGGGTGAGGTCGCCGCGCAGCACGTTGCTTGCAACGAAGCCGGCCATGTTCACCGGGTCCTTCGCGGAGCCGAACGGCGGTGCGTAGGCAAGCTCGAGCTCCTCGAGGTCGTACACACTCTGGCCGGCACGGAGTGCTGTCGCGAGTACGTCGAGGCGCTTGTCCACGCCGTCGAAACCGGCGGCCTGCGCACCGAGGATGCGCCCGGTGTCGGGGGAGAAGAGCACCTTGAGTTGCATCATCGCGGTGCCGGGGTAGTACCCGGCGTGCCCGGACGGGTGCACATGCACGGCGCGATACGGCAGCTTGGCGGCCAGGAGCTGACGTTCGGTGGCCCCGGTGCCGCCGGCGACCATGTCGAAGACCTTCACGATCGAGGTGCCTTGGGTGGAGTGATACTCGGTGTCGCGCCCGCAGATGTTCTCGGCGGCCACCCGTGCCTGCCGGTTGGCGGGTCCGGCCAGTGGGGCGAGCCACCGACCGGGCAGCACAGTGTGCGGGGTCTCGACGGAATCGCCGGCCGCCCAGATGTGCGGGTCGGAGGTGCGCATATGGGTATCGACAGTGATTCCGCCGCGGTCGCCGATCTGCAGTCCGGCGGCCACGGCGAGGGCAGTGTTCGGGCGGACTCCGGCAGAGAGGATGACCAGATCAGCGGTCAGTACGGTGGAGTCCGTCAGCTCCACACTGAGGGTTCCGTCGGGCCGGGCGGTGAACGCGGCGGCCGCCGTGGACAGGTGCAGGGTGACGCCCCTGCTGCGCAGGTGATGCTCGACCGGCACCGAGAGCTCATGGTCCAGCGGCGGCAGAATCTGGTCGCTCATCTCGACGACATCCACGAGCGCACCACGGTGCTTGAGGTTCTCGGCCATTTCCAGGCCGATGTAGCCCGCGCCGATCACGACGGTGCGAACCGGGCCGCGCGCGCCGGCTGCGGCCTGGGCGAGCGCGGCATCGAACTGGCCCTTGATGGCATCCATGTCGCCGATCCGGCGGAGCACGTGTACCCCGGCCAGATTGATACCCGGCAGCGGGGGTCGAAGCGCCTCGGCGCCCGGGCACAGGGCGAGAGCATCGTAGCTCTCGGTGTATTCCCGGCCGGAATCGACCTCGCGGATCGTGATGCGGCGCGCGGCGCGGTCGATGCCTGTGACCTCGTGGCCGATGCGCACGTCGATGTCGAGGGATTCGCGCAGGCTCTCGGGAGTCTGCAACAGCAGGCGGCTGCGATCAGCGATCACTTCGCCCACGTGGTAGGGCAGTCCGCAGTTGGCGAAGGACACGTGGTGGCCGCGCTCGAGGACGATGATGTCGGCGAACTCGTCCAGTCGACGGGCGCGGGCTGCGACGGACGCGCCGGCAGCGACGCCTCCAACGACAACGATCTTCATGTGATGCCTTCCGTGGACCCGATGGCATCTTCGCCGGCGGGTGGATACCCCTATGGGTATATGAGGGGCTGTTTTTGACAGTACACCTAGCCCTGCCGGTCTCCGGGGGATAAACCGGGACTTTGGACCCGGTATCGAGGGCGAGGTGAGAGGTCGTGGAACGAGCCGACCCATCCGGCATCCCGGCACGGGTGACCCGCCCGCTCACCGCGCCGCCGCCATCCGGACGCTTCGGCGCCTGGCTGATGCGCGACCGCGTGCAGCCGGTGGGACCGGAATCCTCCGACCTGGGCGTCTCGACGCACGCATGGTGGAAGGTGATGTGCCTGACCGGCGTGGACTACTTCTCGACCCTGTCGTACCTGCCCAGCATCGCCGTCGTCGCCGCCGGGGCGCTCTCGCCGCTGGCCACCGTGCTCATCGTGCTCCTGACCCTGCTGGGGATGCTTCCGATGTATCGCCGGGTGGCCGTGGAGAGCCCGAACGGGCAGGGCTCCGTGGCCATGCTCGAACGACTCCTGCCGTTCTGGCGCGGCAAGGTGTTCGTGTTGGTGCTGCTCGGCTTCGTCGCGACCTCCTGGATCATCACGATCACGCTCTCGTCGGCGGATGCGACGGTGCACCTCCTGGAGAACCCGGCCGCGCCCGACTTCCTGGACGGCCAAGCGGTACCCGTCACCGTGCTCTTCCTGCTCGTGCTCGGCGGGGTGTTCCTGCTCGGCTTCCGAGAGGCGGTCTCCGTCGCGATCCCGCTCGTGGCCCTGTTCCTACTGCTCAACGGCATCGTCATCGTGGTCGGGTTGTTCGAGGTTGTCACCCAACCGGATGCGCTGACCGGGTGGCTGTCCGCCGTCGCCTCCGTCGGGGCGGGTCCGGGCGACATCCTGGTGCCGGTGCTGCTGGCCTTCCCGCTGCTGGTGCTCGGGCTGTCCGGGTTCGAGACCGGGGTGAGCATGATGCCGCTGGTGGCCTCGGCCGGACGGACGGCCGAGGAACGCCTGGCATCCCGGGTGCACAACACCCGCAAGCTGCTCACCTTCGCCGCGGGCATCATGAGCGTCTACCTGATCGCCAGCAGCGTCGTCACCACGGTGCTGATCCCGGAGAGCGCCTTCGACGACGGCGCACCGGCGAACGGACGGGCGCTGTCGTACCTGGCGCACGAGTATCTCGGCAATGGGTTCGGCAATCTCTACGACATCAGCAGCATCTTCATCCTCTGGTTCGCCGGCGCATCCGCCATGGCCGGCCTGATCAACATCGTGCCGCGGTACCTGCCCGGTTACGGGATGGCGCCGGAGTGGAGCCGAGCGGTGCGGCCGGTCGTGCTCGTGTACACGGCGGTGAGCATCCTGATCACCATCGGGTTCAGGGCGAGCGTCGACGCCCAGGCCGGAGCGTATGCCACGGGCATCCTGGTGATGATGGTCTCGGGTGCCGTGGCCGTGACGATCTCGGCGGGGCGGAGGCGCCGGCGCCGGGCTGCCCTCGGGTTCGGGGTGTTGTCGGGAGTGCTGCTCTATGCCCTCGGCGCGAACATCATCGAGAAGCCCGACGGCATCATGATCTCGGCGCTGTTCATCGCCGGGATCATCCTGGTGTCGCTGGTGTCCCGGGTGTCCCGCACGACGGAACTGCGGGTGGAGAGCGTCGAATTCGACGAGCAGGCCCGGCAGTTCATCGCCGACTCCCTGGCCTTCGACGGCGCACTCGATGTGGTGGCCAACAAGCGCAAGACCGGGGACCAGGCCGAGTACGCCGAAAAGGAATCCGAGCAGCGCGGCATGAACCCGGTTCCGGGCGCGGCCGACGTGCTCTTCCTCGAGATCGAGGTGATCGATCCGTCGGGGTTCAGCGATGTGCTGCACGTGCGCGGGGTGGAGGTGGGCGACTATCGAGTGTTGCGTGCGCACAGTCCGGCGGCGCCCAACGCGATCGCTGCGATCCTGCTCGCCCTCCGGGATGCCACCGGGGTGCGTCCGCAGGCCTACTTCGAATGGTCGGAAGGTAACCCGGTGGGGCATCTGCTGCGCTATCTGCTGCTGGGTCAGGGTGACACGGCGCCGGTGGTGCGCGAGATTCTGCGGGAGATCGAGCCCAACGCCTCCCGCCGCCCCGCCATCCACGTCGGCGGGGGCTGACCCCTCCGCGAACTGTGAGAAAAGCCCCAGATTTCGCCCATTTTGGGGGCTTAAGTCACAGTTCGCGGGAGGGGGATTAGGTTGGGGGCATGGCGAGCGAATCGACGGAGCTGACTGTCGCCGGGCCCCACGGCGACCGGGTCCTGCGCATCTCGAGCCCGAGCCGGGTGCTCTGGCCCGAGCTGGGCATCACCAAGCTGGACCTGGCCCGGTACCTGGTGGAAGTGGGGGAGGCGTTCGTGGCCGCGAACGGCGACCGGCCGGTGTCACTGCAACGCTTCCCGGGCGGTATCGACGGTGAACAATTCTTCTCGAAGAACCCGCCAAGGGGAGCGCCCGACTTCATGCGTGCGGTGCCGGTGGTCTACCCGAGCGGGCGCACGCATCCGCAACTCGTGATCGACGAACCGGCCGGCGCCGTCTGGGCCGCGCAGATGAACACCGTGGTGTTCCATCCCTGGCCCTCCCGGGCGGAGAACACCGACAATCCCGACCAGCTGCGCATCGACCTCGATCCGCAGCCCGGCACCGATTTCGACGACGCCATTCCGGTGGCGCAGGAGCTGCGCACGGTGCTCGCCGAGGCCGGCCTCACAGCCTTCGTGAAGACCTCGGGCAACCGCGGCCTGCACGTGTTCGCCCCCATCGAACCCGTCGAGGAATTCCAGGTCGTGCGGCACGCCGTGATCGCCGCCGCCCGCGAGGTGGAGCGACGGTTGCCGACGACCGTGACCACGAATTGGTGGAAGGAAGAGCGCGGAGCCCGGATCTTCGTCGACTTCAACCAGGCCAACCGCGACCGCACCATGGCCGGCGCCTACAGCCCCCGGGCGCTCGCCCATGCGCCCGTCTCCTGCCCGATCGGCTGGGATGAGCTCGAGGGCGTCGACCCCACGACGTTGACCGTCGCGACCGTGCCGGCCCGGCTGCACGCCACCGGCGACCCGTGGGCGAGCATGAACGCGGAGCCCGGCCGCATCGACACCCTGCTCGACTGGTGGCGACGCGACCTCGACGCCGGCCTCGGCGAGCTGCCGTTCCCACCCGACTATCCCAAGATGCCGGGGGAGCCGCCCCGCGTGCAGCCCAGCCGCGCCCGACACGACCCCGACGACTAGTCCGTCGTCCGGGGGATGCCCTCCGCTCTGTGGGTGGCTAACGTGGCAGTCATGAGCGCACCCAGCACCAGCCAGCATCCCGCCCCTGCCGCCACCCCGCTGGTGGAGCGGGTGCCGTGGACGGCTGTCGTGGTCTACGTCGTGATGGCCTGCGCTCTGGCCTGGCTCGTGATCCTCCCGCTCTGGCTCGACGGCAGCGGCCTGGCCAACCCGCTCGCGGCCCTGCTCCTGCCCGTCATGATGTTCACGCCCGCTGTTGCGGCCCTGTTCGTGGTGTTCATGGTGCAGCGCCCGCGCCCCGCAGCCATCCCCGAATACCTCGGGCTGTGGCCGCTGCGCCCCGTCAAGCGCACCATCTGGATGACGGTCTTCGGCATCTTCGGCAGCGTGCTCCTGGTCATCGCGGGGGTCTTCCTGGCCGCGGCTCTCGGCCTCGTTCAGTTGGACCTGGTCGCCTTCTCCGGCTTCGCACAGATTCTGGACGCCGCCAACCCCACCTCGTCGCCGATCCCCGTGGGCATGGTCGTGCTGATCCAGCTGCTCACGATCCCGGTCGCGGCGATCTTCAACGGCTTCTTCGCCCTGGGCGAAGAACTCGGCTGGCGCGGATGGCTGCTGCCGAGCCTGCGTCCCCTCGGCACCTGGCCGGCCCTGCTGGTCAGCGGTGCGGTGTGGGGTTTCTGGCACAGTCCCGTGATCCTGCTCGGCTACAACTTCGCGCAACCCAACCTGCTGGGCGTGGTCCTGATGATCAGTGGATGCGTGTTCTACGGCATCCTGATCGGCTGGCTCCGACTCCGCACCGCGTCGGTCTGGCCCTCGGTCTTCGCCCACGGTGCCTTCAACGCCGCGGCCGGCTTCCTGATCCTGGTGGCCGCCGCCGGCACCTCCGCCGACCCGGCCGCGCTCGGTCCGCTGGGCTGGGTGGCCTGGATCGTGATGGCCGTGGTGATCGGCGTGCTGGTGCTGACCGGTCAGTTCCGGATCCAGCCCCGGCTGGAGCGCCGGCCGCGCATCGACCCTGCCGCGGCGGTCGTGCCCGGGTCGGGCCCCGCCGGGGTTTAGAGGGCGCTCGGCGTGTAGCTCAGAAATCGGTAGCGCAGGCCGGTGCGCGAGGTGAGCCACTCGGACGCGTCGACCCGCACGAACCCGGCGTCCACGGTCGGGGCGATGGTGTCACCGCTGGCCTCGAGATCAACCTCGGTGACCTCGAGCCGGGCGGCCAGCGGCATCGCCTGCCGGTAGATGTCGCCGCCGCCGATGACCCAGACCGGGTCGGGGGCCGCGGCGGACAGCGCCTCGGTGAGGGAGTGCACGACGGTGGCGCCCTCGGCTTGCCAGTGCAGCTGCCGGGTGATGACGATGTTGTGCCGGCCGGCCAGGGGGCGGAAGCGTTCGGGCAGGGAGTCCCAGGTGCGGCGGCCCATGATGACGGCGCCGCCGAGGGTGATCTGCTTGAAGTGCGCCAGGTCCTCCGGCAGGTGCCAGGGGATGCTGCCGGCGTCGCCGATGATGCCGTCCTGGGCCTGTGCCCAGATCAGACCGATCCGGGCGGCGGCCGTCTCCTCGGACGGCACTGACATGGGCGACCCGCTCTCAGACGGCAACTGGCGCCTTGATGGCGGGGTGGTGCTGATAGTCCACGATCTCGAGGTCCTCGAACTCGTAGTCGAAGATGCTCTCCCGTTCGGTGGTGATCCTCAACGTCGGCGCCGGGTGGGGCGTACGGCTGAGTTGCTCGGTGACCTGCTCGATGTGGTTGGAGTAGATGTGGCAGTCCCCGCCGGTCCAGATGAAGTCGCCCACCTCGAGACCGGTCTGGGCGGCCACGAGGTGCGTGAGCAACGCGTAGCTGGCGATGTTGAACGGCACGCCGAGGAACAGGTCAGCGCTGCGCTGGTAGAGCTGGCAGGAGAGCTTGCCGTCGGCGACGTAGAACTGGAACAGGGCGTGGCACGGCGCCAGCGCCATGTCGGGGATGTCGGCGACGTTCCAGGCCGACACGATGATGCGCCGGGAATCCGGGTTGGTCTTGAGGGTCTCGATGACCTGGGCGATCTGGTCGATGTGGCCGCCGTCCGGCGTCGGCCAGGAGCGCCACTGCACGCCGTAGACCGGTCCGAGTTCACCCTGCTCGTCAGCCCACTCGTTCCAGATGCGCACGCCATGCTCCTTCAACCAGCCCACATTGCTTTCGCCGCGGAGGAACCAGAGCAGTTCGTACGCGAGCGACGGGAAGTGCACCCGTTTGGTGGTGATCAGCGGGAAGCCCTGGCTGAGGTCGAAGCGCAACTGTGCGCCGAACACACTCAGGGTTCCGGTTCCGGTGCGGTCGGCCTTGTTCGCTCCGGTTTCGAGCACCAGGCGCAGCAGGTCCTCGTATGGGGTGGCGATCGCGGTGGCGTCGCTCAGGCTGGGTTCCGGCTGAGTGTTCATTGGCTCAAATCTACCCGGTGCACGCCGTCTCCGGAGTATTGTTTCGCGGTGCCGAAACCCGCCACGGCGCGGCTTTCAGCCGGTGTGGCAAACGGATGCTTGATTTCTGTGTACGTTCACAGTAATGTCTGTCCGAGTCGGGGATGAGCTGGTCAACTGCTTTTTCCCCACGCCTGGGAACGTGCACAGACGCACGTTCCCGCCTACATCAATGAAGTTGGCACAACAATGAAGTTGGAGCGCATGGATCTCACCCTCACCCCTCCCCGGGCCAAGCTGCACGCCGCACGCCGCCCGATCATCGCATCGGTTGCCGCCCTGGCAATTGCGGCGGCACCGCTGTTGGCACTGGCCCCGGCGGCTCCGTCGGCCGCCGCGACGGGCACCTCGGTCAACCTGGACCTGACCGGCCAGTGGCAATTCTCGCTGGGCGACGATCTCGCCTGGGCCGACCCGGCCTTCGACGATTCCGCCTGGTCGGCCGTGACGGTGCCCGCGGTGGGCGGCGGCCGCGAGTTCGACGACTACGACGGCTTCGCCTGGTACCGGCTCACCTTCGACCTGCCCACCGAGGCGGCGGGCACCAATCTGGTGGCGTCGATGGGGTTCATGGACGACGTCGACGAGGTCTACCTCAACGGCACCCGGATCAACGGGTCGGGCTCGCTGCCACCGGATGCCGAGAGCCAGTGGTTCGAACAAAGGCTCTATCCGGTTCCGGCCGCCCTGCCGGTCTTCGGCGGCAGCAACACTCTCGCCGTGCGCCTGTACGACATGACCGGCGGCGGCGGCTGGTATCAGGGTCCTGTCGGCCTCTACTCGAAGGACGCCCTGCGCGAGGAGGTGCTCGGTATTTCGGGTCCGCTCGCCGACCCTGCCGCGACGAGCTGGGTGGGCGACCTGCTGGCAACACAGGCCGGCGCCCTCGCATCCGGTGACATCGATGCGTACCTCGCGACGCTCTCGGCCGACTACGTGCACGACGGTCGTGACCGGGCCCGCCGGGAGAGTGAGTTGCGGCAGTGGCTGGCCGAGTCAGGCTCCCTGACCCTGACCGACGCCAGTGTGGAGGTCGTGGAGAGCTCCGACGGTCGCCTCGTCGTCGACACCAACCGTACGATCAGCGGGATGCGGGACGGCCAGCCGTTCAGCTTCCAGCCCACCACCCAGGAGTTCCTGACGCTCGACCGGGAGACCCGCACGGAGAAGGGGAACCACTCCCGGTTCTTCCGCGACTACGTGGAGTCGACCGTGGAAGATGCGCGCCGGGAGTACATCACTTACCTGCCGCCGTCGTACTACACGCAGCCCAACCGCGAGTTCCCGGTCGTCTACCTCCTGCACGGTTTCAACGGCGGCAGCCGGGAGTGGGAGCCGCGGGACTTCGGCACCAAGCTCGATGAGCTCTACACCACCGCAGGCCTGGCCGAATCGATCGTGATCATGCCCGACGCCGACTCACTCTGGTACGTCGACAATGACGGCGGCGCACCCTGGCGCACTATGTTCACCACCGAGATGATCCCGCAGGTGGACGAGCAGTACCGCACGCTCGCCTCTCGCGAGTACCGCGGCCTGTCCGGAGTCTCGATGGGCGGGTTCGGCGCGTATTCGCTCGGGCTGGCCTACCCCGAGCTGTTCTCCTCGATGGCCTCCCACATGGGAGCCCTGAACCTCGCTCCGGCGCAGGTCGGGGTCACCTCGCCCGGAGGACCACAGGGCCAGTCGGCATCCCCGCTCACTGTCGTGGCGGGACTGTCCGCCGAAGCTCTGTCGCGGTACGACTATTTCTTCGACGCCTGCGAATTCGACGACTATGCCTTCGACAACGCTGCCCGGTCGATGGACACCCTGCTCACCGGCAAGGGGATCGCGCACACCTATGCGCTGTACCCGGAGGGACGCCACAACGACGCCTGCTGGGTCCCGCGCATCGCCGACTCGTTCGGCATGCACTCCGACCACGTGCGAGCGGCCGGCCTCGTGGAGAACAACGGGCCGGAGCCGGTGACCGAGCCCGTCATCGAGCCGACACCGACCCCCGGTGCCACCGCGCCGGCGGTCACGCCCCCGACGGCACCAACCACGCCGACGGCGACGCCCGCCGCGTCGGCGACGCCGGCCTCGGACGCGAAGAGTCGCGCTCAGGCCCTGGCGGCCACGGGTGTCGACCCGTCGGGTGCGATCGGGGCCGTGCTCGCCGTGGTGGCGGCGGGGATCGTCCTGCTGGTCCTCGGGCGACGCCGGGCGCTGAAGCGGTAGCACCACCACCGTCGGATACGGCCGCTCCCCGGCACCCGGGGAGCGGCCTCAGCGGTCCACGGAGGCGGGCGCGCGCCGCCGACAGGCGCCGGGCGCGCGTTGTCACATCCCGCCGGGTTGGGCCCAGGATCGGTAACATGGGCCCGTGAAGCCCTTTCTGCTGCTGGCGACCCGGTCCGAGGACGAGGCCGCGGATGACGAGTACGCGGGCTTCCTCGCCGCCAGCGGGTTGACGCCCGACCAACTGCACCGAGTGCGGCTGGAGGCCGCGCCAATGCCGTCGATCGCTCTCGGCGACTACTCCGGGGTGATCGTCGGCGGCAGCCCGTTCAACGCCAGTGACTCCGACGACACCAAATCGTCCGTGCAACGCCGAGTCGAACGGGAACTCGCCGGGCTGCTCGACCAGGTCGTCGCCCGGGACTTCCCATTCCTCGGCGCCTGCTACGGCATCGGCCTGCTCACCAGCTACCTCGACGGCGTCGTCGACGACACCTGGTCGGAGCCGGCCGGCCCCATCATGGTGAGCCTGACCGCGGCGGGTCGCGCCGACCAGCTCTTCGGCACGGTGGCGCCCGACTTCGAGGCGTTCGTGGGCCACAAGGAGGCCTGCACGGCGCTGCCGACCGGCGCCGTGCTGCTGGCGACGGGGGAGACCTGCCCGGTGCAGGCCTTCAGGGTGGGCGAGAACGTCTACGCCACCCAGTTCCACCCGGAGCTCACCCAGGCCGGCATTCTCACCCGACTGCGGGTCTACAGCGACAACGGCTACTTCGAACCGGATGCCTACGACGAGGTCATGGCCGCCATCGCCGCCGCGGCGGTGACCGAACCGGCCACCATCATGAAGGCGTTCGTGGAGCGCTTCGGCACGCCCTGACCGTCACTCGTTGCCCGTGAAATAGCCAGCGATCCCGGTGCCAGGTCGACACGAGCCGAGAAGGTGCGCTCAGCCAGGAACCGGGTGGCGAGGATGTTGTCGCCGCCCGGGTCGTCGCCGCCCACGCCATGGTCAGAGCAACTTGCGGGCCGTGGCCCAGGCGGTCAGTTCGTGCCGGCTGGAGAGCTGCAGCTTGCGCAGAACGGCGGATACATGCGTCTCCACGGTCTTGGGGGAGATGAAGAGAGCGCTGGCCACTTCCTTGTACGCGTAACCGCGCGCGATCAGGCGCATGACCTCCTGCTCCCGGGCGGAGAGCCGATCGAGTTCGTCATTGGTCGCCGCGGTCTCGCCCGACACTGCGCCGAAGGCGTCGAGCACGAACCCGGCCAGGCGCGGCGAAAAAACGGCGTCTCCTCCGGCCACCCGGCGGGCGGCGTCGGAGACCTCGGCTCCCGACGAACTCTTGGTGATGTAGCCGCGAGCACCGGCCCGGATGACGGTGACCACGTCGTCGGCCGCATCCGACACGCTCAGGGCCAGGAACACGGTGGCCGGGGCCTCTGCGGCCGCGCCCCGGATGACTTCCGCGCCGCCCCCGCCGGTACCGCCGGGCAGGTGCACGTCCAGCAACACCACGCGGGGCTGGGTGGCCAGGACCACGGCGATGGCCTCGTCGACGGTCGCAGCCTCGCCGACAACGCGCAGCGTCGGGTCGAGCTCGGAGCGCAGGCCCGACCGGAAGATCGAGTGGTCATCCACGATCACCACGGTGAGCGCGGGACCGGGCGCGATGCCGGACGGAGTGGTCTGGTCGGTCATGGGGTGCCGTCCTGGAGGTCGGGGTGCGGAGCGATCCGGGCGGGGAGAGCCTGGTCGGCCGGGGCGGGGGCCTGCTCCGGCTGGGCGTGCTCTGGCTGGACGTTGAGGGGGAGCGTGAGCCGGATCTCGGTGCCTGTGCCTCCCGGGCCCGTCTGCACCACAGCCGTGCCGCCGGCCCGCCGCATGCGGGCCACGATCGACTCCCGCACTCCCATGCGGTCGGCGGGGATCTGATCGAGCGCGAAACCCGGGCCCCGGTCGGTGACACTGACGTCGATGGCGGTGGGCGAGGACTCGACGTAGACGGATACCCGGCCGCCGGCGTGCCTGGCCGCGTTGAGGATGGCCTCCCGCGCGGCCGCCAGGAGGGCCTCCGGCACATCCCGGTCGATGCTGCCAACCGCCACCACGTCCACGTGCACGGCGAAGTCGCGCTCAACGGTGGTCGCGATGCCGCGCAATTCCGCGGCCAGATCCACCGGTCCGGTCGCCGAGCCGGTGAACAACCATTCGCGCAGATCGCGTTCCTGGGCGCGGGCGAGCCGGGCGGCATCGGAGTGCGGTCCGGCCTTCTGCTGGATGAGGGCGAGGGTCTGCAGCACCGAATCATGCAGATGAGCTGCCATCTCGGCCCGTTCGGACTCCCGCTCGCGCAGGGCACGCTCGTCGGACAGATCGCGCATCAGACGCACTGCCCACGGGGCCACGACGACCGCCACCCCCACGAGCACCGACAGGGCGGCCACGACAACGGTCCAGATGTTGGGGCTGTCACTGGTGACGAAGAACAACAGGATCCCCAGGGCCACCAGCACCAGCGCGCCCAGGGCGCGCACGAGCATGCCGGAGCTCCGCGGCCCCGCTCCGCTGCGGAGCTCGGCGAACTGGCGCCAGGCCAGCCCGGTGCCCGCCAGGGCGACGATCGCCGGAATGATGGCATCCACCGGCAGCGCGGCACCCAGCCGGTTGGCGATGAGCGCGCCCGCCGTGCTGACAAGCGCCAGGCCGAGGAGGATCTCGGTGACCGGTGCCTGCCGCCAGGCGGCCTCACCGTCTGCCTCCCCGTCGGCCCCGCCGGTCACCATGCCGGCCGGGGTGAGGACGGCCTTGGGTAGCTCGGGGCGGCCCGGGTCGCCCGGGAGATGCGCGGACTCGTCGGGGGTGGTGGCCCACAGCCAGCCGTAGAGCAGCACCCCGGCGCCGCCGCACAGGGCCAGAACGACGGCGACCGTGCGAACGTAGGTGACCGGCAGGCCGGAGTGCCGGGCGAACCCGGCGCAGACGCCGGCGATGATGCGCAGGCGTGGCCGCACAAGCTGCCCGCTGAGGCGGGGTCCGGTGGGACGCACGGTGGTCACAGGTCCATCCAAGCACGCCCAGAGTTGCCGGTCGCACCCTGATTCGCAGGGTCAGGGTGCAATCAGGGTCTTCCCCCATGGCCGCCGTGCCGCGGGGCGCGGGAGTATGGAGCCATGACAGAAGCAGGGTCCACCACCACATCGGGTTCCGCCTACGGAAACACCGGCCAGCCCACGCCGCCCGGCGGCGCCGCGTTCTTCGACTGGGTGCGAGGCCTCGGCTTCGTGCGCGGCCGGGACCGCTGGCTGGCCGGCGTGTGCGGGGCGATCGCGTCCCGCACCGGTCTCGACCCGCTGGTCGTGCGCGGCATTGCCGTCGTCATCGCGATCCTCGGTGGGCCGATCTTCTTCCTCTACGCCGTCGGCTGGGCCCTGATGCCCGACGAATCCGGGCAAAGCCTCGTCGAGAAGGCCGTACGCCAGGTATTCGAGCCGGCCATGATCGCCGTCGGCGTGCTCCTGTTCTTCACCTTCATCCCCTGGATGCAGGGCATCTGGTGGCAGGGTCCGCCCGAGGCGTGGGGCATGCCCGGATGGCTCGAGGTGCTGTTGCGCACCAGCTGGGCCATCGGGCTCACGGTGGGCATCATCCTCCTGGTGATCTACATCGCCAAGCGGGTGCCGTCACCGCGCGGCCGGACCGCCGCCGGCTACGGCAGCGCTTCTCCGCAGCCGTCGCCGTACGGCAGTGCACCGCAGTACGGCAGTGCACCGCAGTACGGCAGTGCACCGCAGCCCGGCAACGCACCGCAGCCGAGCGCGGCATCCGACGCGACCGCCGGCGCCGGAACACCTGCCCAGCCGGCCCGGACACTCCCGACCGACTCCGCGCCCACCACGTACCCCGCCGCTCGCCCCACCGCATCTTTCGTCCCGCCCATCCCGCCGGTGCCCGAACCACCGGCGGCTTCGGCCCCTACTGACTCGACCGCGGCCCCCACTGTCCCGGTGCCGCCCGTCACCGGGAGTACGCCTCCGACGGGCCCCTCGCTCTGGGACGACCTGACCGGTCGTGGTGCCCAGGCAGGATCGGCTTCCGCCGGCACTGCGCCGTACGGATCTGCGCCATACGGATCAGCGCCGTACGGCGCAGCCGCGTCCGCCTCCGGCCACAGGTCGGCCGGTTCCTGGTCAGCCGGCTACGATCCCGCAGACACCGCCCGACCCTTCGACCCCGACCGGTACCGGGCGTTGCACCGCCGCAAGCACCTGGGCGCCGGCTACATCGCCGTCGTCAGCGGAATCGCCCTGAGTGTCGGCGCCGTGGCCGCGTCCTTCGTCGCAGATGGCTCCTGGTCGAACAGCGCGTTCCTGGTGGGCGCGTCCGCCGCGCTCGCCGTCATCGCCCTGGGAATCGTGATCGCCGGGGTCCGGGGCAAGGAGGGCGGCTGGCTCACCTTCTTCAGCATCGTGCTGGCGGTCTCCCTGGCCTGGACAGCATTCATTCCTGCGGGAACAGACGTTGCCACCTTCGGCGACCCCACCTGGCAGTACAGCACCGAGAGCCCCACAGGTTTCGCGATGATCGCCGGCGCACCCACCATCGACCTCACTGACCTCGACACCGCGCCGTCAGGCACATCCCGCGAGGTCGACGTCTGGACCGCCTTCGGCGACGTGGAACTCGTACTTCCCGACAACCGCACCGTGGTCGTAGAGGCCAGCAGCCTCGCCGGCGGGATCGACTACGGCACCAGTAACGACCTCGACCGGGGTGGTGTGCTCTTCCACGACTCGCAGGTGGTGGCGGACGGCGCCGGAATCGGCGTGACCACGGTCCGGGTCTGGATGCTCTTCGGCCAGGTCACCATCAACCAGCCCGTAGAACGGTAGGAGAAGACCATGACCAGTCTCAACAGCAGCCCCGACAACACCCCCGACAGCGGCCCCAGCGGCATCCCGGCCGGCAGCCCGAGCGCCGATGCCCACCCGGATTCGCACGCATCCGCGGAGACGGAGCCAGACACCGCCGCATACAGCACGTCCGCCACCAGTACGGCACCGACCAGTGCGCACCCCACCAGCACGACGCAGACCGGCACGGCGGCCACCGGTGCCGCTCCCACGCCCCAGCCGGCGGCACCTGCGGCGGCAGAACCGGCGCCCCGGCGCCGGCCGTTGTTCTCGACCATGCTGTGGGGCGCGTTGATGCTCGCCCTTGCGGCGTTTGTCGCGGCGCGCGAGCTGGTGCCGGGCGAACTCGACCTGGTCACCTGGCTGCTCACCGCCGTTGTGGGTATCGGTCTGCTGCTCGTTGTGGCAGGCATCGCCGCGGCATCCCGGCGGGCCGGGTAGCGCAGTCGTGCGGCGACTCCGCCGGGCTCAGACGACCCTGAAGACCTTGCTGATCACGGGTTCGGCATCCGTCAGCTGCCAGTCCGGGTCACCGAGGTGCCTGCGGATGGCGGGAACCAGAGTTTCCCAGTAGTCCCGGTGCACCGTGCGCCAGTGTTCGAGCGTGGGGGATTCGTGCCGGGCCAGCTCCAGGGTGGCCTCGGCTGCTGTGGTCTCGACCACCTCGAGAACCTCGATCACGGCGACCCGGAAGTCACCCGAATCGACCAGTGCGTACCGCGAGCCGGCTTCGGGCAGCGTCTCACCGGTCATCTCATAGGCGACGCGCAGGTTGGACGAGCCGGTCTTCGCGCCGCTCATGACCAGGGCCACCATGAGTTCGCGGAACTCGCCCGGTTCGCCGAACACGAGTGGTGGAAGCGTGGTGATCTCGGCGTGCATGGTGGCTTTCTTTCACGGGCACCCGCGTCCGTTCGCGCGTGGTGGGGAGAACCAGCTTAGGCGGCACGCGAGCCACCCGAAGACGACACTTCTGCCGTTCGGCACCCACGTGCGCCACCGTCGGGACCGGCAGCCGTGCCGCGCCGCACCGCGGCTCGCCGGACGGCCATGCCGGTGGCATGATGCGAGGAGCGCGGGCCGCCGACCGAGGCAGACGCGATGACGACGGGAGAGCACCATGGCGCAGCGAAAGTGGAGCGATATGAGCGGAGCCCAGCGGTTCGGTGTGGTGGCCGGGGGCATCGTGCAAGTGGTCCTCGCCGGCCTGGCCTGGAGCGACCTGGCCCATCGACCGGCCAAGAAGGTCAATGGGCCCAAGGGTGTGTGGGCCGCCGTGATCGCCATCAACTACGCCGGCCCGATCGCCTACTTCATCGGTGGCCGCAAGGACTGATCAGGTGTACCAGCTGGGTTCGGGCACCTCGTTGAGCAGCACGTACTGGCCCACCTCGCGCTTCTTGTAGGCGGCGGGATCGTGCAGGCTGTGCGTTCGCAGATTGCGCCAGAAGATGTCCAGCCCCACCGTGTTCGCCGACGCCCGTGCGCCGGTGAACTCGTAGATCTTACTCGTGGTCTCCAGGCCGTCTTCGATGGCGCGGAGCTTGGCGGCGGCGATGAGCACGGCGATCTCGCCGCGCCGCCTTGGGCTCAGGTCTTCCCGGGGCTCGTGCAACACCCGGCTGATCTCGGCGCCGGCCCGATCCGCGATGGCCTCGTCCGCCCAGAGCTTCGACCGCAGCTGCCCGTAGCCCTCGAGGAGGTACCACTCGTCGGTCGCCCGTTCCTTGTTGTCACCGCCGTAGGGCCACGCGCGGGTGGAACTGCGGGTGTATTCCGCCGCCGTCTCGAGGGCGCCCTGGGTGATACCCAGGTAGAAGTTCGTGAAAACCAGTTGGATGGCGGGTACGTTGAGCGTGTTGTAGACCAGCGGCTGGAAGACCTTGTCCACGAACCCGGCGGCGTCGGACCATGGCACCCGCACCTGGCGGATCTCCACAGAGCCGGACTCGGTGAGGCGTTGGCCGAGATTGTCCCAGTCTCCGCCGAAGACAATCCCGGGCTGGCTGGTGGGCACGATAGCGAAGATGTGCGTGTCGGTGCCGTCGAGAACCCCTTCCAGAACGGTGAGGTCGGCCACCTCGCCCCCGGTGGAGAACGACTTATGCCCGGAGAAGACCAGTTCCTCGCCGTCCTCTCGCACAGACAGGTCCGAGTCGCGGGGATTGACGGCGCCGCCGAACAGGAAGTTATTCCTGGTGTAGAGCTCCTCGACGGCCGCGATCTGCTCGGCGGTGGCGACGAGGCGGGCGGCCCACGCCCACAGGTAGTGGTAGCCGAGCAACTGGCCGATGGAACCGTCCCCACGCGCGACGACTCGGATCACCTGGTAGGCGGTTTCCCAGCTCTGACCACCGCCGCCGTGAGCGACCGGGCCGAGCAGGGTCACCAGACCGGAGTCCTTGAGGAGGCGCACCTCGGCATGGGGCGTCAGATTGGCGCGGTCACGGTCGACGGCGTCGACGATCAGGATGTCCGAGACTTCCCTGGCCCGGGCCAGCCACTGCTCTGCCGATGACGGTTGCGGCGAGCCGGCCCACCGACCGGCGGAGGAGCCGTCGGTGTGAGCGGTGCTGACGCCGAGCTGCTCGGTGTGGGTCATGGTGTCTCCTTCTGTTCGGTGATGGTGCTTTCAGGTGATGGGCCGTGCTGTGATGGTGCTGCGTCCTCGCCCGTCCCGACCTGTCGTGGGCACCACGAAGTAGCGGCCGGCGGCGGCCGCTGCGAGCGTGTCGACGCCACGGGGGTGGGAGATCCGGTCGAGGTGTTGCAACCCTAGACAGCGCCAGTGGCCGGCACCGGAATACGACCGGAAGTTACGTCGAGCGCGCGGACGGCGGCCGGGTTGCCCGGAGGCGCACCCTCGCTTAGCCTGAATGGGCGTCGTGACCTGGCACGGCAGAAGTGGGTGGGAGCTGACGATGTCGTCGAACGTGCAGGTTGTCCAGACCGCCTCCGGCCGGAAGCGGCTGGTGCGCCTGCGGCGCAGCAACACAGCGGGGGTGGGGTACACCCGGCGCCGCTCAGGCCGCGGATTCAGCTACCGGGATGCCGACGGGCGCACGGTGAGCGACCCCGAGCTGCGCGCCCGGTTCACCGCGCTCGTGATCCCGCCGGCCTGGACGGATGTCTGGATCGCCCCGTATCCCAACGGCCACATCCAGGCCACCGGCGTCGATGCCGCCGGCCGCCGTCAGTACCAGTACCACCCGGACTGGCACACCCGGCAAGACCGGGTGAAGTTCGCCCGCGCGCTCGAGCTGGCGCAGTCACTGCCCGCGGCGCGCGGCTATGTCACCCGGAGCCTGCGCCGCACGCCGTCGTCGGCCGACGAGTCCCGGGATCGGGCGCTGGCCGCCGCGTTCCGCATCCTTGACCAGGGTGCCCTGCGGATCGGCAGTGAGCGGTACGCCGAGGAGAACGGCAGCCACGGCCTGTCCACGCTGCTGCGCTCGCATGTGCGGGTGACCGGCGACACGGTCGTTTTCGAGTTTCCCGCAAAGAGTGGACAGTCCTGGTCGAGTATTTTGGTGGATGCCGACGTGGCCGGCTACGTGCGTGACCAGGACCGTCTGCTGGGTTCGGTGGACCCCGACTACGTCGATGACCCCGAGCGGGTACTGCTCACCTGGATCGACGACGACACGGTGCGCACGGTGTCGGCCTCCGACGTGAACCAGTTCATCAAGGATCGCACCGGCGGAGACTTCTCCGCCAAGGACTTCCGCACCCTGCGCGGTACGGTGGCCGCGGCGGTGAGTCTGGCCCGAACGGGCGCCGAAACCACCGCCAGAGCCCGCAGTCGCGCCCTGACCACGGCCATGAACGCCGCCGCCGATGTCCTCGGCAACACGCCCACCATCGCCCGGTCGAGCTACGTAGATCCTCGGGTGGTGGATGCCTACAACATGGGTCGGACCATCGACCCCGCCCGCACAGCGTCAGCCGAGTCGGAGGTGCGGCGGTTGCTGCTGGACTGACGTGGACGACCCCGGCCTCTAGTCCAGGACCTGGCCGAGGTCGTACGCGATCGGACGCTCCAACTGGTCGAAGGTGCACGAGCGGGGTTCCCGGTCGGGCCGCCACCGATCGAAGTGCACGGTGTGCCGGAACCGCTCGCCCTCCATGTGGTCGTAGCGCACCTCGAGCACCCGGTCGGGTCTCAGCCGCACAAACGAGGTGTCCTTGTTCTGCGAGAACCTGTTGCGTTCGGTCTCGCCGGTGACCACGGCGCCCGTCTCGTCGCGCAGCACCAACGGCTCAAGCTCCTCGACAAGCTCCAGACGGCGGGCATCACTGAACGCGGATGCACCACCCACGTTGCGCAACTCGCCGTCGGCGTCGTAGAGGCCGAGCAGCAGCGACCCCACCCCGTTGCCGCTCACATGCGTACGGTAGCCGAGCAGCACCACATCGGCCGTGCGGTGGTGCTTGACCTTGAACATCAGCCGCTTGCCCGGCGCGTACGCCGCCGCGAGGGGCTTGGCGACCACCCCGTCCAGGCCGGCGCCCTCGAACTCGACCAGCCAGCGCCTGGCCAGTGCCACGTCGCGCGTGGTGCGGGTGAGGTGGATCGGGTCACCCAGGCTGCCGACCAGGCCTTCGAGGATCGCGCGGCGCTGCTCGAAAGGCGTATCCAGCAGGCTGGTGGACCCCCGGGCGAGAATGTCGAAAGCCACGAACGTGGCCGGGGTTTCGTCGGCGAGGCGCCGCACCCGGCTTGCCGCCGGGTGGATGCGCTGGGAGAGCTGTTCCCAGGACAGGTGCTCACGGCCGGGTTCGCCCGTGCGCAGCACAATCTCCCCGTCGAGCACGCATGGCTCGGGCAATAGATCTTCGAACGCGTAGGTGAGTTCGGGGAAATACCTGGTCAGCACTTTGGATCCCCGACTTCCGATGGCGCTCACGGAGCCGTCGAAGGAGACGATGCTGCGAAAGCCGTCCCACTTGGGTTCGTAGCTCAGGCCGCCGGGCACGCTGTCCGGCTCGGGCACGGTGTCCACCGCACGGGCGAGCATGGGAGAGACGGGGGCTGCGACTGCCATGTCCTGAGTCTCACCCGCCTGCGCCCGAATGCAAGCTCTTGCACGAATTCTCAGGAAGCCTGGTCATTCATGCCGCTGCAGGCATCCATCGGTGAGGATGATGGAGGGATGACTGAGCGCACGAGCACGACCAACTTCCGCCGCGCCCGCGACCAGCTCCTCGAGCTGCGCAGCGATCACCCGGGTGCATCCGCAGCCTTCGTCTGGCCCGACGTGGGTGAACGCTTCAACTGGGCGGTCGACTGGTTCGACGTGATCGGCACTGGAAACGACAAGACCGCTCTGTGGATCGTCGAAGAAGACGGCCGCGAACTCAAGGTGAGCTTCGACGAGATGGTCACCCGCTCCGACCAGGTCGCCAGCTGGCTCCTCACCCACGGGGTGCAGAAGGGTGACCACGTGATGCTCATGCTCGGCAACCAGGTGGAGCTGTGGGAGACCATGCTCGCCATCATGAAGGTGGGCGCGGTCATCCTGCCCACCTCGACGGTGCTCGGCACGACCGATCTGGCCGACCGGGTGCTGCGCGCCGACGTGCACCACGTGATCGCCAACACGTCGGACACCGCGAAGTTCGACGGCGTCGACGGCACGTTCTCCCGCATCTGCGTCGGTGAGCCGGCCGCCGGCTGGACCGACTACGCCGACTCCCTGCGGGCGACCACGGGCAAGGTCGACGTCCCCGTCTCCTCCGACGACCCGTCGCTGATCTACTTCACCTCGGGCACTACGAGCAAGCCCAAGATGGTCGTGCACAGCCAGACCTCGTATCCGGTCGGGCATCTCACCACCATGTACTGGCTGGGTCTGCGCCCCGGCGACGTGCACTTGGCGATCAGCTCGCCCGGGTGGGGCAAGCACGCCTGGAGCTGCTTCTTCTCACCGTGGATCGCCGAGGCCACGGTCTTCATCTACAACTACTCGCGGTTCGATCCAGCCGCTCTGGCGCACCAGCTGCACCGCGCCGCCGTGAGCACGTTCTGCGCGCCGCCGACGGTGTGGCGGATGCTGATCCAGTCGGATGTCGGCGCCAAGCCGGCGAACCTCCGCGAGATCCTCTCGGCCGGGGAGCCGCTCAACCCCGAGGTGATCAGCCAGATCCAGCGCGCCTGGGGCCTGACCATCCGGGACGGCTACGGCCAGACCGAGACCACCGCGATCGTGGGCAACGTGCCCGGCTCGCGCCTGAAGGCAGGGTCGATGGGGCTGCCGTTGCCCGGAGTGGCCGTGGTCCTGGTCGACCCGATCACGGGGGAGCTGACCGAAGAGGGTGAGATCTGCCTGGACCTCTCCGCGCTCGCGGTGAACCTGATGTCGGGGTATCACGGTGATATCGCGCGCAGCGCCGAGGTGCTGCGGGACGGGTACTTCCACACCGGCGACGTCGCCAACCGCGACGAACACGGCTACCTGACCTTCATCGGACGCACCGACGACATCTTCAAATCGTCGGACTACAAGGTCTCGCCGTTCGAGGTGGAGAGCGTGCTGATCGAACACCCAGCCGTGATGGAAGCCGCCGTGGTGCCTGCGCCCGACGACACCCGTCTGAACATCGCCAAGGCTTACGTGGCGCTGGCAGCCGGCTGGGCACCGGATGCCGAGACGGCGCTGGCCGTGCTGCGTCACGCCCGCAACGGGCTGCCGCCGTACATGCGGGTGCGCCGGGTGGAGTTCTTCGAGCTGCCCAAGACCAACTCGGGCAAGATCCGCCGGGTGGAGCTGCGGGCCAGGGAGAACGATGCGGCTGCCGCGAACGTGCGGCTGGCCGAAGAGTGGCGCGACGACCAGTTCCCGGAGCTCAAGAAGCGGTCCTGATCGGGTGGGGCAGGGGCTTCGCGTTCCGTCTCCTCTGCGGGTATGTTCCCCAGCGTGCGGAGGTCCGCTCCGCTCGCTGACGGGAGCAGCAGATGAGCCAGACGACCGAACTCGTTCCGAAATCCGTTCTTACCCGCATCCAGGACTTCTCCGATCCCCGACAGGAGTGGCGCCGGCTCTTCGCCGAGCTGTACGGCACGTTCCTCCTCGTGCTCGTGGCGGCCGGCGGTGGCATGATGGGCCAGGCGTTCCCCGGCGTGATCGACCGCGGGGCGGCCGTCACCGCGCCCGGGCTGATGGTCCTCGGGGTGATCCTGTTCATGGGCAAGGTGTCCGGCGCCCACCTCAATCCCGCCGTCAGCATCGCCTTCGCGCTCCGCGGTGACTTCCCCTGGTGGCGGGTTCCTGGCTATATCGTCGTGCAGCTGGCCGGAGCCGCTCTCGCCGCCCTCGTGCTCAAGGCTGTGATCGGCGTCTCGGCCACCGCCGGGTCCAACTATCCGGCCAGCGGCTACTCCACCTGGGCCGCCTTCTGGATGGAAGCCATTCTCACCCTCGGCCTGGTGAGCGTCATTCTCGGCACGGCGTCCGGCGCCCAGAACGTCGGCCTGTTCGGCGCGTTCGGCGTCGGCGCTTACATCGTTCTTGCGGGTCTCTGGGGGAGCCCTCTCTCCGGAGCGTCGATGAATCCGGCCCGGACCTTCGGACCCGACCTTGTCGGCTGGGACTTCACGGACTACTGGGTGTACCTGGCCGGCCCGCTCGCCGGGGCGGTCGCCGCCGTTGGCCTGGCATTCCTGTTGCGCGGCCGCGGTGGCGGCGCCTCCGGTTCGGCCGCGGCCCAGGGCGCCCTGTTCACCGAGGTGTCGGCGGACGACCGTTAGGGCGTGCGGGAGGTGGCCGGCTGCTGCGGGCCGCGCGGTTCGAGGGGCACGCCCTCGAGGGTGAGCGGTGTCCTCGCGGCGTCGTCGACCAGACCGGCGACGGCCAGCAGCGGGATGGGTAGCCAGGACGGCCTGTTCCGGGACTCGTAGACGCTTTCGTAGATGGCCTTGTCGAGCTCGAACGCGGCCAGCAACGGCTCCTGGCCGGTGAACGAATCGCCGCCCAGCGCCCGATACCCCTGCAGGAACGCGGCTCGGGCGTTCGTCGCCCAGGCCAGCGCTGCGGGACCGGCGGCCGGGTGGCGGCTGGCGATGGTCGCGCCCACGTAGGAGAACGACCGCAGCATGCCGGCCACGTCCCGCAGCGGCATGTCCGGCAGGGTACGTTCGTCCAGCGGCCGCAGCGGTTCGCCCTCGAAGTCGATCAGCACCCAGCCGCGTCCGGGTGCATCGAGGACCTGCCCAAGGTGATAGTCGCCGTGGATGCGCTGCAGGCGGGGCCAGGACACCGCCTGGGCGCGGGCGAACGCGGCCGCCACCGCCTCGCTGTGCTGGGCCAGTTCCGGCACCTCACGCGCGGCCTGGCGGTACCGCTCCCGCATCGTTGAGCAGAGCTGGTCGATGACGTCGGGCGTGGATTCGACCGTGGGGAACACCCGGGCCAGGTCCCGGTGCACCGCTGCCGTGGCCGCCCCCAGGGCCCGCGCCGGGCCGGAGAAGTCCTCGCCGACGGCCGCTGCGTCCAGAGCGACCCGCCACGCGTCTTCGACCCCGGGCAGGAACTCCTGCACGAAGGCCAGGTGGCCGCTGCTCCGGGTCGCTGCGAGCGGACCGGTCCACTCGGCCCACACCGCGCCCACGGGCTCTGGCACGAACCTGGAGCCGGCCAGGGCGAGGGCTGACTGCACCGACACATCCGGGTTCTGGCCGTCGGCCACCACCCGGAACACCTTGCAGATCACCGGGCGGCCGGGCCGGCCGTCAGCGTCGGCGAGGTCGACGATGATCGAGGTATTCGACTGCTCCCCGCTCAGGACCCGGCTGGCCACCACCGTGAGCCCGCGCAGGCCACCGGCGGCCGCGGTGCGAATCGTCTCGCCCCGCGCGTTCATGCCGGCGGCGTCGCCGGCCGGTGCCGTCCCGCCGGACAGGACGAAGTCCAGCAGGGCCGCCGCGTAGGCGGGGTCGTGGGTGGCGTCGTATACGTAGCGGGGGAGCCCGTCGGGGCCGGTGACCTGCGCGATCAGGGCCGCAGAGCCGGACTCGTTCGGTCCGGTCTGGGACAGCGGAGCCGCACGCTCGGTCAGCGGCAACTGGTAGACCGTCGAGAACCGGCTGGCGGTGTCCAGCACCAGATGGCACCGAATGCGCACGCCCGGCTCGGTGCTGGGCAGTGCCCACTGGCCGATGCTTGTCAGCTGCGGGCTGTGGCCCTTGCCGGCAAACCAGCGCTGCCCTCCCGCCCAGCCGTCGAGGCCGGGCGGGAGGTCGGTGCCGGTGCCGGCGCTGGCGTGCTTCATGTGGCTCAGCGTATCCCGGCCGGCTACTCGGGCGGTGCCGAACGCACCTGCGAGACGTCGGCGCTGAGCAGCGACACCAGCACGGAATCATTTTTCGTGGCCTGCTGGCCGATCTCGGTGAAGCCCAGACGGTCGTGGAAGGCCAACGACTCGGGGTTGGCCGGCCGCAGGTTGACCTCGCAGAACACCACGTCGGTGTTCAGGGCCCGCGCGGCGTCGAAGACCGCCGAATAGAGGTGCGCACCGAGGCCGAGGCCGCGGTGATCCGGCGCCACGATGATTCGGTCGACGTAGAGGAAGGAGTCGGTGCGGCGGGAGAACCACCGGTAGTTCTCGCTGGCGTAGTCGGCGCCGGCGGCGAAGAGGACCACGAAGCCCAGCACGGTGCCCGGTTCGGTGTCGGTCGTGACGGCGACGGCGCTGTGGCTGGCCGCGAGGAGCGCCGTGAGTTCGTCGACGTCGAGGTCGTTGACGGCCGGCACCGCGGCGCTGTTGAGTTCGAGCAACTGGGCGGTGTCCGTGTCGAGCACGGGGCGGAGGGACACCGGGGGCAGCGTGGAGTTCATCCTTCGACGATAATCGATGGGCCGCGTCCCGTCCCACCGCCACGCTCCTAGCCGCCGCCGCCGGAGAGCAGTAGGTTGCCGCTGCCGGCGAATTCCGCGCCGGCTCTGAATGCGGGAGGACTCATGCGTGGTCGCGAAGTTGTCTGGTTCAACACCATCGGACTGACGGACGTTCCTCAGGTCGGCGGCAAGAACGCGTCCCTGGGAGAGATGGTGCGCTCGTTGGCGGCCCGCGGCGTGCGGGTACCCAACGGCTTCGCCACCACGGCCGACGCATACCGCGCGTTCGTCGCGGACAACGGGCTGGAGAGCGTGATCCGCGAACAGATCGACCGCTATCACTCCGGCCAGTCCTCGCTGCGCCAGACCGGTCTGTGGTTGCGTGAGGCGTTCCTGGCCGGGGAGTTCCCCGCGGCGATTGCCGACGACATCCGGGTGTTCTACCGCACGCTGTCGACCGAGGCCGGGGTGCCCAACCTGCCCGTGGCCGTGCGCAGCAGCGCCACGGCCGAAGACCTGCCGGATGCGAGCTTCGCCGGCCAGCAGGAGACCTTCCTCAACGTCAGCGGCGAGCGGGACCTGCTCGATGCCTGCCGCCGCTGCTACGCGTCACTGTTCACCGACCGGGCCATCAGCTACCGGGAGGTGAAGGACTTCGACCACCTCGAGGTCGCTCTGTCGATCGGGGTGCAGCGGATGGTGCGCAGCGACCTGGCCGGATCCGGCGTGATGTTCTCCATCGACACCGACACCGGCTTTCCGGGCGCCGCGGTGATCAGCGCCGCCTGGGGGTTGGGCGAGACCGTGGTGCAGGGTGCTGTGGACCCCGACAAATACCTGGTCTTCAAGGCGCTCCTTGCCGAACCCGACTGCGAACCGATCATCGAGAAGACCTTGGGGCGGAAGGATCGCAAGATGACCTACGCCGAGGGCGGCAGCGCGCGTACCCGGGTCATCGACACCCCGGAGCGCGAACGCGGGGCCTTCGTGCTCGACAACGCCGAAATCGTGCAGTTGGGCCGCTGGGCGCACATCGTGGAGGACCACTACGGCCGGGCGATGGACATGGAGTGGGCCAAGGACGGGATCACCGGTGAACTGTTCCTGGTGCAGGCCCGGCCGGAGACCGTGCACTCGCAAAAGAGCCTCACCCGGTTCTCGGTGAGCCGGCTGACCGAGAGCGGGCCGGTGCTGGTGTCCGGCGTCGCCATCGGCGACAGCATCGCCTCTGGCACGGCCTGCGTGATCCGCGACCCCGCCGACATCGAGAAGTTCCGCGACGGCGCGATCCTGGTGACCGAGATGACCGACCCCGACTGGGTGCCCATCATGACGCGGGCGGCCGGGATCATCACCGACCACGGCGGCCCCACCAGCCATGCCGCCATCGTCAGTCGGGAACTCGGCGTGCCGGCCGTGGTCGGCACACGCAACGCCACCGAGGTGCTCACCGAGAACGCGCCCATCACGATCTCCTGCGCCGAGGGTGATGAGGGCTTCGTGTACGCCGGCATCCTGGCCTCGGAGACCGAAGAGATCGACCTGGGCGAGGTGCCGATCACCCGCACCCAGGTGATGGTCAACATCGCCAGCCCGGCCGCCGCCTTCGAGTGGTGGAGGTTGCCCACGGCGGGGGTGGGGCTGGCACGGATGGAGTTCATCATCAACAACCTCATCAAGATCCATCCCATGGCTCTCGTGCACCCGGAGCGGGTGACCGATCCGGCCGTGCGGCGCCAGATCGCCGAGCTCACCCGCGGGTACGACGACCTCGGGGAGTACTTCGTGAACACCCTGGCCCTGGGCATCGCCAAGCTGGGGGCGCCGTACTACCCGCATCCGGTGATCGTGCGGCTGAGCGACTTCAAATCGAACGAGTACGCGCACCTGATCGGCGGCGACGTCTTCGAGCAGGGCGAGGAGAACCCGATGCTGGGCTTCCGGGGCGCCTCCCGGTACTACGACCCGAAGTACGCCGAGGGGTTCGCGCTGGAGTGCCGGGCGCTCAAGCGCGTGCGTGAGCAGATCGGCTTCAGCAACGTGATCGTGATGGTGCCGTTCTGCCGCACCACGACCGAGGCCGACAAGGTGCTCGCGGTGATGGCGGAGAACGGCCTGGTGCGCGGCCAGAACGGCCTGCAGGTCTACATGATGTGCGAGATCCCGGCCAACGTGATCCTGGCCGAGCAGTTCGCCACCCGGTTCGACGGGTTCTCCATCGGCTCCAACGACCTCACCCAGCTGGTGCTCGGTGTCGACCGGGACTCCGGGGAGCTGGCGGCCCTCTTCGACGAACGCAACGAGGCCGTGACCCGGATGATCAGCCAGGCCATCGAGAAGGCGCACGCGGCCGGCATCAAGATCGGCATCTGCGGGCAGGGGCCCAGCAACTACCCGGATTTCGCCCAGTTCCTCGTCGGGGAGGGGATCGACTCGATCTCGCTCAACCCGGATTCTTTCCTGAAGACCGTGCACCTGATCAAGGAGGCCGAGTCTGCGGCGGCGGCGGGCACCTGGCCGACGCTCACCCGGGTGACGACGTAACCGGCGCCACGGGCCCGGCCGGCAGGTCGACGCGGCCAAGACCCCGCGGCCGGGACCCTGCGGCGGGTGACTCCTAGGCCGAGTCCTCCGTGCTCTGGTCTGCGCCGTCGAGCAGGGCTCGCTCATAGTCCACCTCGGCGGCGTCGGCCACCTGTCGGGCGGCGATGACGCGCTCACTGATGCGGTGCTCCACGGCCTCGGCCATGGCCACCTCCTCGGGAGAGGCGTTGGACAACAGATCCTCCAGAGTGTCGGGGTCGCGGTGCAGGGCCTCGATGGCCGCCACCTCCGCCCGGGCGACAGCGGCCCGGCTGCGCAGGAACGTGATCCGCGCCTCCCACTGCCGGCGGGGGTTCGGCGGCGGTGGCGGAACCGGCTGCACGCTGTGCCCGATGCCGGCGGTATCCGCGTGCCCTGTGCTGCCCGGCCCTGTGCTGCCCGGCCCGGCGCTTCCCGTGCCGGTACTGCTGGTGTTGCTGCTGCCGGTGTCATTGCTCTCGACGTTCACGGCGCCTCCCTTGTCGGTGGGAGCCTAGCGCCGCATCCGGTCGGGCGGAATGGAGGCGCCGGAGCCGCCCGCGCCCATTATTCGAAGGTGCGCAGGAGCTGCCAGCGACCCCGGCCGTCGTCGTGCTGGATGTCGAAGACCAGCGAGGTGCCGTCATCGGCGGTGCCCTGGCACCGCCAGGCCGCCACGGGTTTGGGCGGATGGGTGAGGAAATGCAGCAATTCGTCGGGCAGCGACGCCGATGCCGTCAGCGGCGTGGGGGTGTCGGTCACCCGGAACCGGCGGGCTCGCCAGACCAGGCGCACGGGGGAGCCCTCCGGGGTCACCCAGACCGCAACGGTCTCATTGATCACACTCATGGGGCATCACCTCGACTTATAGAACATATGTTCGAAGTTTACTGCACACCCGCCGACATTACGAGACCCGGATGCCGTGACCGGGGTGTCCGGCCCGGCCGGGCAGGCTCAGCAGTGGCTCATAACCCGGGCATAGCCGGCTGATAGGCGCCTCCGGCTAGATGGACATCGTTGCGTTACCGATAGTTCATTTGGAGGACACCATGTTGCAGGCCGCGATCATCCTGATCGATCTGCTCTTCATCAGCCTGCTCACGTTCGGGCTGTATTTTCCGCGTCACCGCCGTCGAGACCTCGTCGTCGCGTACCTCATCGTCAACGTCGGAGTATTGGCCGTGGCCCAGGTGCTCGCGTCGAGCACCGTGGGTGTGGGGCTGGGCCTCGGCCTCTTCGGTGTCCTCTCGATCATCCGGCTGCGCTCCAGCGAGATCGAGCAGCACGAAGTGGCCTACTATTTCGCCGCCCTGGCCATGGGACTGCTCGCCGGCCTGAGCACCGAGCCCTCCGTGCTCACCGTCGTGTTGATGGCCCTCATCGTGGCCGTCGTCTACTTCGGCGACAACCCCCGGCTGTTCAGCAGCTACCGGCAGCAGACCGTGGTGCTGGATGCGGCGATGCCCGATGAATCCGCCCTCATCGCCCATCTCGAGGGACTGCTCGGCGCCCGGGTGCACGGCGTGCACGTGCGCAGCCTCGACCTGGTCAACGACACCACTGTCGTCGACGTGCGGTACCAGGTGGGAGCCCAGCGTTTCTCGGCGCCCGCCCCGGCTCCGCGGCCCAGCATCGGTGTCACGCTCCTCAAGGAGGCGAACCGATGAGCGCCGTGCTCGACCTGCCGCTCGGCGGCCTCGGCAACATCGACCTGGCCGAACTGACCGAACGCGCGGGACTGCTCACCCGGGTCGACCGCAAGTACGTGTTGCCGCGGAGCGAGCTCGTCGAGGTCCTGGCCGACCTCGACCCCGGTGTGCGGGTGCTGGACATCGACGGGGTGCGGTCGTCGGCGTACGAGTCGGTGTATTTCGACACCCCGGAGCTCACCAGCTTCCTGATGGCGGCGCATCCGCGTCGGCGGCGGTTCAAGATCCGCACCCGCACCTACGTCGACTCCGCCCAGAGCTACCTCGAGGTGAAGACCCGCGGTGGCCGCGGCGTGACCGTCAAGGACCGCCTGCCGTACGGGATCGACGACCGGGACACCCTCACCAGCGAGGGCCGCCGCTACACCGACACGGTGCTGGACGAGGCCGAGATCCGCGGTGCGGAGGGGCAGGAGCTCGTGCCCACTCTCACCACCCGCTACCTGCGCACGACCCTGTTCGTTCCGGAGTCCAGCAGCCGGGCCACGATCGACACGGGCCTGTCCTGGACCGCGGCGCCCACCGGCGCCGGGCCGCTCGGGCTGGACCGGCCGCACCTGGCGATCGTGGAGACCAAGTCCGGCTCGCGGCCCTCCGCGGTCGACCGGATCCTCTGGGCGCACGGGCACCGGCCGGCCAGCATCTCGAAGTACGGCACCGGCATGGCGGCTCTTCGCGCCGATCTCCCCGGCAACAAGTGGGCACCTGTCCTGCGCCGGTTCTTCCGCTAGGCGCCCCTCGCGCCGGCATTCCCCACCTCCTGACCACCGCCCCAGCGCGGACACCCATCGATTGTGAGTACCCCATGAAGAAATCACCCGCCGCGCCATCCGCGCCCGGCACCCGCCGCTTCGGTGTGCAGGCCTGTACCTACCGAGTGCTGCCCTTCCTCGTCACCGCGGCCCTGCTGACCGGATGCACCGCCGTCGCCGGGGCCACCGAGTCGACCGGCAGCAGCGGCACCAGCGCCTCCGCCACGGCCGCCGTCGCCGTGGACACGTCCACCACCGCCGCCGAGGTGCTGGCCGCGAACCAGCAGACCCACGATGACGCCGCCGACTACGAGTGGGACGACGCCGACGTGGTGGCGATCACCCTCGACGGCGACAGTGCCTCAATCGACACGGCAACCGCAGGGAGCGCCTCCGAAGACACCGGGGCCGTAACCATCTCCGGCAGCACCGTGACCATCACGGCCGCCGGAACCTACGAGCTCAGCGGCACCATCGACGACGGCCAGATCGTCCTCTCCTCCGCGGGTGAGGGCACCGTGCGCCTGATCCTCAACGGCGTCGAGGTGAGCAACTCCACCGGGGCCGCCCTGGTCGTCTCCGAGGCCGACGAGGCGATGATCGTGCTGGCCGCCGGCTCGAGCAACTCCCTCTCCGACACCGACAGCCACGCCGAGGACGCCGACGCCAACGCGGCACTCTACAGTGCGGCCGACCTGACCATCACGGGCACGGGCTCGCTCGACGTGACCGGCAACGGCAACGACGGCATCACCAGCACGGATGGCCTGATCATCAACTCGGGCACCATCACGGTGACGGCGGTGGACGACGGCATCCGCGGCAAGGACTACCTGGTGGTGGACGGCGGCACCGTCACTGTCACCGCCGGCGGCGACGGCCTGAAGTCCGACCACGCCGAGGACGTCACCCGCGGCTACATCTCACTGACCGGCGGCACCATCGACGTGACGGCCGCGGGAGACGGCGTGCAGGCCGTCACTGACGTGGTGCTCTCCGGCGCCGACGTCACCGTGCAGTCCGGCGGCGGCCACACGGCCACGGTCTCAGACGACGTCTCGGCCAAGGGCCTCAAGTCCGGGGTGGTGACGGTCGTCGACGGCGGCACCCTCTCCGTCGATGCGGCGGATGACGCGTTGCACTCCGACGGAACGGTGCGGATCGCCTCGGGCGAGGTCACTCTCGCAGCCGGCGACGACGGGGTGCACGCGGACACGGCGCTCGACATCATCGGCGGCAGCACCACAGTGACGAGCTCCTACGAGGGACTCGAGAGCACAGCCATCAGCATCGGGGGCGGCACCGTCTCGGTCACCGCCAGCGACGACGGCCTCAATGCCTCCAGTGGCAGCACCACGACCGCCCAGGGCGGCGGTGGCGGCGGCATGGACTCCGACGGTGGGGAGACCATCACCATCACCGGCGGCAGCACGGTCATCGACGCGGGGGGAGACGGCTTCGACTCCAACGGGTCGGCGACCATGAGCGGCGGCACCCTCGTGGTGAACGGTCCCACCAACGACGGCAACGGTGCGCTCGACGTGAACGGCACCTTCACTCTGACCGGCGGTACCCTGTTGGCCGCCGGAAGCGCCGGGATGGCGGTGTCGCCCGAAACCGGCTCCGGCCAGACCTTCGTGGCGATCTCGTTCGATTCGGTGCAGGATGCCGGCAGTACGGTGCAGCTCGTGGACGGCTCAGGCGTCGTGGTGATGGCCTTCGAATCGATCAAGGACTTCCAGTCCGTGGTGTTCTCCTCCGACGAGCTGTCCGACGGCGGGACGTACACCGTGTACGTGGGTGGAACGGCCTCGGGCGAGATCGCGGACGGGGTCTACGCCGACGGCGACTACTCGGCGGCGACGAACGCGACAACCGTCACCGCCGGTGTGGCGGCAACGGGAACGATGGGCGGCGGCGGCGGCCCGCGCTGAATGCTCGCAGCTCGTTAAAATGCTCGCAGCTCGTTAAAATGCTCGCAGCACGTGAAAATGGACCACTTTTCACACGCTGCGAGCATTTTCGCCCGCTGTCACGCTTTTCACCCGCTGCGAGCGAACGGGAAGCCCGCGGCGGGGGGATGACGCGGCACCGGCCCGGCGCTACCATCGCGGCATGATTCGCATCCTGCTGCGCGCGCTGATCTTCCTGCTGTCGGCGGCACTGGGGCTCTGGGTGGCCTCGCTGCTGCTGCCCGACCTGACGGTCACGCCGAGCGGCTTCATCACGGCCGTCGTGGTCTTCGCCGTGACGCAGAGCGTGCTCTCGCCGTTCCTGGCCAAGGTCATCGCCCGGGGCGCGCCCGCCTTCCTGGGCGGGATCGGGCTGGTGTCGACCTTCGTGGCGCTGTGGATCGCGTCGCTGTTTCCCGGCGGACTCACCATTGTGGGCTGGCAGACCTGGATCCTCGCCGTCCTCGTGGTGTGGCTGGTCACGGCCCTGTCGACCCTGCTGCTGCCGCTGGTGCTCCTGCGCGAGGTGAAGAACAAGCGCACCGGCGCGGCCGGCCGCACGCCGTAGCGGGGCGACCGGGGTGAGGTGCAGCAGGCCGCGGGGTTCCCGTTCCGGCTCGGTCAGGCGCGGCGCAACCCCACGGCCGTCAGGGCCAGGCAGCCGGCGCAGGCGACAGCGAGCAGCGAGAGCATCAGCGGGTACCCGACGAAGCCGCTCAGGCTCGCGAAGGCGACGGGCAGCAGGAAGCCCACGTAGGTGAGGCTGTAGTAGACACCCGTGATGCCGGCGAGGTCGGTCGGCGTGGAGATGCGTTGGATCTCGACCAACCCGGCGACCACCGTGATGCCGTAGGCGGCGCCGAGCAGGATCCCGGTTCCCAGAGCCAGCGCGGGGGAGAGCGTGAGTGACGTGGCCACGGCGCTGAGTACGCCCACCACCATGAGTCCCATCCCCACCAGGAGCGCCCGGCCGTGGGTGATCGAGTTCAGGCGCGACACCTGCGGTTGCACGAGGGCGCCGGTCCCCAGGGTCACCACGGTCAGGAGGGTGGCGAAGGCGAGGTTCAGCTCGCCGAGTTGCGCCTCAACGAGCTTGGGCATCATGGCGTACGCGATGCCGGCGGCGCCGAACACCCAGGGCGCCGTGGGTAGCACCACGCGGAGGAAGCGGCGATGTCCGGCGAGGGGCACCTGCAGGTCGAGCCAGAGCGAGCCGTGCACCCGGCTGCGGGGCACGGACTCCGGGGCGCGAAAAAGCGCGGGCAGGATCGCCAGGCTGAGCAGGATGTGCACGGCGTAGGGCAGCAGCGTCGGCAGCGGCCCCCACTGAGCGAGGACCCCGGACACCCCTGCGCCCAGTCCGAAACCGATCGTCAGGGTGAGCGCCGGCCGCCGTGCGCCGGCCGTGGGGCGGGCGACCAGGTCGAACGGGGCGCTGGAGAGTTCCTTGAGCCAGGCCGTTCCCACCGACATGGCCACGCCCACACTCAGACCGACGAGGAATCGGCCGAGGCAGATGATCAGCTCGCTGGAAAAGCCCAGGCCCAACAGGATGCTCGCCGTGATACCCGCGACGACGCCCGCGATCACGAGGGGCTTGCGTCCGTACCGGTCGGAGAGCGCACCTGCGAGCAGGAGGCCGGGGACCAGGCCGACCACGTAGAGCCCGAGGAAGAGATCCGCCGTGACGGTGGAGTAGTGGCCGAGGGTCTCGTACATGTGCAGCAGAGGGGTGAAGTGGTTGCCGCCCCAGGCCATGACGAAGAGTGCGGGGGCGGCGAGCTGCCACGGGGGAATGACGCGGGGAGTGCGGGCAGACATGGGTCTTTTCGGGTCGGGACGGCGGGCGGGTGATGACAGGTGGGTAGAGGGAGCCGGTGAGTGGGGTGAACAGGTGAGGTGAGCGGTCTCGAGAGGCGGCCGGGCTAGAGCGGCCGGTGCACGCGATGCCCGGTCTCCAGGTGCAAGCGCAACGCCGCGTCGTAGGCGAGGGTGTCGCCGGCGCGCAGGTGGTCGGCCAGCACGGTGTGCTCGTCGATGAGCACGGTGATGCTGTCGGGGTCGCGGGCGGCCACCCGGTGCACGAGGCGTTCCAGCCGGGGCCCCAGGCGGGCGTAGATGTCGTCGATGATCCGGTTTCCGGTCTCGTCGACGATGCGGGAGTGGAACCTGTGGTCTGCACGGGCGTAGGCCAGGAGGTCGCCCGCCACTGCGGCATCCGTCTGAGCCTGGATGAGGGCACGCAGCTCGGCGTCGACGGCATCGATCTGGTGGGGACGCTCACCGATCAGCTGCACGGCCTTGGTCTCCAGGAGCATGCGCACCTGGAGCAGGTCTGCGGTCTCCGCGTCGTCGACGGCCGTGACCACTGCGCCCTTCTTGGGGAACAAGCGCAACAGGCCGGCGGACTCGAGCATGAGGAAGGCCTCGCGCACGGGGGTGCGGCTGAGCCCGAGAGTGTGGGCCACGTCGCCCTCAGTGATGAGGGCGCTCGCCGCGAGCGTGCCCGAGATGATGGCGTCGGCCACGTGGGAGTACGCGCGATCGACCGCGGAGGGCCCGTTGGAGCGGGGGCGAGTGGAACTCGAAGACTGCATGCTCCCATCGTAGCGCTGATAAATGCATCAATAACCTCAACAGACGCGACGGTGTGATCAACGCGAGGGCACGGCGACGCGGCAGTAGAGTGCAGTCACCGTGAGCCGACGATGCCTCGCCCCGGGAATCCGCCGGAGACGGCCCGTGCCGGATCCGGCCTGAGTGGAAGAGCGACTGATGAGCGAACGAACGATTGTGATCACCGGGGCCAGCGACGGAATCGGCGCAGCGGCGGCTCGAGCGCTCAGCAGGGCGGGTGACCGGGTGGTCATCGTGGGGCGCTCGCCGGAGAAGACCGAGGCCATCGCCGCCGAGCTGGGAGTCGACCACTTCATCGCCGACTTCAGCAGGCTCGACGAGGTGCGTACCCTGGCCGCCGAACTGCTCAAGCGGTACCCGCGCATCGACGTCCTGGCCAACAACGCCGGCGGCATCATGGGGGACCGGGAGCTCACGGTCGACGGTCACGAAAAGACCATGCAGGTCAATCACCTGGCGCCGTTCCTGCTTACCACGTTGCTCATGGACCGCCTCCTCGCGAGCCGGGCCGCGGTGATCAACACCTCGAGCACGGCCAATCGGTTCGGCCGCATCAACCTCGACGACCTCGACAACGAACGCAAGTACTCGCCGAACAAGGCGTACGGCGATGCCAAGCTCGCCAACATCCTCTTCACCCGTGAGCTACACCGCCGCTATCACGCGCGCGGCCTGGTCACGGCGGCCTTCCACCCCGGCGTGGTCGCCACGAGTTTCTCCACCGACTCGACGAGCCTCATGCGTTTCATCTATCAGACCGCCCTCAAACGCATGCTGATCACGCCGGAGAAGGGCGCCGACACCCTGATCTGGCTGGCCAGCACCGCGGCCGGGGTCGATTGGCAGTCCGGTGAGTACTACGAGAAGCGCCGGGTGCACTCCACCAACAGCCAGGCCACGGATGCTGGTCTCGCGACGGCCCTCTGGGAACGCAGCGCCGACATGGTCGCCACCGACCTGCTGCCGCAGGACCACGCCTCGTAGCCGCAACTGTTCCCCGTCCGGACAAGTGCACCCGGCGCACCGGGTGCACTTGTCCGCTTCGGGACCTGTTGTGGCCGCGGGGGCACTCGGGCCGGGTCAGGAGATGCGCGTGAGGGCCGTGAACGACATGGTCCCCGAGTAGCCGTTCTGGCAGGTCTGGTAGAGCAGGTCGTAGCCGCGCGGGATGTCCGCGGTGCTGTCCCGGTCGGCGTTGAGCATGGCCACGATCCCGTCGACCCGGTAGGTGCCGGCGTGCACGCCGGCGAGCGTGATCACTGTGCCCGCGTCGTCGGGGAAATCCTTGCCGCCGCACGACCAGTGCTCGGCGATGGTGGGCACGTTCTGGTAGTGCGCGGTCACATCCACCGACCCGATGCACTCGTCGAGTTCCGGCGTCCACCCGGTGGCGTGCACGGTGTTGGTGTACCGCTCGCGCAGGATCCGGTCCTGTTCGGCCTGCCAGTCGGCCATGGCTTGCACAACGGCGGCCACCGGAGCGGCCAGGTCGTCGGCCACGCCCTGCACGCCCGATGCTGCCCTGAAGTCGAATGCCGACAGAACCTTCGCGTCGTCACGGATGCCCGGACCCAGCTCGAACATGGCGCTCCGGGTCGTCGAGGCATCCGCGGCGACCTCAGCGGCCGTGAGCTCCTGAGCGGCGGCGCTCAGGCGCAGGGTCACGGTGTCGATGGCGGCGGCGAGGTCCACGCGGGGTTGCTCGTCCAGCACCTTGCCCGCGCTCTCGTCGAGCAGGGCGATCGCGTCGTCGAGGGCGCTCTCCCCGGTACTCACCGTGCGCACGGCCGTGGACTGCTCGGCACGGAAGGCCAGGGCCGCGGCGTCGTAGGCGTTCTGTGCCTCGGATACCGAGACGGTGCGAACGACGAATCCGGCGACAAGCACCAGCACGAGGGTGCCGGCGGCCACCAGCATCCCGGTGCGGATGCCGGTGCGGCGGCTGCTGCGCATCCGGAGGCCGCTGACACGACTGCCGTTCTGCTGGGCGCGCGCCGACCCGGCTGGTTCGTGCCGCTCGTCCCCTGGAATTCGCCCCACCCGCTTCGCCTGGCCGGCCGGTCGCCGGTATCCGGTGGCCAGTTTATCTGACGCGGCGCACGTCATGCCAAGAGGCGAGAAACCCCGCACAATGCCCCTAGCGCGCGGCCGGAAGGTGGGATATGCAAACCGGCAGACCAACCGATATTCGGCACGGTGAGCAAGCCAAACCGCCGGTCACGCCCCATCCGCCTGCATAGAATTGTGGCCCCGGACGCGGTCTGACGAGTCACCGCGTCGATGAGGCACCCGATCGGGTGCATGTCCAGCAGAGGTGTCCATGACCATGACCGACGTCGCGTCTCCCGTTCTCGACGAACTCGCAGCGGTGCTCAGCACCGCCCAGATCGTCACCGGAGCGCGCACCGAGAGCAACCGTCGCGACCAGTCCGAGGGCACGCTCAGCGGCGAGCCGCTCGCGGTGGTCTTCCCGGCCAGCACCGAGGAGGTCGCGGCCGTCGTCACCATCGCCGCCGCGCACCGCATCCCGATCGTGCCGCAGGGAGCCCGAACCGGCCTCGCCGGCGGGGCCAACGCCATCGCCGGCGCCATCGTGCTCAGCACCACCCGGCTCAAGAAGATCCTCGCGGTCGACGCCGCCAACCAGACCGCCACCGTGCAGGCCGGCGTGCGCACCATCGCCCTCGCCCGCGCCGCCGAGGCCGTCAACCTGTTCTACCCGCCCGACCCCGGCTCCTGGCGGGCCTCCACCATCGGCGGCAACGTGGCCACCAACGCCGGCGGCATGCTCTGCGTGAAATACGGCGTCACGGGCAACTTCGTGCGGCAGCTCACGGTGGTGCTCGCCGACGGGTCGATCGTGAAGACCGGACATCGCACCATCAAGGGCGTGGCCGGCTACAACCTCACCGCGCTGCTGGTGGGGTCAGAGGGCACCCTGGGCATCATCACCGAGATCACCGTGGGCCTGCTGCCCGCCCCGGCCAGCCCCTCCGGCGTGTCAGCGACATTCTCCACCGTGACGGATGCGTTGGCCGCGGCCAACACCATCGTCGCCGGCAGCCGCCGGCCGAGCGTGCTCGAGTTCCTCGACGGCGCCTGCATCGAAGCGATCAACGCGTTCGATCCAGCTTCCGTTCTGCCCCGGGACGCCGGCGCCCTGCTGCTCGTGCAGTCCGACCAGATCGGCCAGGCGCACGACGATGTCGAAGCCTACGCCGACGTGCTGCGAGCCGCGGGAGCCGATGACGTCGTGATCGCCCACGACGCCGAATCCCTCGACCGGCTGATGAGTGCCAGGCGCCTGTTGCACCCGGCCGTGCAGGCCGTCCGCGGGGGATGTCTGAACGAGGACATCACGGTGCCGCGTTCCCAGCTGCCGGCGCTGCTGGCAGGCCTGGCCGAGATCTCCCGGGAGCTCGACGTGCCGATCAGCACAGGCGGCCACATCGGGGACGGCAACCTGCATCCCGTCATCGGCTACGACCCCGCCGCTCCCGCCGAGATCGAGGCGGCCCACGTCGCGTTCGCCCGGGTGATCGGCCTGGCGATCTCGTTGGACGGCTCGGCCTCCGGGGAGCACGGCATCGGCGTGCTCAAGCGTGCGCACCTCGACGACGAGCTCGGCCCGGTGCTGCGCGATCTGCAGCTGCGGGTCAAGGCGGCCTTCGACCCCCTGGGGATCCTCAATCCCGGCAAGAAGCTCTAGGAGACTGCTGATTTATCGGGGCGTTTAAGGCGCGCCTTTGTTGGTTTCGGCGGAGGTGTTTAAGACTTGATTCATGCAGGGTCGTGATGATGGTCAGCGTCAGTTGTTGGATGTCGGTGTGTTCGCTGGGCACATGTTGCCGGCGGGGTCGGTGTTCGCTTTTCTCGCTGAGCACCGGCACGAGTTGTTCCCGGATGACGCGTTCGCGGACCTGTTTCCGTCGGGTCGTGGCCGGCCCTCGACGCCCGCGGACGTGATCGCATCGGTGATGGTGCTGCAGACCCTGCACTCGTTATCGGACCGGGAAACCGCGGAAGCCGTCACGTTTGATCTGCGGTGGAAAGCGGCCTGCGGGTTCGGGTTGACGGAAACATCGTTCCACCCGACGGTGTTGACGTATTGGCGACGCCGCCTCGCGGCAAGCACCCGCCCGCACCGAATTTTCGACGCCGTCGCCGAGGTTATTGCCGGTTCTGGGGCGTTGTCGGGTCGGAAGCGGCGGGCGTTGGACTCCACGATTTTGGATGACGCGGTCGCCCGCCAGGACACGGTGACGCAGTTGGTCGCGCAGATCCGCCGGGTCGGTCGGGAGATCCCCGGCGCCGACATGATCGTGGCCGGCCTGCCCGGCCATGACTACGAGAAGCCCGGCAAGCCCGACATCGCCTGGGACGACAAGGCGGCCAGGGACGAACTCGTTTCCCGCCTCGTGACCGACGCCCTGGCGTTGCTTGCGGCAATCGACACGACGTCATTGACCGACTCGCAGCAGGAGACGGTCGCGTTGCTCGCCCTCGTCGCGGGCCAGGACGTCGAGCCGGCTGAGGGGTCCGATGGCTCGGATGGGCGGTGGCGGATCGCGCGGAAGGTCGCGCCGGACCGGGTGATCTCGACCGTTGACCCGGACGCCCGCCACGCGCACAAGAGCCGGGAGAAGAAGCAAGACGGTTTCAAAGCCCACATCGCGATCGAGCCCGATACGGGTCTGGTGACCGCGGCCGTGTTGACGAAAGCGTCCGGGCCCAAGAACAGTGACGCGGCCCGCGGCGCGGCCCTGGTGGCCGCTGACACGAGCATCGGCTCGGACACGGTCGAGGTCCTCGGTGATTCTGCCTACGGCAGCGGGGACCTCCTCGCCGAGGTCACCGCGGCCGGGCATGTTCCGATCATCAAACCGATGCCGTTGAGTCGGGCGGTTCCGGGCGGATTCACAATCGATGACTTCAGCATCGACGAAGCTAAGCGCACGGTGACGTGTCCTGCGGGGAACACCCGACCGATCACCGTGAAACGTAATGTCACATTTGGCGCCGTTTGCGCGAGCTGCCCGCTCCGAGCCCAGTGCACGAGCGCCGTCGACGGTCGCAAAATGGTTTTGCATCCGCAGCAGCAGATCCAACGCGAGCACCGCGCACGCGCGCTGGACCCTGACTTTCAAGCCGTCTACCGGCAGCACCGGCCGATGGTTGAACGCTCGATCGCATGGATGACTCGCGGCGCGAGACGAGTCCCTTACCGCGGCGTCGTGAAGAACCACGCCTGGTGGAACAACCGCGCCGCCGCGATCAACCTGAAACGACTCCTGAGCCTTGGCCTCACCAGCCAGAACGGGGTTTGGGCACTTGGCTGAAGACCCCAGGCAGGGCAGACACCCCAGCCCTCACACCGACCCCGACGACCACCTTCTACTGGCCAGACTCGCGACACCGAATCGATCCCGCAAGCAGCCCAAACACGACCACACCCGACTCAAAAAACGGGCCCCCGACTCGCCGGGCCCACCGCAGCCATCTAAATCAGCAGTCTCCTAGGCGTCAGCGGGCGGCGGCGAGGTAGCGTTCCCGCAGCCGGGGAGTCATCGCGAGGCCCCCAGAGGCGTCGACCGTCAGCACGTCGATGTCCCAGCGCTCGGTGACCAGGTTGAGCGTCTCCGCTCCGCCGGCCAGGATCGCCGTCGCCAGGACGTCGGCCGTGACGATGTCCGCAGCCAGGACGCTGACCTGCACGAGGTCGCCGGACTCCGGTCGGCGCCAGATGTGCTCGCCGCGCTCCGAGGTGCCCGAGGTGGCTATGGCCCGCCAGTCGCCGGTGAAGGGCACGACGCAGAGCAGGGCGCTGCGGTCGAGCGGGTCGACGATCCCTGCCGTCCACACCCCCGGTGTCCCGTCGGGCAGGTTGGCCTCGCCTTCCTGCCCGTCCGAGAGCGTGTCGCCGCCCACGGTGACCAGCCAGTCCCGTACGCCGGCCTCGCGCAGCAGTCGACCGGCGTCTTCGATGGCCAGGGCCTTGACCACCCCGGAGAGGTCCAGGAGACCGTCAGGGCGGTGCGGGGTGAAGACGCCAGCGGTGTCGTCTCGCCAACGCAGGGCGAGCTCGTAGGCGGCGAGCATCGGGGCGCTGGCGCGGGTCAGGCGCTGGGTCCCGTCGTTAATCCGGCTGATCTCCGAATCGGCCCGGTACAGGCTGAAACGCTGTTCCAGCTGCTCGAAATCGTCGCGGATGGCCTGCAACACGTCGACGCCGGATCGGTCCGGTCCGGGGGGCGCAGCACGGAAGCGCAGGCTCGCCATGGTCCCCATGGTGGAAAAGACCACGGTGGACACGGTCAGAGTCCGGCCTGGTCGAGGGCCGACTGCAACGAGGTGAGGTAGGCCTCGCTCGTGTAGGTGGCGCCGGAGACCGTGGAGACCTGGGCGGACTGGGCCGCGAGCACCTCCTGGCGAAGCACCGGTGCGGCCCGGTTGCTGATCTGCACGGACCTGCCGTCGGCATCCGTGAGCTTGAGGGGGGTGACGTCGGTGATGGCGCCCCCGGCCACGGTGATCTGCACCTGCACCGACCCGAACCTTGTGGAGGTGCTGCTGCCCGTGAACGTGCCCGAAGGCGCGGCGGGCGCGGAGGTTGCCGCCGGCGCCGAACCGGTGCCGGCTGACGACGAGCCGTTCGACGTGCCGCCAGCGGACGTCGTGCCGCCGGACGACGGAGTGGTCGCCGTCGATGAGCCGGCGGTGGAGGGTCCGGCGCTGGTGCCACCGCCGGAGGAGGCGGACGGAACCGACGTCATCAGGGCGCTGGGGGCGCCGAGCTGCCAGCCCACAACGAGCACGGCAGCCGACGACAGGATGCTTGCGGCAATGGCGCGTTTTCTCACCAGTCGAACCTTTCCACGTGGATCTGACGATCGGTCAGCCCGGCCGCCCTGGCGTCCCGCACCACCAGATCGGTCCAGGCCTGCGGGCCGCAGACATAGAGGTCGGAGTCGGTCAGCCGCGGGAACACGCTGGAGAGGGTGACCCCGGCACTGATCGCCTCGGCGCTCATCCAGGTGTCCACGCCGCGCGGCCGGGGTCCGATCATCGAGTAGATGGCCGAGCCCGCCGTGCGGGACAGCGCGCCGACCTCGTTCCACAGGTAGCTCTGCGACTCGTCAGTTCCGCGCAGCAACACCGTCGCCTCGCCCCGGCTGAGCGGGGAGTGCTCGAGCAGCGAACGGATGGGCGTGATGCCGATGCCGGCGGCCACGACCGCGAGGTGCGGGGAGGTACGGGCGGCATCCGTGAACAGGCCGTACGGTCCCTCGATCGACACCCGCGTGCCCACCGGCACCCGTCCGAGTTCCCGGCTGCCACGGCCCAGGTCCCGTACGGTGATGCGGGCGCTGGTGCGCGTGGGCACCGCGGAGAACGAGATCGGGTGCGCGTGCCACCAGGTGCCGGCCGTCCAGAACCGCCAGATGGCATACTGGCCGCCCGCCGTCTGCAGCCGGTCGAGGTCGCGGCCGGTCAGGTGGATCGACACCACACCGGGAGCGATGGTTTCGATGCCGGAGACCGTGATCCCGTGCCGGTGCGACCGGATGACCGGCAGCACGAAGCGGTACCAGCCGATCGCCCCGAAGGCGAGAACGTAGAGCGCCAGCCAGTAGACCCGCTGCACGGTGCCGTCGGCCAGGACCCCGCCGGCACTGAGCTGGTGGGGGAGCGCCACCAACACAGCGGCGTAGCTGACCAGGTGGATGGCGTGCCAGACCTCATACGGGAAGCGCCGGCGCACCGCGACGAGGGACGAGACCACCACGGCCACGAGCAGACCCACGCCCAGGTAGGCGAAGGCCAGGTCGGGGGTGTTGAAGAGGGTAAGAGTCTCGGCGACCACGTCGACACCGCTGCTGAGCGCATAACCCAGCGTGAGCAGCGCACCGTGCGCGAGGATCAGGTACAGCGCCGGCTTGCCCAGCCGCCGGTGCAGCGCCATCGCCACGTCCTGACCGACCGTGCGGTCGATCAGCGGGATGCGTGCGGCCAGCACCAGCATGACCAGAATGAGGTCGGTGCCGACGAGCCCGGTCACGATGCCCAGTGCGGTCACAGCGGATGCCACATCCGTCACGTCGTTCAAACCGCCGTACGCCAGGTACAGCGCCACGGCAAGCGCGACCGAGGTGACCAGGACCGTGACCAGGACGTCGGCGGCGCGAAGCCGGCGCCGGGTGCGGATCCGGCGCGCCCGTGCCACCGGCGCCGGAGCGCCCGGCCGGCCCCGCGGGCGGATCCCCTGGCTCCGTCCGGCACGCGGGTCGTCGGTGCGTCGGTGTCGGCACTGGACTGATGAACGGTCATGGCTCTTCTCGTTTCGGTGGGCAACAGGCTCGTGGCGATCTCGGGCACACCACAACACTCCCGCGGGATTCTTCGAAGTTTCTTAGCCGTGGGCCCGGTCGGCGACGTACTATCGCGAGTGGGCGTCAGCCGGCGCCCTGCACTGGCTATGGAGGTTTGCAGTGGGCATCAACGACGACGACATCACGACATCTGGCCTGGACCCGAACGAGGGCACCGCCGACGGCGGGGCCAACCCTGAGGGCCACGACGGCGGCGCCGACGGTTCGGCGGACGCCGGCGAAGGCACCGCAGACGGGGGAGCAAACCCCTCCGGTCACGACGGCGGCGCCGACGGCTCCGCATCGGGAGAGGGCACTGCCGACGGCGGGGCCAATCCGGAAGGGCACGACGGCGGCGCCGACGGATCCGTCTGATGAGCGCCGGGCAGCGCGGGCCGAGTGATCGGCCCGCGCTTGCGCGGTTGCTGCCCGTCTCGCCGGAGGCGTTCGCCGCCGCATACTGGGACCAGACGGCGCTGTTCACCCGCGCCGCCGAACTGGGCGACGGGCTTGGCGACCTGTTCAGCGCCGACGCCGTCGACGACCTCGTCGCCGGAAGGGGCCTTCGCACCCGTTCGCCCGGATGGCCAGGGCCGGTGTGCTGCTTGACCCCGCGCGCTACACGGCGCCAGGGGGGCTGGGCGCCGAGATCGCCGACCAGGTGAGCGCCGACAAGGTGCTCGACGAACTCAGCGGCGGCGCCACCCTGGTCTTGCAGGGGCTGCATCGCACGTGGCCGCCGCTGGCCGAATTCGCCCGCGCCCTCGCAGCCGATCTGGGCCATCCGGTGCAGGTGAACGCTTACATCACCCCGGCCGCCGAGCGGGGATTCGATCCCCACTACGACGTGCACGACGTCTTCGTGATCCAGGTGCAGGGGGAGAAGCGCTGGCGCATCCACCCGCCCGTTCATGCCCGGCCGCTGCGCGACCAGCCGTGGACCGGGCATCGCGCAGCGGTCGAGGGTGCGGCAGAGAAGGTGCCGGCCATCGACGAGGTCTTCCGGCCCGGTGACGTGCTCTACCTCCCTCGCGGCTGGATCCACTCCGCGACGGCTCTGGGTGGCACTTCCATCCACCTGACCATCGGGGTTGCCGCCCTCACCCGGCACGACGTGCTGCGCGAGGCCCTGGCCAGCGCGACCGCCGACGAGACGCTGCGCGCGGCGCTGCCGGTGGGCGTCGACCTCACGGATGCGGCGACGGTCGCCGCGCTGGTGCGCGCCGCCGTCGACGACCTGACCCGCTACGCCCAGGGCGAGCACCACGACCTGGGCGACACCGTCGGGCGGCGCCTGCACACGAGGGTGCGTGACTCGGCCAGGCCCGAACCGATCGCCCCGCTCGCCACGAGCGCTGCGGCGGCCGCGTTGCACGAGGCCACGACGGTGAGCCTGCGCCGCCAGCTCGATGCCAGGCTCGATCACGGGACGGATGCCGGCACCGTGTCGCTCGTGCTGCCGGGCAAACGCGTGACGCTGCCGGCGGAGGCTGCTGACGCCCTCGCCCAGGTGCTCACGGGCCAGACCACGCAGGCCGGCGGCCTGGCCGGGCTGGACTCGGCGTCGTCCCTGGTCGTCGCCCGGCGCCTCGTGCGCGAGGGCGTTCTGGTCGTGCGGTGAGCCAGCAGGCGGGAGGGCCGACCGATCCCGCCGACGCGGCCCGGGCGACCGAACCGGCCCTCGGCTGGCTGCCCTGCAGCGACAGGTCCCTCGAACGCGACGACCCGCTGCCCGGCACCGCCGGCTACGGCGAGCGGTGGTTCCTCGTGGAGATCGACGGGGCGTGGGGCACCCACGCGTTCCTGCAGTCCCCGCTCGAACCGGCGCTCGGTCGGGCATTGGTCACCCGGATCGAGTCCGCCGGTATCCGACCGCTGGCCATCCGCCGCACCGGCCGCACCGCCCACGAGCGGCGGGCCCAGGCCAGTTGGCGGTGGGCAGCGGTGGATGCCCGGCCCGGCCACGAGCAGATCCGCTGGGGCGCGGTGTCCGACCCCGCCGAGCTCCTCACGGTGCCGTTGGACGGGGCCGGCGGCGAGCCGTCGACCGAGCCGCTCATCTGCGTGTGCACGCACGCCCGCCACGACCAGTGCTGCGCGGTCCGCGGGCGCCCGGTGGTCACAGCGCTCGCGCTGGCCCACCCGGACGCCACCTGGGAATGCTCCCATCTGGGCGGCGACAGGTTCGCGGCCACGCTCATCCTCTTCCCGCACGGCCTGTACTACGGCCGGATGAGCGCCCAGGAGGCCCCAGCCCTCATCGACAGGTATCGGGCCGGACTGATCGAACCCGGCCGTTTCCGCGGCCGCAGTTCGCTGCCGAACGTCGTGCAGGCCGCGGCCGCCTTCGCCGCCGGGGAATTCGGGGACGACCGTGTGGACGCCTTCGCCTACCGGTCCTGGACGGAGTCGGTCGGAGTGCACAGTGTCTACTTCGATCACACATCCGCAGGGCCCGCACCCGCGCCGGCCGTCCAGCCGGTCACCGTCCGCGTCGTCGAGACGCTCTCCGAGCCGCTCCTCAGCACCTGCGCCGCGACCACGGCGCGCCCGGTGCGCCAGTTCCGGCTGCACTCCATCGACCGCGGCGGGCCGGCACCCGAGCCGCCCCTGGAGGCGTCGGGGGAGCCACCCGTCGAGTAGCCAGACGGCTGCTCCGACGGCCCCCGATGGTCGCGCGCGCGACCGCGCGCATACCCGCCGGCGGCACCCCCCAAGGGGAGGTGAATACGGGACCAAGGTCCCGGTTCAGCTGCCGAACCGGAGAGTAGTGTTCACAACAGAGGGCGAACCACCGGCACCGTGGCACTAGCTGGTACCTCGTGGTCCTGCTCTCGTGGCCCGACTGGTGGGATAAACACCCAGTCAGCGGGAAAGCCTCGATCCTACAAGGAGAGCAATCCATATGACCGTTACAGATGGCATCAGAAGCGACCAGCGCGGTCTCGCAGAAGCAGGCCCGGCTGAATTCGTCAGCGGCCCGTGGCAGGACTCGATCAACCTGCGCGACTTCATCCAGCGCAACTACACGCCGTACACCGGCGACGCAAGCTTCCTCGAAGGCCCCACCGAGCGCACCACAGGCATTTGGGCCAAGCTGTCCGCGATGTTCCCCGTCGAGCGTGAGAAGGGCGTCTATGACATCGACGCCACGACGCCCTCGTCCATCACCGCGCACAAGCCCGGTTACATCGACAAGGACAACGAGGTCATCGTCGGCCTCCAGACCGACGCGCCGCTCAAGCGCGCGATCATGCCCTTCGGCGGATGGCGCATGGTCGCCACCTCGCTCGAGACCTACGGCTACCCCGTGTCGCCCGAGCTCGAGAAGATCTTCACCGACTACCGCAAGACCCACAACACCGCGGTCTTCGACGTCTACCCTCCCGGTGTGCGTCGTGCGCGCAGCAGCCACCTGATCACGGGTCTTCCGGATGCCTACGGCCGCGGCCGCATCATCGGTGACTACCGTCGCGTGGCCCTGTACGGCATCGACGCCCTGGTCGCCGGCAAGAAGAACGACCGCGCCGAACTGGACATGGAGCCCTCGACCGAGGACATCATCCGTGCCCGCGAGGAGAACTCGGAGCAGATCCGGGCCCTCAAGGAACTCGCCCAGATGGCAGCCAGCTACGGCTCGGACATCACCAAGCCCGCCACCACCGCGAAGGAAGCCGTTCAGTGGCTGTACTTCGCCTACCTCGGTGCGGTCAAGGAGCAGAACGGTGCGGCAATGTCGTTCGGCCGCAACGCGGCCTTCCTCGACGCCTACATCGAGCGCGACCTCGCTGCCGGAACCCTGACCGAGTCCGGTGCCCAGGAACTCATCGACGACCTCGTCATCAAGCTGCGCATCGTGCGGTTCCTCCGCACCCCGGAGTACGACGAGATCTTCGCCGGAGACCCCACCTGGGTTACCGAGTCGCTCGCCGGCATCGGTGAAGACGGCCGCCCGCTCGTGACCAAGACGGCGTTCCGCTTCCTGCAGACCCTCTACAACGTGGGCCCCGCACCCGAGCCGAACCTGACCGTGCTGTGGAGCGACAAGCTGCCCGAGGGCTTCAAGCGCTTCTGCGCCCAGGTCTCGATCGACACGTCGGCCATCCAGTACGAGTCCGACGAACTCATCCGCAACGAGATGGGTGACGACGCTGCGATCGCATGCTGCGTCTCCCCGATGCGCGTCGGCAAGCAGATGCAGTTCTTCGGAGCCCGCGTCAACGCCGTCAAGGCGCTGCTGTACTCGATCAACGGCGGCAAGGACGAGGTGTCCGGCAAGCAGATCGCCCCGGCCACCGCGCCGAACACCGACGAGATCCTCGACTACGACACCGTCTTCCCGGCCTACCTCGAGACCCTCGAGTGGCTCGCCGAGACCTACGTCACCGCGCTGAACTGCATCCACTACATGCACGACAAGTACGCGTACGAACGCCTCGAGATGGCACTGCACGACAAGGAAATCATCCGCACCCTGGCCTGCGGCATCGCCGGCCTGAGCGTGGTCGCCGACTCGCTGTCCGCCATCAAGTACGCCACGGTCCGTCCGGTCCGCGACGAGACCGGCCTGGTTGTCGACTACACCGTCGAGGGCGAATTCCCCACCTTCGGCAACGACGACGACAAGGTCGACGCCATTGCGGTCGACGTCATGGAACGCTTCATGACGATGATCCGCAAGCACCCGACCTACCGCGACGCGATCCACACCCAGTCGATCCTGACGATCACGTCCAACGTGGTCTACGGCAAGGCCACCGGCAACACGCCCGATGGTCGCCGCAAGGGTGAGCCGTTCGCACCGGGTGCCAACCCGATGAACGGCCGCGACACGCACGGTATGCTCGCGTCGGCACTCAGTGTCGCCAAGCTTCCGTACAGTGAAGCCCAGGACGGCATCTCGCTGACCAACACTGTCGTTCCGAGTGGCCTCGGCCACACCAAGGACGAGCAGATCACCAGCCTGGTCGGCCTGCTCGACGCGTTCACGTCGGCCACCGGTTACCACCTGAACGTCAACGTGCTCAACAAAGAGACCCTCGAAGACGCCATGCTGCACCCGGAGAACTACCCGCAGCTGACGATCCGTGTTTCCGGTTACGCCGTGAACTTCGTCCGCCTCACCCGCGAGCAGCAGATGGATGTCATCAGCCGCACGTTCCACTCGCACTAAAAAACACCCTTAACACATGACCGGCAACGCTAGGTAGGACGAGACCATGACCGCGATCAACCTCGGCTTCCCTAGCGTTGCCTGTCCTGTTGTAGAACTTTCCGGAGAGCACGTCGACCTGTCGGCGCCCGTCTCCGACGACGTCAGCGCCCTCAACGACGCCGACCGCAAGGCCGAACTGCATACCCTCGAGATGAAGGCCATCCGGGAAGGCACCGTCGCCAGTGTGCACTCCTGGGAGCTGGTGACCGCCGTCGACGGCCCCGGAACCCGCATGACCCTGTTTCTCTCCGGCTGCCTGCTGCGCTGCCAGTACTGCCACAATCCGGACACCTGGAAGATGCGCGACGGGCTGGTCACGCCCATCGACGAACTCGTCGCCAGGATGACCCGGTACCTCGGCGTTTTCAAGGCCACCAACGGCGGCCTCACCATCTCGGGCGGCGAACCGCTCATGCAGCCCGCCTTCGTGAAGCGGATGTTCAAGGAGGCGCACGCCCTGGGCGTGCACACCACCCTGGACACCTCCGGCTACCTCGGCAAGAGCGCCTCGGACGAACTCCTCGACAACGTCGACCTGGTTCTGCTCGACGTGAAGTCGGGCCTGCCCGACACCTACAAGACCGTCACCGGCCGCGAACTCGCGCCCACCATCGCCTTCGGCGACCGGCTCGCCGAGCGGGGCATCCCGGTCTGGGTGCGCTTCGTCCTGGTGCCCGGACTCACCGACGCCGTCGACAACGTCGAAGCCGTCGTGGACATCGTGAAGTCCTGGCCCAACGTGGAGCGTGTGGAGGTGCTGCCCTTCCACCAGATGGGCGAGGACAAGTGGGACCGACTGAGCATCCCGTACCCCCTGCACGGCGTGCACCCGCCGGAGAACGAGCTGCTGAACCGCGTGCGCGGCCAGTTCGAAGCCCGGGGACTGACCGTCTTCTAGTCGTCCGCTTCTGGGGCCTTCTGCCAGGCGATACGGGCCCGGCGCCCGCGACACACGGGGGATATCGGCTTTACGCATATAAATGCGTGAAGCCGATTTGGCTTTGACCAGCACAAATAGTGTTACGAATTCGAAGCCAGGGACTTTGTACCCTGACTGGGAAAACAGGTTGCTGCCAGACTGTGGATATCTTCAGATTCACAACGAAAGGCAACATCGTGTCAACAGCAACAGTTCCGGCCACGGCCCTGAGCGCCACCAAGACCAAGGTCGTCAAGCTCATTGGTTGGGCCGGAATTCTCGGTGCAATCGTCATGATCGTCGGCGGCGGCGTCGTCTGGGGCGTCGTGAGCTCGCAGCTCGCCGCCGAGAACATCACCGTCTCCGAGGACGCCGAGTTCCTCGCCGGCGCACCCGTGGTCGGCCCGTTCTCCGCTTACGCGCAGGCGACCATCATCAACCACCACGCCCTCAAGATGGCCGACAACAAGACGTACGCCGAGCTCGAGCAGGATGACCCGCTGCGCGCGACGGTCATGAACGCCTCGTTCCTGCGGACCTCGCTGTTCACCTCGGTCGTCTCGTTCGGCGTCTCGGCCTTCGCCATGGGCATGGGCGTCCTGTCCGGCCTCTTCGGCTGGGCCATCCTGACCCTCGCTCCGGCCTGGCCCCAGAAGACCACGGCCACGGGCGTTCGCGCGTAGTCGTCACACCTCGTCAACGACCCGGCAGTCTCGGCTGCCGGTCGTTCGTCGTTTCCGCCCTCGACGACCGGCGCCTGCCGTTGCCGCGGGGCGGTTCGAGCCCCTATCCTGAGCGAGGGGATACCCCCGATCCTTGGCACGGCTATCCTGGGCATCACTTTTGGGGGACCCATGAGCGAGATCCTTCACTCACGCGCGCGAACCGGTCTGGTCGCGCTGGTTCTCGGTGCCGTCCTGCTGACCGGTACGGCGGCCGCATCCGTTTCACCCGCCACGGCTTCTGCAGCAGCAGCCTCACCGGCAGCGGCAGCGGCGCGAGTCACCGATGCGGTCTCCACAGCGGTCACGGCCACGGCGGCGACTCCCACGACGCCCGGTTGGCTGCACACGTCCGGTGGCACCATCCTGACCGCCTCCGGCGCTCCCTACGTGATCAAGGGCGTGTCCTGGTTCGGCATGGAGACGTCGAACTGCGCCCCGCACGGCCTCTGGACCATTTCGCTCGCGTCCGGACTGGCGCAGATCAAAGCGATGGGATTCACGACCCTGCGGCTGCCGTTCTCGAATGAGTGCCTTGCGGCACCCGCCACGAGCTCGATCAACTACGCGGTCAATCCCGACCTGGTGGACACGACGCCGCAGGAGCTGCTCGACATCGTCGTGAGCAAGGCCGCGGCCGCCGGACTCACCGTCATCCTCGACCGGCACCGGCCCGATTCCGGCGCCCAGTCGGAGCTCTGGTACACCGCGCAGTACAGCGAGGCACGCTGGATCGCCGACTGGCAGGCGCTGGCCGCCCGGTACCGGAACGACCCGACCGTGATCGGCGTCGACCTGCACAACGAGCCGCACGGACCTGCCTGCTGGGGCTGCGGCAACCCCGAGACCGACTGGCAGGCCGCGGCGACTCGCGGCGGCAACGCCGTGCTGTCCGTGAACCCCAACCTGCTGATCCTGGTCGAAGGAATCGAGAACCAGGCATCCGGCACCTCCACCTGGTGGGGCGGTGGCCTGAGCGGCGTCGCTGCGAAACCCGTCACCCTCACGGTGCCGAACCGCGTGGTGTACTCGCCCCACGACTACCCAGCATCCGTCTACGCTCAGAAGTGGTTCAGTGCCAGCACCTACCCGGCCAACCTCACCTCGGTCTGGGACGCGAACTGGGGCTACATCAGCAAGAACGGCATCGCTCCCGTGCTCGTGGGGGAGTTCGGCAGCAAGCTGGAGACCACCTCAGACACACAGTGGATGAGCGCGCTCGTGGGCTATCTGGCCGCGAACAAGACGAGTTTCGCCTACTGGTCGTTCAATCCCAACAGCGGCGACACCGGCGGGATCGTCGCCGACGACTGGGTCACCCCGCAGGCCACCAAGCTCGCCGCCCTCGCGCCGCTCGTGACGAGTGGCGCCACCACGCCGATCCCGGCACCGGCGCCCACCCCGACCGCCAGCGCCACGCCCATCCCGACGCCGAAGCCCGCCGTCACACCGAAGCCCACCGTCACGCCGACGGCGACGCCGAAGCCCACCGTCACCCCGAAGCCCACAGCGACGCCGAAGCCCACCGTCACCCCAAAGCCCTCAGCTACCCCGACGGCGACACCCACGACCGCGCCGACCGCCGCTGCCGGAGCCACCGTGGCGTGGCAACTGCAGAATGCCTGGAGCGTCGGCTACGTCACCGAGCTCCTCGTCACCGGCACCACCGGGGTGACGGGCTGGACGGCGACCTGGCCCGACACCAAAGCCACCAGCATCGTCAACGCCTGGGGGATGACCTGCACGCTCACGGCCAAGACCTCGATAACCTGCACCGGCTCCGACTGGGCAGCAGTGGTCCCTGCGGGGCAGACGGCACGCGTCGGGGTGCAAGTGGCCGCCAGCGCCGCTCCGGTCTCACCCGTGCTCACGGTGACGACCCGATAGCGGTGACGACCGGCTAGCCAGGACCGTCCGGGTGGGTGACGAGCGGTGATGTCTGGACTAGTACTCGGTGGCGCCCTCTGAGTCGTCGCCCCAGCTCGCGATCCGCGGCGGAAGCGGATACTCGTGGGTGCCGTTCTCCGCGAGGATCTCGAGATCCACCAGGCGGGGCGCGCTCGTGCCGGCCTGGCTCACAAACCAGCCGCCCACGAGCACCACATCGCTGACCGCGGATGCCACGCCGACGCCGGTGACCGTGAACATCCCGTAGGCCGGGTCCACGAACCGGGCCGAAATGAGGTCGCCGTGCTGCACGGCCGGGCCGGCGCCCGCCTCGGCGGCGTGCGCCTCGGCACCGGTCGCAGCGGGCGCCGGCTCACCGTCCTCCTGTTCGGGGAGGCGGCCTCCGGCGTCGCCGTCAGGGCCTGCAGGGACTTGTGCGGCTTGAGGTTCTGCTCGATGGAGCGACCACCGATGGTGAGGGTCTTGACCGAGGCGGAGATGAAGGCCGTTCCCTCGATCGTGAACGCGCCGTACCGCTTGGTCAGGAACATCGCGCTGACCGAGCTGCCCGACTCCAGGGTTGCGATCGCGTCGGTGAGCAGCTTGACGTTTCGCCTGGTGGGCACATTGGGCATAGCGGGACCGGCCATTTTTCCTCCTGAGAACCTGACACGCCACTCTAACTCGCGGGGCGCATCCCGGTCGTGCCGGTGGGCCTGCCGCACGTCGTCGGCGACCGCTTGTGCGGAGCCATATGGTGCCCCGTTCGGGGGCTTCGGCAAGCCCCTAGCGCCGGGACGACGCTCGGCTTTGAGTGGAGCTACCGGTGCTCGCTGGTTCACCGGCGTGGGCCGTTGCAGGCCTCAGACCTAGCCGGCGGAAGGGCAGGACTCGACGGCTATGGTGTCGAATGGGACGGACGGAACCAACGGAACCGGGGTCACCCCGCCGCGAACGGTCGGGGGAGTGTTCGGCGGAGTCGTGGGGCTCGTCGCAACGAGTGCGATAGCCGGTCTGCTGGTCACGGTGGGCCTGACCCCGGTCGTGGCGTTGACCGGAATGACCGCGACCGACACCATCGGCGTCTTCGAGACCCTGCCCGACTACCTGGACATCGAACCGCTCGCCCAGCGCAGCAACATCTACGCCACCGCCTTCGACGGCAGCCCCGTGCTGCTGGCCACGCTCTACGACCAGAACCGGGTCGAGGTGGGCTGGGACGACATCGGCCAGAACGTCAAGGACGCTGCGGTCGCCGGAGAGGATCCCCGGTTCTACGAACACGGCGGTGTCGACCTGCAGGGCACCGTGCGCGGCGCGGTCACGACGACACTGCACGGCAACGTCCAGGGCGGCTCGTCGATCACGCAGCAGTACGTCAAGAACGTGCTCGTGCAGAAGTGCGAGATGCTGCCCACCGACGACGAGATCCAGAGCTGCTACGACGAGGCCACGGTCACGTCGGTGGCGCGCAAGCTCAAGGAGATGCGGCTGGCCATCGGGGTGGAGAAGAAATACGCGAAGAACGACGTCCTGCGGCAGTATCTGAACATCGCGGGCTTCGGCGGCCGGGTCTACGGCATCGAGGCGGCGGCCGACTACTACTACAGCAGCACGGCGGCCACCCTCACCCTCTCCCAGGCGGCCAGCCTCGTGGCCATCGTGAACAACCCGGACAAGTTCCGCCTGGACAAGCCGGAGAGCGAGACCAACGGGGCCGCCAACGGCTACAGCGACAACCGGCAACGGCGTGACTACATCCTCGGCGCGATGCTCACGTACCAGAAGATCACCCAGGCCGCCTACGACGAGGCCGTCGCGGCGCCCATCGAGCCCACGATCCACGAGCCAAGCACCGGCTGCCAGACCGCACTGGCCAACGCCTACTTCTGCGACTACGTCATCTATGTGCTGGCGAACGACCCCGTCTTCGGTGACGACGCGGATGCCCGCATCACCAACATCCGTCGCGGCGGCTTCGACGTCTACACGACCCTCGACCTCGACCTTCAGAATGCGGCGGTCGCGACCCTGAACGCGAATGTGCCCAAGTCGGTGGCGGGCTGGGACGTGGGCAGCGTCATCTCGAGCGTGCAGGTGGGCACGGGCCGGGTGCTCGCGATGGCGCAGAACAAGGACTACAGCCAGGACCCCGAGGTGCTGGCCACTGGCGACAACTGGACCAGCGTGAACTACAACACCGATTTCAACGCCGGCGGCTCCAGCGGGTTCCAACCCGGATCGACCTACAAGGTCTTCACCCTCGCCGAGTGGCTGAACACGGGCCACTCGCTGAGCGAACGGGTCGACTCCGCGCCCAAGTCGCGCTGGGGCACCTTCACCGACAGTTGCCTGGGCCCGCAGAACTACGACGCGGAGGGCTGGAGCCCCAAGAACGACGCCGACGAGTCCGGTGGTAACTACAGCGCGCTCGAGTCCACCATCGGATCGATCAACACGGGCTTCATCGGCATGGCCAAACGCCTCGACCTGTGCGGCATCCGCAAGATGGCCGAGGCTTTCGGGGTGCACCGCGCCGACGTCGACCCGCTGAGCCAGAGCGCCGCATCGGTGATCGGCACCAACGAGATCGCGCCGCTGACCATGGCCGTGGCTTTCGCGGGCATCGCCAACCAGGGGGTCACCTGCAGCCCGCTCGTGATCGACCGGATGGTCGGCTCTGACGGCGCCGAGGTCCCCATCCCGTCACCGACGTGCACGGCGTCGGTGACCCCGGGCACGGCGACGCAGATGATCTCAGCCCTGAGCCGGGTGATGACCGAGGGAACGGCGGTGCAATCGAACTCGGCCACCTCGCCGCGGGTGCCGATGTTCGGCAAGACGGGAACGACCGACAACGCGAAGAACACCTGGATGAGCGGTGCGAGCAGCAAGGTGGCTACCGTGGTGGGCGTCGTCACCGTGACGGGCGAGGCCAACCAGCGGGCGATCCGGTTCGCCAGCGGGCCCGCCGCCACGGCGCGGCACCGGATGTGGCCGGACGTGATGTCGGTCGCGAACGCGAAGTACGGTGGTGACCCGTTCGCCGGGGTGCCCGTCGAGCCGGAGCCGACGGACACCGAAAACAACGACAGCACCGGTCCCGTGGATCCCGGCCCTGTCACACCCGATCCGCCGGCGCCGCCCGCTCCTCCCGCGCCGCCGGCCCCCGAGCCACCGGCGCCGGAGCCGCCCGCTCCCGAGCCGCCCGCGCCCGAACCCCCGGCACCCGAACCGCCGGCCCCGGACGCCCCGGCCCCATCCGGCTGAGGTGTCCGGTCGAGGCCGGGCTGAGCGCTAGGCGGTCTGCGTCGACCACAGGTCGAACGGTGCGATCCCGGCCGTTCGGGCCGGCCGGGTCCGCTCCGCTCCGGCCGCAGCCGCAGCGTCCCCGCTGGCCGGCGCGGTGTCGGTCTGGCCGTCCAGCAGGGCGCTCGCCCGGGCCGCCTTGGTCGCCTGGGCGCGCTCCCTGGCCTTGTCCCTGGCCACCGTGACCAGATCCCACATGCCCTCGCCGGTCACCGAGACCCCGCGGGCTCCCGACCGACGGGTGCGGCCGCGCACCAGCATCAGCTCGGTCTGGAAGACCCCGGCGCCGATGCGTTCCTGGGCGTCATGGAAGAACACCACGTTGGACACCGGTCCGGTCCCGTCGTCCAGGCTCACGAAGACCACCCGGCGTCCGCCCCGCATGGGCGGGGTGTTGGTGGCCCGGCGCACGCCCGCGAGCAGCACATCGGTTCCTCCGGGCAGCGTCGCCAGCGCCGACGCGGGGGTCACCCCGAGCTCGGCGAACAGGGGGTAGAACTTGCGCATCCGGTGGTCGGCCACGGCCAGCCCGGTGTCGAGCAGTTCGAGGTCGCTCTGGGTGCGTCCGCGCAATTGGAGGGAGGTGACGGCGTCGAACCGCGCGCCCTCATAGTCGAGAACCGGCAGCGGCACCTCGAAGGCGAGCTGGTCGTCGGCTATCGTGATGGCCGTACCCCGCAGCGACTGGATGTGCGCGAGCAGTTCGTGCCGCCGGGTGCGGTCGTGGTCGATGAAGCTGTCGAGCGCGCCGATCCGGGCCAGGGCCTCGAAGGTGCGCCGGCGGGGACGCACCCGGTCGCGGAAGTCCTGCAGAGAGCTGAACGGCTGGTGCCGAACGATGCGGGCGCGTTCGGCTTCGCTCGAACCAGACAGCTCGGGTAGCGGCATCCGGATGCCCTGGCCCGAGCCGACGGATTCCACCCGGTAGTCCAGGGCGCTGCGTTGCACGTCGAGACCGAGCACCGGCACGCCGAGCACCCGGGCCTCCGCCACCAGCAGGTCTTTGGGCCACATGCCTGGATCGTGGGTGAGTAGTCCGGCCAGGAAGGGAGCCGGATGGTGGGTCTTCAACCAGGCCGACTGGTAGGTGGGCAGCGCGAATGCTGCCCCGTGGGCCTTGGCGAAGCCGAAGCTGCCGAAACCGGCCAGTACGGTCCAGACCCGGTCGATCGTCAGGGTGTCGAATCCGCGCGCGAGGGCCCGTTCGCGCACATAGGCCTCGATGACAGGCAACTGGTCGGGCCGGCCGAGATGACGGCGCAGCACATCGGCGTAGCCGAGGCCGCAGTCGGTGAGCTCGTGGAAGAGGCGCATCACCTGCTCGTGGAAGATGACGACGCCCTTGGTCTCCCGGAGAATGGCCTCGAAGCGCGGATGGATGTAGTCGGGGGCGACCTCGCCGTGCCGGGCCTGCAGGTATTTCAGCGGCATGTTGTTCTTCATCGGGCCGGGCCGGAACAGTGAGATCTCGACGGTGAGGTCGTTGAACTCCTCGGGTTGCAGCTTGCCCACCAGCTCCATCTGGCCGGGCGACTCGATCTGGAAGATTCCCAGGGTGCGCGTGGAGCGGATGAGTTCGAAGGTGGCCGGGTCGTCCAGCGGCACCCGGTCGAGGTCGATGTGCTCGCCGGTGAGCCGGTGATGCTCCTCGACCGCGTGCGCCATGGCCGACTGCATGCGCACCCCGAGGATGTCGAGCTTGATCAGGCCCATCGGGTCCATGTCGTGCTTGTCAAACTGCGACATCGGCAGGCCCATGCCCGACGCCTGCACCGGGGTGCGGTCGAGCAGGGAGGCGTCGGAGAGGATGACCCCGCACGGATGCACCGAGATGTGCCTGGGCAGCCGGTCCAGCCGGGCGGTGAGGTCGACGAGCAGGTCGAGCTGGGCCGACTCGCGCACCTCGGCGGCCAGCTCCTCGAGTTCGGGCTTCTCGGCCAGCGCCGCGCGGAAGTCTCGGGCGTTGAAGCGCCACATCTGCTTGGCGATCGTGGCCACCTGGGTGTCGGGCATGCCGAGCGCCAGCCCGGCGTCGCGCACGGCTCCGCGACCGCGGTAGGCGTTGGTCATCGACATGAGCGACACCCGGGCGCCGCCGAAGGTCTGGAAGATCGTGCGGTAGATGTCGTGCCTGCGGGACGATTCCACATCGAGGTCGATGTCGGGCAGGGTCTGGCGTTCGGGGGAGAGGAAGCGTTCCCAGAGCAGGCCGTTGCCGATGGGCTCGACCGAGGAGGTGTGCAGGGCGTAGTTGAGCACCGAGCCCACCCCGGAGCCGCGGGCCTGGATGCGGATGCCCATGCCTCGGACGATGTCGGCCACCTTGGCGACGGTGAGGAAGTAGCTGGCGAAACCGAGACTCTCGACGGTGGCCATCTCGTGGGCGAGCCTGTCGTGGGCGGAGCCGAGGGCCGGTCGGCCCGCATCGGCGTACCGCTGGTCGATGCCGCTCCGGGCGCGCGCCCACAGCTCGGTGAGCGGGTCGCCGGTGATGCCGATGACGCTCGCCTCTGGCATCCGGGGCGGCCGAGGCCGATGTCGGCGACCGGGTCGAGCACGCAGCGCTCGGCCAGGTCGTGGGTGTCCCGCAGCAGCCGGGCCAGCGCACCGTCGCTGTGCTGGCCGGCGTCGACCACCATGCGGGCCACCTGGCGCATGGCTGCGGCGGGTTTGAGCCAGGCCTGCCCGTTCACCTGCAGCTCGGTGTCCTGCGACCCGCCGAGTTGGGCGAGCGGGGTGAGATGCCGGGCGGCGTCGGCGAGGTCGGCCGTGACCGCCTCGTCGGGCGTGCCGTAGCGCACGGCGTTGCTCAGCACCGCGGGCAGCTGGGCGTACTCGGCCAGGGCGAGCATGCGGGTGGCGGGCGCGACGCTGCCGGGGGTGCCCGGCTCGGCGAGGTGGCAGACCACCTCGAGCACGAGCGACCCTGGCGGCATCTCGCGCACCCAGTCGGCCAGGCCGGCCCGGGCCTGCGGGGTGTCCCGTCGCCCCACCGCCAGGCCCACATCCGACAGCGGGCCGAGCAGCACCGTCAGTGAGTTCAGGCCGGCGAGCTCGGCCAGCCGGCGCCGGGAGATGCTCGGCTGCTGGCCCGCCAGCCGCACCGGGGTCTCGTGGGCGCTGGACACCGCCCGGCACAGGGCCGCGTAGCCGCGCCCGGTGCCGCCGCCGTGCGCGAGCACCACGACCCGGCCGAGCGCACCGAGGTCGTCGTCGTGGTGCACCGCGAGCTCGGCGCCGAGGCCCGGGCTGATGCCCGCCGCGACACAGGCGCGCACATGCTTCACCGCTCCGTAGAGACCGTCACGGTCGGTGACGGCCAGAAAGGTCGCCCCGTCGGCTGCGGCCTGCCCGGCCAAGGCCTCGGGCAGCGTCACCCCGTAATGGGTGGAGTAGGCGCTGGCAACGTGCAGGTGCGGGAAACTCACGGGCGCATCACCCCCAGTCGAGCGAGAGCACCCAGGTGCCGTCGGCATCGTGGCGCAGGTCGTAACGGTGCTGATCCTCGCCGCCGCGCGCGGCATCCACACGCCAGAGTTCGGTGTCGATCCGGGTGGGGTGCCCGCGTCCTCCCACCAGCGGGTGCGGGTGAAGACGGCCTGCGGCTGCCCGATGATGGTGTGTTCGAACCGATCCCAGACGAAGGCCAGGGGGTCGCCGTCTGCGGAGAGTTCGACCTGCACCGCGGTGTCGATAATCTGGGGCATGGCAGCCTTTCGAAACTGGAGGATCGAACAAATGTTCGACAACCGGAGTGTACGTCACTCCTCCGACACATGCCAGCGGACCCGGCCGGCCGGGCCGGGTCTGGCACGCCGGTTCGGGCAGGATGCCGGTTCGGGGTAGACCGGGCGGCACGGTGGGGGCACTCTGTCTTGCATGTCGACGAATCCGGAGTTCCTCGAGGTCAATCCACTGTTCGCCCGGCCGGGGGAGGCCACGCTCGCCCCGCGATATACGCTCGGTGACACCATGATGGGGCCGGACACGGCCTTCCAGATCGTCCACGACGAGATCAAGCTCGACGGGATCTCCAGGCTCAACCTGGCCACGTTCGTGAGCACCTGGATGGACGACCAGGCCAGACGGCTGTACACCGAGTCCTTCGACAAGAACATGATCGACAAGGACGAGTACCCGCAGACGGCGGCCATCGAGGACTACTGCTGGCACATCATCGCCGACCTCTGGCACGCGCCCGAGCCGCGCACCACCATCGGTACCTCCACGATCGGGTCGTCGGAGGCCTGCATGCTCGGCGGACTGGCCTTCAAGCGACGCTGGCAGCAGGCCCGTCGCGCTGCCGGTCTCTCCACGGAGAAACCCAACCTGGTGATGAGCAGTGCGGTGCAGGTCTGCTGGGAGAAGTTCTGCAACTATTGGGACGTCGAGATGCGCCTCGTGCCGGTGACGGACGAGCATCCGTGCCTGGACGGCCACGACCTGGCCGACTACGTCGACGAGAACACCATCGGTGTCGTCGCGATCATGGGGGTGACCTACACGGGCATCTACGAGCCGGTGCAGGAGATCGCCGCGGCCCTCGACGAGATCCAGGCGCGCACGGGACTGGACGTACCCATCCACGTGGACGCGGCATCCGGCGGCATGATCGCCCCGTTCCTGCAGCCGGACCTGGTGTGGGACTTCCGGTTGGAGCGGGTGCACTCGATCAGCACCTCGGCGCACAAGTACGGCCTGGTCTACCCGGGGTTGGGTTGGGTGGTCTGGCGTAGCCCCGACCTCCTGCCTGAGGACCTGATCTTCCGGGTGAGCTACCTGGGCGGCGACATGCCGACCCTCGCGCTCAACTTCTCGCGGCCCGGAGCCCAGGTGCTGCTGCAGTACTACCTGTTCCTGCGGCTCGGCTTCGAGGGCTACCGGATGGTGCAACAGGCCTCCCAGGACGTGGCGATGTACCTCTCGAAGGGCATCGCAGAGCACGGTGCGTTCACCCTGGTGAGCGACGGTTCCGACATCCCGGTGTTCGCGTGGCGGTTGGCCGAGGGGCACACCGACAAGTGGAACCTCTTCCACCTGTCCGACCGGTTGCGTGCGCGCGGCTGGCTGGTGCCCGCTTATCCGATGCCCGACGACCTCTCGGACCGCATCGTGCAGCGCATCGTGGTGCGGAACGGGTTGAGCCTCGACCTCGCGTCGCGGCTGCTGACCGCGATCAGCGAAGAGACCGCGTACCTCGACCGGCTGGACGGCCCCATGCCCGTGGAGGAGCACCAGCCCGGCTTCACTCACTGACCCGGCGGCGCCGAACCTTGCCGGCTCGCGGATGCCCGCGAGGTCGCGTCGGCGATGGCTTTTCTGCTCTCGCCGGCGGCATCGTACGTGACGGGCACGACCCTCGCGGTGGACGGCGGCCTGACGGCATCGGCCGGAATCGTGTTCTGAACCGGGGACGGTTCCTCCGTGCGATTCCCGACCGTGGGGCTGGCAACCTGCCAATGCCCTGATCAAATTGATTCGACCACTCGCGAACCCCGGCAACGTGGCAGAATATCGCTTTCGGGGCAGCCTCTTTCGGGGACGGCTCCGAATAGAAGACGAACCACTCGATCGGCATGATCGATGACGTGAGAAATCGACGGGTCACCACGGATGGCAGCGCTGCCACCCCGGTGCCTCACAACCGGCGCGGGCCCTGCTGCGCTGCGATGATGGGCGGCCCGCCGCCAAGAGGGAGACATCGTGGGAACTCACACGACGCTGGATTCGATGCGACAGGCAGGCGGCATCCTGGCCGGTATCCGCGCTGCGGACGACCTCACCATCGCCGCGACCCGCGATGGCGGCAACCGCGCCGTGAGGCTGCTGGCCCAGGCCGCGCTCGATCCGACCGACCAGCTCACCGCCATCGCGGCCGTGCATGCCCTGGCCCAGGTCTTCGACGAATCCGCCGACGACGTGCTGGTCTCGCTGCTCGAGCATGACTCCGCGTTCCTGCGCGAGCACGCCGCCTGGGCCTTCGTCACCCGGCTGCCGCGCTTCGACGCCATCGCCGGGCTGTTCCGCATGGTGGTGGCCGGCGGCTTCTCCGGGATGATCGCCCAGCGCACCCTCGAGCAGTGGGCGGCGTCCGTGCCCGAGCACGTGGCCCTGGCGGCCGAAGGCGCCATGCTCGGTGTGGCCGAACCGGCCGCCCGTGCCCGTCTCGTCGAGACGATCGGCCTCATCGGCGGCCGCATCCCGCAGCGGATGCTACGCCGCATCGCGGCCGACCCGACCGAGGCCCTCGACCCCCGGGCCGCGGCGGTGGCCGCCCTGGGCGACTTCCCGGCCACCGACGCCAACGTCGCCGTCGTGACCGACCTGGCCCGCGGCGACGACGACCTCGCCGATGTGGCCCGCCTCGCCCTGCTGGACCTCACCGTGCCCGCCTACCCGCGCGCGCCGTGGAGCAGCGGGCAGACCGTGGCGCAGCTGTTCCTGCACGCCGATATCGACCGGGAACTCAGCCAGGTGGGCTCGGGTGACAACGGCGGAATCGCCACTCTGCTGGTGCGCCTGGGCGATGCCCTCGTGGCTGGCGGCGGGGCGGCATATTCCCCGGCCGGCCAGGTGGATGCTCACCCGCTCGATTCGGCACGGCTCGACACCGACCGGACCGGCAGCAGCGTCGACCGCGTGCTGACACTGTCGCGCGGCGGCCCCGCCGACGCCCTGGCCTGCCTGCCCGAGGTGAGCTCGACGCTCTCCGGGCACGCTTTCGCGACAGTCCCGTTCCTCGGGGCGCCCATCTCTTCGGCCGATGCGTGGCCGCGGCGCGTGGCCGTGCAGCGCGGCATCCGCCGGATTCTGCGCGCCGCGGGCAGCGTCGACGTGCTGCACCTCCGGATGGCCGACGTGGGCACCCTGGCGGCCTCCTCCGTGGCTCGTGAACTGGAGATCCCGGTGGTCTTCACGGTGGCCCCAGACCCGCACAGTGTGATCAACGCGATGGATGCCGCCGGCTCCCTCACCCGCGCCAACTTCGGCTCCGTCGACGAGGTGGAACACTTCTGGTTCCGGGCCCGGCTGGTGCAGCGGATCTCGGCCGACGCCGCGCACACCGTGCTCTTCCCGCGCCCCGAACTGGAGCGCGACATGCGCGAACTCGTGGGCATCGACATCACCGCGCACCCCGAGCGACACTCCGTGGTCGCGGAAGGCATCGACCTCACCGTGATCGAGCGGTCCGTGGCCACGGCGATCGCGGCCGACCCGGCCGACTTCGCCGACCTCGACGCGCTGCTGGCCACTCTGCCCGAGCACCGGCGGCAGCTGCCGCTCGCTATCACGGTGGGCCGGCTGCACCGGGTGAAGGGCATGGCCACTCTCGTGCACGCCTGGGCCGACGACGCGGCCCTGCGCGAGCGGTGCAACCTGCTGATCGTGGGCGGCGACCTCGAGAACCCCTCCTTCGACGAACGCGGGCAGCTCAACCTGATCGGCACCGCGGTGCCACTGGACGCAGCCGCCGACCACGGTCTGCTGCTCGCAGGACACCGGGCCAACGATGCGGTGGCCCGCTGGCTGGCGGCCGCCCGGTACGGCCGGCCCGGACTGGCGGCGCCCAACGGCGTCTACGTGTGCGCGAGCATGAAGGAGGAATTCGGCATCGCGCTGCTCGAGGCGATGGCGACGGGACTGACCGTCGTGGCGCCTGACGCGGGCGGACCCGCCACCTACGTGGAAGACGGCACCACCGGCATCCTGGTGAACACGGCCGATGCTGCCCAGCTCTCGGACGGCATCACCCAGGCGCTCGATCTGGCAGCCGGCCCGTTCGGCGAGGAATTCGCCCAGCGCGCCGCCGACATGGTCGCAGGCACCTTCGCCATCCAGGCCATGGCCAGCACCCTCGCGGAGGTCTACCACTCGGTGGCCGAAGCGCAGCAGGCTCTCGACTGGGCGTTGAGCGCCCTGTGACCCTCCTGATCATCAGCCCCGACTACGCGTCGCACCTGTTCCCACTCGCGACCCTCGGCACCGCCTGGCGCAGCAGAGGTGAGCGTGTGGTGGTGGCCAGTGGGCCGGCCACGGCCGGCATCGTGGCCGACTTCGGCTTCGAACGGGTGAACCTGCAGCTGGGCCGCGGGTCGAACCCCGGCACCATCCGCGCCGAGGACCAGCCCACCGGCGAGGACGACGCACTGCGCGGCTTCTTCGACGCCACCCGGGTGGGCCTGGTGGAAACCCTCCGGTTCCAGGCCGAGGCCCGCAGCAGCGACCTGCTCTGGAACCCCGTGGCCGTGGCTCGCGAGGTGCAGCGCATCGTGGCCGAGGTGCAGCCCGACCAGGTGATCGTGGACCACCTGGCCTTCAGCGCCAGGCTCGCCCTGATCAGCGCAGGAGTGCGGCACGCCGACGTCGTGCTCGGGCATCCCACCGCCCTGCCCCTGGGGGACGAGGTCTACGGCTACCCGTCAACCTGGCCGGATGCGTTCACCCCGGACCCGCTCGAGCTTGTGCAGCTGCGGCTGCTCTGCGAACGGGTACGCGACGACTTCACGCTGCAGTGGAACGACGCCCTGCTGCAGCTGGACCCGACGGCCCCGCCCAGCGGCGACGCCTTCACCGAGACCGGAGACGTGCTGCTGCTGAACTATCCGGCCGAGCTGCACTCGGCGGAGCGCACCGCGCTACTGCCCGAGCACGCCTTCCTCGGCTCCGCTGTGCGTTCGGAGGCCGACGACCCCGAGGTGTCCGCCTGGCTGGCCTCCGGCGACGACCGCCCGCTGGTCTACGTCAGCTTCGGCAGCTTCCTGTCGGTGCGCGGCGATGTCCTCGCCCGCGTGGCGGAGGCCCTGCGCGGCCTCGATGTGCGGGTGGCGATCGCCGTGGGCTCCACCGATGCGGCCGAGCTGGGCCCGGTGCCGGATTCCTGGTTGGTGCGCGCATTCCTGCCCCAGGTGACGGTGCTCGGGCACGCGGCCCTGGCCGTGACGCACGGCGGCAACAACTCGGTCACCGAGGCCATGACGGCGGGTGTGCCGTTGCTCGTGCTGCCGTTCTCCACCGACCAGTTCGCCGGGGCCGCAGCCCTCGACGACGCCGGTTTCGGGCGCTCTCTCGACCCCAACACCGCCGGCCCGGATGCGCTGCGACAGGCCGCCGTGACGCTGCTGGGGCTCTCGGGAGAACCCCGGGAACGCCTGCGGGCGCTCAGCGCGGCGTTGTCCGACGGTGCGGGGCCGCAGCGCGCGTACGCGGCGCTGCAGTCGGTGCCGCGCGCGGCCTGACGCGTCAGGGAAGCCGTCGTGCTCCGCGTCGCGTTCCAGGCGTGGGGCCCTAGGCGTCGATGGCGTACACGAGCGACTCCTGCACCATGCCGAGCCAGTCGTAGACCTCGCCAAGGAAGCCGCTCTGGTCGTCGTGCAGCCTCGGGATGCCCCGGTCGTCGACCTGCAGGCGTTCGGCGATAACCAGCCGTAGGTCGGTGAGGGTGCGCAACCATGACTGCACGCCGGCCGGGTCGAGCACGACGGGGACCGGAAGCGGGTCGTGCCCCTGCGCATCCTGCGGTTCGACGCCGAGCAGGGCGATGACCGAGCGGGCGTTGGCGATCTTGCCCTCGAGCAGGCCGTCGGCGGTGAACCGGCGGAACTCGGCGCTGGCCTCGGGGTCGTCCGGGTACGCGGCGGGCAGGAGCCGGCTCACAGCGGCCAAGCTGAACGAACCGGGGTCGTCGGTGTCGATGCTCTCGAGCATCCCGATCAGCTGCCCGGCGACCTGGCGGAGCAGGTCGGCTTCGACGGGTTCGAACATCGCCGAAACCGTGCTGGAGTCCTCGCGGCGGAAGTCCATCAGGCCACCGTCGGGCGGCGCGCAGCGCGCGTCATCGTGTAGACCGGGCGCTCGAGCGGGTTGTCGGTGCCGATGCTCACTCTTCGGCCCGGTCCAGCGTGGCCCAGAGGCCGTAGCCGTGCATGGCCTCAACGTGCCGCTCCATCGATTCCCGATTGCCGGTGGCCACGATCGCGCGGCCGTTGTTGTGCACCTGCAGCATGAGGCGTTCCGCCTCGGCTGCCGGAACCCCGAAGTAGCTGCGGAAGACGTAGGAGACATAGGACATCAGGTTGACCGGGTCGTCCCAGACCACGGTGACCCAAGGCCGGTCCAGGGAGACGGCCTCTCGGGTGAGCAGTCTTTCGTCGGTGGTGGGCACACTTAAGCCTCACATGTGCGGGCCGAGAGTTCCACCACCCCATGGCAGGATGGGGACATCGTGAGACACCCGCAATGAGCCGCCGCCCCACCGTCAGCCCCCGCATCAGCCGACCCCGCCGCCGTCCGCGCTGGACCCGCCGCACCCCCAATCTGCTGATCACCCTGGTCGTGGCGATCGCCATCGCCTGGGCCGTCGGTTATGTCTCCACCGGCCAGGCCGCTCCCACCATCGGCTGGGACACCGCAACCCCGGAAGCGCAGGCCACCTCCCAGCCCGCCGGCGGCGATCCTGTCCCCGCACACACCGCTCCGGTCAACACCGCGCCGGTCAATGCTGCACCCTCGAACAGCGCGCCGACCTATTCCGGCACCGCGGCCCTCGCCCTGGTGGCCGCTCTGCCCGACGCCGTCTGGAGCGACGACGGCAGCTACGCGGGCAACCGCACGGCGCTGTTCGGCGATGCCTGGGCATTCGACTTCGACCAGAACGGCTGTGACACTCGCAACGACATCCTCACCCGCGACCTCATCGCCGCAGACGTCGACCCGGCGACCTGCCGGGTGTACACGGGCACCCTCACCGACCCCTACACGGGGGAGACGATCACCTTCGTGCGCGGGCAGGACACCTCGGCCCTGGTACAGATCGACCACCTCTTGCCGCTCAAGGCCGTCTACGCCACCGGGGGAGAGGCCTGGACTGCCCAGAAGCGGCAGGCCCTGGCCAACGACCCGGTGAACCTGCTGGCGGTCAAGGGCACCGAGAACTCGTCGAAGTCCGACTCGCTGCCCAGCGACTGGCTGCCGGGCTTCTACCCCGACGTCTCCGACCGGCACGACCTGGGTCAGCGCGTGGTCTGGGACGATCTGCCCGCCGACACGACCCTGCAGTGCTGGTACATCGACAAGCTCGTTCCGGTCTTCGTGGCCTACGACCTCGGTGTCACCCCCGAAGACCGCGCCGCGATGACGGCCGTGCTGGAGACCTGCCCCGCCTGATCCCGCCCGCCGCGTGCGCAACTCCTGCGATTTCAGCGGAAACAGTGGCCTGGCAACAGGCCCGACGCACGATTAGCGGGAGATAGTGAGGTTTCTAGGATGAAATCGCTGATTGGGTCCTAGAAAACTCACTGTCTCCTGTCGCGCGCGCGGTGTGGCTGCGGGGGGACTAGGCCGGGGCGACGGGGGCGTGGTGGGGGCGGCCGGCCGCGTGGCCGATGGCGGTCACGGTGAGGGTGATCGCGGCGGTGAGGGCGATGCCCCAGCCGATGTGCACCATGAGCAGCAGGGCGCCCACGCCGGCGCCGGCCAGGATCAGCACGATGGCCGCCAGGCGGCGGAACCAGGGCTGGTTCTTGGCGCCGCCGAAGCGGGAGTCGGCCGCGAAGCCCGTGATGGTGGAGGTGACGACCACGGTCGTGACGTCCTTCACCGCGATGTGACGGGCCACGGCGGCCTGCAGGCCCATGACGGCGGCCAGGAAGCCGGTGACGAACAGGTCGAACGGCGCCGGCGGTTTGCCGCCCACGACGAACAGGATGATCGCCAGCGCGGCCATGATCACGCCGACCGCGCCGAACAACGCGGTGGCTTCGGTGGTCCAGCCGACCTTCACGTGGCGCAGCACCCGGCCGCCGATCGCGGCGCCCACCATGAAGGTGAACAGGGCGATGAGCGGGCCCACCACGGGCAAGTCGTCAGCGCCGGCGATGGCCATGCCCAGGATCACGACGTTGCCGGTCATATTGCCGGTGAACACCTTGTCGAGGCCGAGGTAACCCACGGCATCCGCCACACCCGTGGAGAAAGTGAGGGCGAGCATCAGGCCCAGGTGCAGGTTGTCGGGCTTGCTGCGCAGGCGGTGGAGGACGGGGGTGGAGGCCACGAGTGGTCCTATCGGTGTGGACACGCGAGCGTGCGAGATGGGTTCGGGAACGGGGGCCGGGGAGAGGCGCACCCGGGGTGGAACTGAGCCCGGTCGGGAATTGTCACGGTAGCGGCTGGTCGGACCGGGCGCAAAACGGGCGCTACTCTCGACCAACGGGGATGCGCCGGCCGGCGCCGAACCGGTTCCCGACCCTCGATCCGAAAAGGCGTCCCATGCCATTCGACATCCTGCAGCCCGGCACCGGGCACATCCGCGCCGCGCAGTATCTGCCCGCCACGCCCGACACCGTGCTGTGGGGGCGGCTGCCCTGTGCCACGGATGCACCGGCGCTCGAGATCGAGAGCGGCACCGAGGTCACCATCGACACGATCAGCCATGAGGGCGTGCTCGAGGACCAGGGCCGTGACCCGGTGGCCTTCTTCGCCGGCCACGGCGTGGAGCGAGCCGCGGTGCTCGACGATGCCGTGCTGCTGGCCGGTTCCGACAGCCCGCGGGACCCCCGGGTGGACGGCCCGCATCTGGTCACCGGTCCGATCCACGTGCGCGGCGCCCGGCCGGGCGACCTGCTCAAGATGACCGTGCTCGAGGCCACCCCGCGGGTGCCGTACGGCGTGATCTCCAACCGACACGGCCGCGGCGCCCTTCCCGGTGAGTACCCGCTCGGCGACGGAAACGTGAGTGTGTTCGCGGCGCTGGAGGACTCTCCGGCGGGCCGGGTGGGCACCCTGCCGCTCGTGCCGGGCGGTGAGCGGAGTGTGCACTTCCCGCTCCGGCCGTTCCTCGGCATCATGGGCGTGGCCGTCGCCGGTGACCTGCGCCCACACTCCGTGCCGCCCGGTTCGCACGGCGGCAACATCGACATCAACCTGCTCACCGTGGGCTCGGCGCTGTACCTGCCGGTTCAGGTGGCGGGCGCGCTGGCCTATGTGGGTGACCCGCACTTCGCCCAGGGCGACGGCGAGGTGGCCCTCACGGCCATGGAGGCGTCGCTGCGGGTGACCATCCGGTTCGACGTGGTGACGCAGACCGACGCGGTGGCCGCGTTCGGCGAGCTGGTCGGGCCGCTCGCCGAGACGGCCGAGTTCCTGGTACCTACCGGCATGGACGCCGACCTCGACGCGGCCGTGCGGAATTGCGTGCGCGCGGCGATCGACCTCCTCGCGGCGCGGTTCGGGATGGACCGCACCCTCGCCTACGCGTACCTGAGCGCGGCGACCGACTTCAACATCTCGCAGGTGGTCGACCTGGTCGCCGGCGTGCACGCGCGCATCCGGGTGGCGGACTTCGATGTCTGAGCCGCGCACCACCGTGCACGGGACGGCCGTTGCCGGGCCCGCCGCCGTCACGCCCACGACCGTCACCGGCGATCTGCCGGAGGGGCTGCTCGAGGCCTTCGCCGGCTACGAGGACGCCCTCGCCCGCAACGACCTCGCGGCTCTCGACGCCTACTTCGCGCCGGGGGAGAGCACCCTGCGCGGTGACGCCACAGGACTGCTCGTGGGACACGACGCGATCAGCGGGTTTCGCGGGGCGCGCAGCGGCACGCTCGCCCGCGGCATCCGCTCGCTGCACGTGCGCGTGATCGACCCGCGGCACGCCGTGATCGTATCGGTCAACGCCCCGGATGCCGGCGGGGCCGGCCTGGTCACCCAGCTCTGGGTGCAGGGCGACTCGGGCTCCTGGCGGGTGGAAGTGGCTCAGGTGGCCGCGCCGCCTGCCGCGGTCAACCCCACGGTGTGGCGCCTGGTGGGCACTCCGCTCGTGCCCGCGGCCACCGACACCGGCCCGCTCGCCGGGGAGACGATCGCCGTGAAGGACCTCTTCGACCTCGCCGGCTTCACCGTGGGCGCAGGCAACCCGGCGTACCTCCGCGGGGCCACGCCGGCCACCGTGACCGCCCCGGCCGTCGCCGCGCTGCTCGGTGCCGGCGCGAGCGTGCGGGGCATCGCCCAGACCGACGAATTCGCGTACAGCATCGCCGGCGACAACGAGCACTACGGCACGCCGCCCAACGTGCGGGTGCCCGGCGGACTGCCCGGCGGCTCATCGAGCGGACCCGCCGCGGCCGTGGCCCTCGGCCAGGCCAGCATCGGGCTGGCCACGGACACCGCCGGCTCCATTCGGGTGCCCGCGTCGTACCAGGGACTCTGGGGACTCCGCAGCACCCACGACGCCGTCGACCGCACCGGTCTGCTGCCGTTGGCGCCGACGTTCGACACCGTCGGCTGGCTCACCCGCACCCCGGCCGTACTGCGCGCCGTCGCCGCCGCGTCGCTCGATCCCGCCCGGCAGGTGACCCTCGCACCGACCGCGGAGCCGGCGGATGCCCTGACGAATCCACCGGCCCGCTTCGCCGTGTCGACGGCGCTGGTCTTCGCCGCCGCCGACGACGTGCAGGCCGCTTTCGTGACCGGGCTGGACCGCCTCATCCGGGCCGGGCTGCTGCCCGAACCCGACCTCGTCGACGTGGGCGATCTCGCCGAGGCGCTGCGCATCTTCCGGGCGATCCAGACGGCGGAGGCGTGGAGGTGCAACGGGGACTGGGTCACCGCGCACCCCGGCGCCCTCGGCACCGCGGTAGCGAGCCGGTTCGAGATCGCATCCCGCACCGACCCGGCCGCCGAGGCCGAGGCTCGCGTCGCGATGGCCGCCGCCCGCGCCCGGCTGGACGCGGTACTCGACGGACGCATCCTGCTGTTGCCCTCGGCGTCGTCGACGGCGCCGTCACGGCACGCGAACGCGGCCACCATCGACGCGACCCGCACGGCGACGCTGACCCTGACGAGCCTGGCGGGGATCGGTGGGTATCCGGCGCTGTCCGTGCCACTGTTCGAGGTTCACGGCAAGCCGGTGGGGCTGTGCCTGGTGGGCCCGCGATACAGCGACCTCGCCCTCGTCGAGGTGGGGGCGGAATTGGCCGCGGGTGGGTGACGGCCCGAAACATGGCTGAAACACCTGTTGCGTAAACTGGGCATCTGAAACATTTGGTTCAGAATTGCCGAGGGGTGAAACAGCCATTTCCAGTCTTCCGATCAATCCGCCCTCGCGTCTGCTGATGGGCCCCGGCCCGGTGAACGCCGACCCGCGGGTGCTGCGCGCTATGTCGGCCCAACTCGTGGGCCAGTACGACCCGTCCATGACCGCGTATATGAACGAGACCATGGAGCTGTACCGGGGCGTCTTCAAGACCGCCAACGAGCAGACCGTGCTCATCGACGGCACCTCCCGGGCCGGCATCGAGGCTGCGTTGGTCTCGCTGATCAGCCCCGGTGACCGGGTGCTGGTGCCCATTTTCGGGCGCTTCGGCCATCTGCTGCGCGAGATCGCCGAACGCGCCGGCGCAGAGGTGCACGTGCGGGAGATCGAGTGGGGCACCGTTTTCACGCCCGCTCAGATCGAGCAGGCCATCCGCGAGACCAAGCCGAAGCTCTTGGCCATCGTGCACGGTGACACCTCCACCACCGTCGCCCAGCCGCTCGACGAGCTCGGCGAGATCTGCGCCAGGCACGGGGTGCTCTTCTACACCGACGTCACAGCGTCGCTGGCCGGCAACACCTTCGAGGCGGATGCCTGGGGCCTGGACGCCGTGACCGCCGGCCTGCAGAAATGCCTGGGCGGCCCCTCCGGCTCGGCCCCCGCCACCTTCTCCCCGCGTGCGGTCGAGGTGATCAATGCCCGCAAGAGCATCGAAGCGGGCATCCGCGAGGCCGGCGACGCCGTGAGCGCCCACCCGATCCGCTCCAACTACTTCGACCTGTCGATGATCTTCGACTACTGGGGACCCAAGCGGCTCAACCACCACACCGAGGCCACCACCATGCTCTACGGCGCCCGCGAATGCGCGCGGCTTCTAGTGGACGAGGGCATCGACACCGCCGTCCAGCGGCACCGGCTGCACGGCGCCGCCATGCTCGCGGGCGTGCAGGGCCTGGGCCTGGCCGTCTTCGGCGACGTGTCACACCGGATGAACAACGTCGTCGCCGTCCATATCCCCGAGGGCGTGACCGGCGACGCCGTCCGCGGCGAGCTGTTGAACGACTTCGGTATCGAGATCGGCACCTCGTTCGGCCCACTGCACGGCAAGGTGTGGCGCATCGGCACCATGGGCTACAACGCCCGCAAGGACACCGTGCTCACCACCCTGGCCGCCCTCGAGCAGGTGCTGCGCCGCTCCGGTGCCACCGTGACCGGCGGTGGCGGGGTGGGCGCCGCTTACGAGGTCTACCAGGATGCGGCCAGAGCCACATCCGTTGCGGAGGCCGGGCCAGCATGAGCGGGTCGGGGGACAGCGGGGGCGTGATCGGAAGCGAGCGCACCAGCGCGGCCACCGTGCTGGAGCGCTGCGATGAGCTGGCCGGGTATTCGAGCCTGTCGGACGGTCTGATCGAGCGGGTTTACCTCTCGCCAGAGCACACCGCGGTGAACGCCCTCGCCGCCGGCTGGATGCGGGACGCCGGCATGACCAGCTGGCAGGATGCAGCGGGTAACCAGTGCGGCCGCCTCGAGGGTGCTACGCCCGGCTTGCCCGCGTTGCTGCTCGGCTCGCACCTGGACACCGTGCCGTCGGCCGGACGGTACGACGGCATCCTCGGTGTGCTCACGGCGATCGCCGTGGTTGAACGGATCGCGTCCAGCGGCCGCAGCCTGCCGTTCGCCCTGGAGGTCGTGGCGTTCGGCGACGAGGAGGGTACTCGGTTCGGCACCGCTCTGCTGGGCAGTCGCGCCCTGGCCGGAACCTGGCTGGACGCCTGGTGGGAGCTCACCGACGAGGCCGGCACGACCCTGCACGACGCCTTCGGCGCGTTCGGCCTGGACCCGGCCGCCATCGGCGCCGCCGCCCGCACCTCGAATGACTTCATCGGCTACCTCGAGGCGCATATCGAGCAGGGCCCGGTGCTTGAGGAGCACGACCAGCCGCTCGGCATCGTCTCCTCGATCGCGGGCGCCCGACGCTTCCAGATCACCATCACCGGCAAGGCCGGTCACTCGGGCACGCCGTGGACGCACCGCCGGGACGCCCTCGCCGGGGCGAGCGAGGCGATCGTGGCCATCGAGAAGCTGGCCCGCGCCGCGGACCTGATCGCCACGGTGGGACACCTCGAGGTGTTCCCCGACGCCGTCAACGTGATCGCCGGCCGGGTCGAGTTCAGTCTCGACCTGCGCGGCCGGTTCGACGCCGACCGTGACCGGGCCTGGCAGCAGATCGAGTCCCTGCTGGAGGAGATCTGCGCGACCCGCGGCCTGCACGTCGCGGTCGACCAGACCCATGCGGCGCCCGCCGCGCACTGCAGCGACCGGCTGCGCGGGGTCATCGCCGCCGGCATCCGCGCCACGGATGCGTCGGCCGAGAACCCCGAACCGCGTGAGCTGTTGTCGATGGCGGGTCACGACGCCATGGCCGTCGCCCAGATCACCGAGATCGGCATGCTGTTCGTCCGCTGCGCCGGCGGAGTGAGCCACCACCCCGACGAGTCGGTCACCGAGGCGGACGTGGCCCGGGCCCTGGACGCCTTCGAGGTGGCTGTGCTCGACCTGGCGGCGCACCATGATGCCGGACTGCAGGCCCCCGGACGGCACGAGGCACACCCATGACCATGAACATCGGGCAGCGCATCGACGGCCGGTACGGCGAGCTGTCCCCACAGGAACAGCGCGCCGCGGACTTCATCCTCGACCACATGAGCGATCTTGCCGTGTACAACGCGTCGGAGTTGGCCCGCCTCAGCGGGGTGTCCAAGGCCACGGTCTCGCGGCTGTTCCGCCGTCTCGGTTTCCAGGACTCGGCCGAGGTGCGGGAGCACGCCAGGGCCCTCCGCAGTCTGGGGGCCCCGCTCGGCGGTCCAGGGGCATCCGCCGGTACGCCCTCGCGGCTGGCGGCGCACGCCGAGGCGGAACACGACAACCTGCGGCGCCTGCTGCTGACCCTGGAGGACGGCCGACTGGACGCCGCCGCCCGGCTGGTGCACTCCGCCCAGAACGTGGTCATCGTGGGGCTGCGCAACAGCTACCCGTTGGCCCTGCATCTGCGCCAGCAGCTTGTGCAGGCCCGCGACCACGTGCGGCTGGCGCCCTTGCCCGGGCAGTCGCTCGGCGAGGAACTCGCGGGACTCGGGCCGCGCGACGTGGTGGTGCTGATGGGCTTTCGCCGGCGGGTGGCCGGATTCGGCGACATCGTGGCCGCGATCCGCCGCCGCGACGTGCCGCTGGTGCTGATCGCGGACTCCTCGGCGCGCAAATACTCCGACCAGGCCACGCACTGGCTCGAATGCCCGGTCGACTCGGTCTCCGCATTCGACAGCTACGCCACCGCGATGAGCCTGGTGAACCTGCTCGCCACCGGAGCGATGGGGGCGCAGGTGCGCGAGAGCCGCACCCGGATCGCCGCGATCACCAGCGTGTACGAGGACCTCGACGAACTCGAAGCGCCGTGGTGACGTGCACCGGGTGAGGCCGTGGGGCCGGCGCAGCATGACCGGCCGACGGTGATGGCGTCGGCGATGGCGCCGGTGTTGGTGTCGGAGCTTCTGACGGAAGCGGGGTTCCGCTGTACGTCGCGCGGCGGTTACGCCGTTTCCGGAGTATCCACGTCGGCGCCGGTGCCCAGGTCATCACAGGGCACCGCCAGCACGCCGTGGGTCACGAGGTACGGCCGTGCGCCGGTGTCGCCGCTCAGGCTCGATCGCAGCAGCGCCCAGTGGCTGCGACCGATGACCACCGGATGCCCGGGACGGCCACCGAAGTGCGCCTGCCTGAGGGTCTGCGGCGTCACACCGCCCGCTCGAGCGGATGTGCCCGCGAACGCGATTGCGCCCTCCGGCGATGCCGCGCCCGCTGACGCAGCGCGAGTCGGTTGTGCCGAGCTAGCGCCCGTGCCCGAGGCCGCCGTGCTGGAGCTCCCCGCCACATCGATCTCGCCGATCAGTCGTGCCACTGTGGCCGCGTCGAGATCGGGAACGTCCACCGGCACCATGGCGACGGCCGTGACCGCCGGATCGGACTCCTGCAGCGCGGCCAGCCCGGCGTCCAGCGACGCCGCCAACCCGTCGGCCCAGCGGTCGGCATGCACGACGACCAGGCCGTCTGGGCTGTCGAACCGGCCGGCGGAGTCGCGCAGGAGTTCCTCGGCCTCGGCGCCGCCGGCGCCGAGAACCACCAGTACCGGATCGCAGCCTCCGGCTTCGAGTGCACGAGCAGCCCGCACCAGCCAGGACGCTCCGGTTCCGTCGACGGCCAAGGCCTTCGGCCCGCCGTACCGGGAGCCCGCGCCCGCGGCCAGGAGCAATCCCGCCACCCGGCGGTCTTTGTCGGTCTGCATGCCAGCCATGGTACGGGGTGCGCACCGGAACCCGGTCGGGTTGGCACCCGCTCATAGCTCCCGTGCGACCTCAACCCAGGCCGGCCCTGCCGTCAGTACCCGCGCTTCGATCACCCGCACCGCTCACACCGGCACCGTCCCCACCCGCACCGTTACAGCCCGGAGGCACCCATGACCACGATCCCCACCGGCGACGAGCTGCGCGACACCCTCCGGGCCTGCCTGGCGGTCGGCCGCTGGGTGGATGAGGTTGCCGGTCGGGCGCCGTTCGGCTCGGTCGCCGGCCTGCTCGAGACGGCGCGGACCGCAGCCACGCCGCTGACCCGGGCCGAGATCGACGAGGCCATGGCGGAGCATCCGCGGATCGGTGAGAAACCGCGCGGCACCTCGCGCGCCGCGGGATTCTCACGTAGTGAGCAGGCTTCGGCCGACGCGGATGACGCGGGCCTCGCCGCGGCTCTCGCGGAGGGCAACCGCGTCTACGAGGAACGGTTCGACAGGGTGTTCCTCATCCGTGCCGCCGGGCGCACGCGCCAGGAGATTCTGGCCGAACTGCACCGCCGGGTGGGCCTGGACGATGACACCGAGGCCGCCATCGTCGGCTCCGAGTTGCGGGAGATCGCCCTCATCCGTTTGGGAGTTCTGGCCGTGCAGTGGCAGGATGACTCGGTGCCCGAAACCGACGCCTCCGACTCCGCAACGCCATCGGGTGATCTCCGATGAATCCGCGCAGTCACATCACCACCCACGTGCTCGATGCCGTGACCGGACGGCCCGCCGTCGCTGTGGGTGTTCGTCTCGAACAACAGGTGAGTGACAACTGGCACGACCTGGCGTCGGCGCAGACCGACCACGACGGACGTATCGGCGACCTCGGGCCTGATGCTGTGTCGGCCGGCCGGTACCGCATCACGTTCGACACCGGAAGCTACTTCGCCGCTCGTGACCAGGCCACGTTCTACCCCCAGGTGACCATCGTCTTCGAGTTGGGCGACGAGTCTGCCCACTACCACGTGCCCCTGTTGCTGAGCCCGTTCGCGTACTCCACCTACCGCGGCAGCTGAGCCGGCGGTCGGTCAGTCCGCCGTCGCCCGGGCCGACTCATCGGCCGGAACCCGGGCCTCGAGCTTCTTCATCAGCACGGAGGCCGGCAGTAAGGCCAGCCCGAGCGGAACGATGACGTTGCGCAGCGGACTGACCACGAGGTTCAGGGCGTCGAGCGCGATGCTGGGGCGTCCCTGCGCAACGAGCGAGCTCAGCCAGCTGTCGAGGGACGCTCCCACCAACAGGCCGGCGAGGGTGAGGACGACACCCGTCCAGAACACCCCGGCGGCGGTGATGCGGGTGGCCGGATGCGCCGGTGCGATCGTTCCGCGCTCGATGAGCCGTGCCACGAAGGAGGCGGCGACCGTCCAGGTGCCCAACGGCACGAGCAGCATCACCGCGAGGTTGGCTGAGTCGAACCACCACGTGTTGACGATGGTCTGCAGCACTGCTTGATCGGAGAGGCGAAAGACCAGATCGCGGGTGAGTTGGATGAGCACGCTGGCGGCCACCAGGCCGATGCCGATCCACAGGATGGCGCGGGCTGAGAAGTTTGCAGGCATGGTGTCCGATCTGTCGAGGGAAGCTTCCGGTGAGCGGCGCTGGGAGGCAGGCGACGGATAATGGCTGACCAACAGGGGAAAGCTCAGGGGTGTGCCCGTTGGTATGCCCAACCTAGTGCCCGGGCCAGGCGGCGTCGAGCCCCAGTGGGGCTGCGGCGTCCGCCGTCACAGCTCAGGCCAGGCTGCGGCTCGGGCGCCGGCGGCGTCGATCGTGTAGTCGGGGCTCAGCAGCTTCGCGGTCGCCGGGTCAGAGCTCCAGGTCTCTGGATCGGCCAGAGCGCGGGTGCGTTGAGCGGTGGCGCTGGCGATCTTCCGGTGCGCTTTCGCCGCTGTGGCGACCGTCCAGGGTCGCCAGGGACTGGTCCCGTAGGCTCGGCCGGCGGCGACGGGGGTGCGCACGCGGGTCTGCGCCGGTCTCGGAACCGGGGTCATCCGGTTCGGTGAGGAACTGCTCGGCTGGGCTGCTCAGACGTTGACAATCGCACCGACCACCGACACTCCCACCGGCCAAAAGCGGGGTGTGGAAAAGTATCCTGATCAGCCGGCTGTGGAGCAGCGATCGCGGCAATCAGCACAGCGATCACGCCGGTGACGCCTACTGACTCGCTGACAACAAGGCCCAGGGCGCGCATCTGGCCGACAGCACGGCCGCTCGTGCGGTGCTCGGAGAACCCGAGTTCAGGATGCCGGTGCAGATCCCGGCAGAAGACGTCTCAATCGATAGTCGTGGCGGGACCATAGCGCTTCGCCGACGAGCCGGACAGGTCAGCCCCTGCAATGAGAGCCTATGCGGGGAGGGCCTGGATGAGGGTCGCATCCTGTGGATCGATGGCCCGCACGCTGTTCACCCGGCGGTCGACGAGGCGGGTGTGCAGGGTGGCGGCCACGGCCGTCGACGTGCGGTCGAGCAGGTCGATCATGGCCTGTCGTTTGGCCGTCGATTCAGCCCGGTCTGCGGTGGTGATCGACTGCGGGTTCAACCAGGTCGACCAGGTGTCGGGCTCCAGGAAGGCCGGCATCCGGTCGTGGACCTCTCCCGAGGCATCCCGGGCCTCGCGGGTCACGACGGCGAAGACCCGGGACCACTGCCCGTCGGCATCCTTCGACGCCCAGCTCACGCCCGCCGCGGCCAGCGGGCCGTCGCCGTGGATGAAGTGCGGCTGCTTCGCGCCCTTCTCCCCGGTCCACTCGTAGTAGCCGAGCATGGGCACGATGCAGCGCGCGTTGGAGAACGCGCCCACCCAGAATCGCTGGTCGAGCTTCTCCAGCCGGGCGTTGATGATCGGGCCGCGGCGGGGCTGGCCGGCCGGCTGCGGCCACTCCCAGGTCGCGAGGGTGACCTCCCTGGTGGGCGCATCCGCTCCCTCCGGAAGCCACTCGCGCACGATGGGTGCCGGGTCGGTCGGGGCGATGCTGTAGCTGGGCCGCCAGTCGCCGGCCCGCCCGCCGGCGGCCACGAAGTCTCGGATGAGATCGTCAACGTCTTCGTTCATCGCAAATCGTCCGCACATGAGGGCGAGGGTACTCCGTGGGCGCCGTGGAGTCACGCGGGCGTTCCCGCGACCACCGACCGGATCAGGACGCGGGGCTCAGCCGGGACGAGAAGCGCACCAGATAGCCGTCCGGATCCTGTACCAGGAACTGGGCGACACCGGCCCGGGTCTGGCCGGTGTCGTACCACTTGGTCTCCGGCGCCATGAAGAGCGGCCAGTCGGCGGCCGCCAGGCTGTCCACCAGTACGGAGATGGCCGGCACCATGATCTGGAAGTTGATGCCGCGGCCGAGCGGCCGCTCCAGCTCGCCGGGATCCAATTGCGTCCCGCTCCGACCTGCTCGAGCATCAGATGCGCGGTACCCGAGCGCAGGTAGGCGAAGCCCTCGAGCGGGCGGTCGTAGAGCACCTCGAAGCCGCAGAGCGTGACCCAGAAATGCAGGCTCGTGGCCAGGTCGGTCACGAGCAGCTCGGGAACGAGGTCGGGAGAGACCTCCGACGGCGGCGGCGGAGTGGCTGCGGGAGAGGTCATGCCTCCCAGTATGGCGGCGGCCACGACCGGTCCCGGCGGCGCGTCCGTGGACCCGCCGGCAGCCGTTGCACCACACTGGTGCCATGAGCGATGACAGTCCAGTTTCCGGCAGCGTCGACGGCGAGGACACCGGCACCGGCCCGGGCATCGACACGATCACGATCGACAGTGCCACGCCCGCGGACGTGGCCGCGGTGGCCGAGTTGCGCTGGCAGTGGGCTCGAGAACGAGGGCACACCCGTGGTCACGCACGAGGAGTTCCTCGAGGTGTTCGCGGACTGGGCCGGCCGCAACGAACAGACGCACCACTGCACGCTCGCCCGCCGGGGCGCAACCGTGGTGGGCATGGCCTGGCTGGCTGTGCTGCCCCGGGTGCCGAGCGCACGGGCGCTCGTGCGGGCATCCGGTGATGTGCAGAGCGTGTACGTCGTGCCGCACGAACGCAACGCGGGTATCGGCGGGCGGATGCTCGCTGCCGTTCTGGAGCGCGCCTTCACTGCCGGCCTGGAACGGGTGACCGTGCACTCCACTCCCGGGCGGTCACCGCTTACTCCCGGGCGGGGTTCGCGGCGTCCGACCGGCTGCTGCAGGCGAGCAACCACAGGTAAGCGAGCACTGTTCCCAGAACGGACGAATGGTCCCGGCACACTGGGCGCAATTGTCCGGTCGGGACACAGTCGGGTTCGCTAGATCCCGGGAATGGCCTGTGGAAGGCTGGGGGCATGACGCGCACCGACCCTCCTCACGCCGCCGACGAGCGCACGCTGCTGGACACCATGCTCGACTACGAGCGGGCAACCCTGCTGATGAAGACCGAGGGCCTGGACCGTGCGCAGCTCAACACCGCGGTGGCGCCATCGTCGCTCACCCTGGCCGGGCTGCTCAAGCACCTCGCCTATGTGGAGGACCGCTGGGTGCAGTCCAGGTTCCTCGGCCGCTCCGACGCCGAGCTGAAGCCGTGGGGAAGCGCGCCCTGGCACGAGGACCGGGACTGGGAGTTCACCAGCGCCGCCGCGGACGACCCCGAGGAACTGCGGGAGCTGTACCGGGCCGCCTGCGAACGCAGCCGCCGCGCGACGGCGAGCCGCGGCCTCGACGAGCTGGTCGCGACCCCCGGCCGCGACGGCGAGCGGTGGAGCCTGCGCTGGATCCTGCTGCACCTGATCGAGGAGACCGCCCGGCACTGCGGCCACGCCGACCTGATCCGCGAGGCGATCGACGGCACCGTCGGTGAGTAACCCGACCCTCCCGAGCGGCTGACTGGTCCCAAAACGGACAAATGGGCCCGGCGCACCGGGGCCATTTGTCCGCATGGGGACCAGTTGGGCGTGGCGGGCGCGCGGGCGCGGGGCTAGGGGGCGGTCACGCGGCGGCCGCGCACGAAGACGCCCGTGATGGCCGGCTGGCGGAGGGCCATCAGCAGGGCGAACAGGGTCTGGTCGGTGGCCATGGCCTCGTCGTCGGCGCGGATGCCGTTGGCCAGCACGGCCGCGAGCGGCTCCCATTTGTCGGGTTCGATCAGGAGGAAGTCCGCATCCTTGCCCACGTCGAGGTTGCCGTAGCGCTCCTCCATGTCGAGCGCCCGGGCGCCGGCCAGGGTGGCGGTGAACAGCAGCTCGGCGGGGCTGATCGACAGCCCGGCGTCACCCGGCTCGGATAGGTGCACCTTGAAGCAGTCGTTGAGCACCCGGCTCATCAGCCACTCGTCGCCGGCGCCGATGTCCGAGCCCAGCGCCACGTTCACGCCGAAGCCCGTGGTGCGGGTCCACGGCATGGTGCCCGAGCCGAGGAACTGCTGTGAGGTGGGGCAGTGCGCGATCGACGAGCCGGTCTCGGCCAGGCGGGACAGCTCGGCGTCCTCGCAGTGCACGGCGTGCGCCAGGATGCTGCGGCGCCCGAGCAGGCTGGACCCGCCCACCGCGGAGCCGGGCAGGAACTTCCCGTCGTAGGTGTCCAGGTAGTTCTCCACCTGGTAGATGGCTTTGACCACATCGATCTCGCCGGTCTCCGGGCGGTTGTTCTCGTTGAGGTGGCTGTGGAAGTAGACCCCGTCGCCGCGCACCCCGTCGTACAGCTCGCCGAGTGCCGCGAGGGTGTGCGGCGTGACCGAGAGACTGAACCGGGGCACGACGGCCACCTGCAACAGCGCCGTGCGCCAGTCCCCGGTGTCGCGCGCGTGCCAGCGGGAGATCTCATCGCTCACCAGATCGAGGGCGCGGGCCTCCGAGGTGACCAGGGCGTTGGCCGACTCCGGCCCGACGGTCTGGATGCCACGCCCGCTGACCAGGCGCAGCCCGGCCCGTTCGGACTCGGCGAACAGCGCGTCCTGGGCGTGCGGGAACGCCGAGCCGAACACCAGGGCGCTCGTGGTGCCGGCCGCCGTGCGCCGCCGGGTGAAGTCGCGGGCGATCGAGGCCGCGAACTCGTCGTCCTGCAGCCGCGTCTCGGCCGGGAACACGCAGTTGTCCAGCCACTCGAGCAGCTGCCCGCCGCCGTAGGCATCTGTGGAGTACGTCTGCGGAAAGTGGATGTGGGTGTCCACGAAGCCCGGCAGGATGAAGCCGCCGCGGGTGTCGGTGACCGGGAGGCTCTCGAAGCCGGCGGGCAGGTCGGCTGCCCGGCCGACCCAGGCGATGGTGCCGTCGCCGGCGGTGACCAGGGCGCCCTGCGGCAGCGACACCAGATGGGCCGGCGCCTCGGCGAGGGTGGGGGAGCCGGCGATGTGGAAGACGTGGCCGAGGTAGACCTGGCCCAGCGAGCCGGCGGGTTGAGCGCTCACGCTAGACCAGCCCGGTGTAGGAGTCCCAGGCGGGCCCAGCATCCGTGGCGTCATCGTGCAGGACGGATGCTTGGATGAGCCCGTACGGCCGGTCGGCGGCGTGGTAGACCTCGTTGTTGTTCTCCACGCCGAACGGCGAGAGGTCGTAGAGGAAGTGGTGTTTGTTGGGCGCGGACAGCCGGATCTCGGCGATGTTCGGGTAGGCTTCGAGTACCGCCTGGCCCATCTTGTAGAGCGTCTGCTGCAGGGCCAGGGAGTGCACCACGGCGAACTGGGTCTTCAGGATCGCCGCGATGCCCGCATAGGTGGCCTCCCAGTCGACGTCGGTGTGGTCGGTGAAGCGCCAGCCGGCCGTGAGCGACGTGGCCATCACCCGGTCGTTGGTGGGCTGCAGTAGCGTGTACGGGTCCTGCATGAAGCCGGAGAACTCCGACCCGGTGGACTTGAGCAGGATGAGGTCCTTGAGCCCGCCGACGACCCAGATCTGCTGTGTGTCGCCGGTGCCCTCCACGGAGATCGCCGCCGTGCGCACCTCCTGGCCGCAGCGCACCCAGGTGTGGTCGTGCTCGGTGCCGTCCACGACCACACGTTCCCAGGCGAACTCCTCGATCTCCACCCGGGAACCCGCGACCGAGCTGATGTGGTCGACGAAGTGGGTGGCGAGGTCGAGGCCATAGCTCTCGATCGAGAGCAGGCCCTTCTCCTTGGCGAAGGAGTAGGCGGTCTGCTTCTGGGTGTCGGTGGGCAGCACCTGCAGCTGGTCACCGGCCAGGTGCGCGTCGTCGAAGTTGCCGTGCAGTGCCGTGGAGACGCTGATGTCGTGGATCTCGTGGCGGGGCGTGTCGCGGTAGATGCGCACGATGCGGTTCTCCGCCTTGCCGTAGCGGTTGGGTCCGAGAACGATCGACATGAGGGCTCCTTCTAATGCGTGATGCGGGCGTGATGCGGTGTCCGGGTCGTGCGGGTCGTGCGGGTCGTGCGGGGCGTGCGGGTCTGTCAGCGGGCGCGCACCAGCGCGCCTGCCGGGGTCTGCGGTGATGAGTGAGGGGAGACGCCGGCGTCGTCGAACGCGTAAATCACGTCGCCGGTCAGCCAGGTGGTGTGCACCCGGCCGAACAGGCTCGCACCGTCGAAGGCGCTCACCCGGTTCTTGTGCCGCAGGGCGTCGACCCGCACGGTGAACGTGTCGTCCGGCGCGAACGCGACGAGGTCGGCGGCCGTGCCGACATCGATCGCGCCGGCGGGCAGACCGGCGAAGCGGGCGGTGGCCGCCGCCATCCAGTGCAGCACCCGGTCGAGGCCGATACCGCGCTCCCGTGCCGCCGTCCACACGGCGGGCAGGCTCAGTTGCAGCCCGGAGATGCCGCCCCAGGCCAGACCGAAGTCGCCGTCGTGGCCGAGCTTGAGTTCCCGGGTGGCCGGTGAGTGGTCGGAGGCGATGAAGTCGATGACGCCGTCATCCAGGCCTTGCCAGAGCAGGTCCCGGTTGCCGGCACCGCGGATGGGCGGGCAGCACTTGAACGCGGTGGCACCGTCGGCGATGGTCTCGGCGGCGAAGCTGAGGTAGTGCGGGCAGGTCTCCACGCTGATCGGCAGGCCCTCGGCGCGGGCGGCCGCAAGCCTGGGCAGCACACGCGCCGAGGACAGGTGCAGGATGTGGGCACGCACGCCGGTGCGCCGTACGACGTCGATCACCCGGGCGATCGCGGCGTCCTCTGCCGCATCCGGACGGCTGGCGACGAAGTCGAGGTAGCCCGTGCCGCCGGCATTCTGGCTGCGTTCGAGCACGGCGGGGTCCTCGGCGTGCACCACAAGCAGGCCGCCGAAGCCGGCGATCTCGGTGCCGGCCGCCAGGAGCTCGGCGGGGGAGAGGTGTGGGAACTCGTCGACGCCGGAGGGGGAGAGAAAGGCCTTGAAGCCGAAAACACCCGCGTCGTGCAGCGGCTCCAGCGAGCCGAGGTTACCGGGGATAGCGCCGCCCCAGAAGCCCACGTTGACGCTGGCCTGGGGCGCCGCTGCCCGGCGCTTGAGTTCGAGCGCCGCCACGGTCGTGGTGGGCGGGATGCTGTTCAGGGGCATGTCGATGATGGTGGTCACGCCGCCGGCGGCTGCGGCGAGGGTGGCACTCGCGAAGCCCTCCCAGTCGGTGCGGCCGGGCTCGTTGACGTGCACGTGGGTGTCGACGATGCCCGGCTGCAACACCTGACCGGGCGGGAGGGTGACGTCCCGCACGGCCTCGAGCGGGGCGTCCACGGGCTCGATGGCGCGGATGACGCCGCCGGTGATCGCCACGGCCGCCGGCACGAAACCCGGCACAGAACGCGGCACCGACCCCGGACCGCCACCCTGCGCGGTGAGCACTCGATCCGAGCGGATGACCAGGTCGTACATCGGGTTCTCCTTCTCGGTTCGACAGCGTCTCCGGGCCTCGTTCGAGGCCTCTTCTGTCACCCTAGTGAACTCGTTCAGGCCTCGTTCCGGGGTTCTGAAACCTGTCGGACACACGACGTGAGGCGTCGATGAAACACCGACGGAACGCGCGGCCCTATGCCGTCGGGTACCCTGCGACGTAGTCGTCGATGGACGCCAGGTAGGCCGCCTTCTCGTCTTCGGTCAGCCACGACGCCTGGAAGGAGTTCTTGGCCAGAAGCACCAGCTCGTCGGTGCTGAGGCCGGCCTTCTCGGCCAGCGCCAGGTAATTGTCGGCCACGTAGGCTCCGAAGTAGGCCGGGTCGTCGGAATTCACCGTCACCAAAACGCCGAAGTTCATCAGAGCCACCATCTCCACGGCCTTCATGTCGGCGGTGACGAAGCTGTTCGACACCGGGCAGCAGGTGAGGCCGAGTCCCCGCTCCCGCACCAGGGTGACCAGCTCCGGGTTCTGAACGATGTTGGTGCCGTGGTCGATGCGGTCCACCTGGATGTCTTCGAGAACCTGGCGGATGTTCTCGATGCTGCCGACCTGGTCGATGTCGCAGTGCATGGTCAGCTTGAGGCCGTTCTCCCGGGCGAGCGCGAAGACGGCATTGAACTTCGCCGGCGGGTTGTCCCGCTCGTCAGAGTCGAGGCCCACCCCGATGAACCTGTCCTTGTAGGGGAGCGCGGCCGTCAACGTCTCCAGCGCGCTCTCTGCGGAGAAATCGCGCAGGAAGCAGAGGATGAGCTCGGCGGAAATCCCGACCGCGGCGGCATCCTGCGCGGCCCGGTGGTAGCCCACGATCACGGTCTCGATCGGCACGCCCCGGGAGGTGTGTGCCTGCGGGTCGAAGAACGCCTCCACCCGGCGCACCCCGTCGGCGGCGGCGCGGCGGAAGTAGGCCGTGGCGAGATCGTAGAAGTCATCTTCGGTGACCAGGACGTCCATCGCCGGGTAGTACACGCCCAGGAAGCTCGCGAGCGAGTCGAACTCGTAGGTGGCCCGCACCTGCTCCACCGTGCTCTGGCCGATGTCCACTCCGTTGCGGCGGGCCAGCGCGAGCTTGAGCTCGGGTTCGAGGGTGCCCTCGAGGTGCAGGTGCAGCTCGGCCTTGGGCAGGCCGGAGACGAACGCGGAGGTCGGTACGATAGCGGAAGACATTGGGGTTCCTTTCGGGGTGGACTCCGTGACGCTATCACGCCAGGGTTCCGGCCCGGCCCGAGGGAGATTCCGACGTTTCACCCCGGCATTTCAGCCGTAATGAGCCGGAAATGTTTCGGTCTTCGGCGCGTCACACTCAGCAATTAGTGTTCGAGTCATCCGAACATGTGTTGCAGCGGATGCGGCGTGCTGAAACACCGCAATCACACCAGCAGCATCAGCATCACCATCCACCCACACAGCACGCAGTCAGTATCCGGGCATCCCGCCCCCAGCACGCCGTTGAGTTCCACGGCAACCCCCCGAGCACCATCGAGAGGAACCGCGTCATGACGCAAGCCCCGCTTTCCCCGTTCACCCGCCGCTCTGTCAAGCGCCTCGGTCAGGGTGTGGCTGTCGCCGCCGCCCTCACCCTGCTGCTCACCTCCTGCGCGAGCGACGCCGGCTCCGACTCGGCTTCCGGCGAGGACGCCTCCTTCGGTGACGCGAGCATCCAGCTCTCCTGGATCAAGAACACCGAGTTCATGGGCGAGTTCGTCGCCGACGACGCCGGGTACTTCACCGACTTGGGCTTCGACTCCGTCGACCTGGTTCCCGGCCCGGCATCGGCCGAGGCCGGCGTCATCTCCGGCAACGTCGACCTGGGCATCGGCAACGCGATCTCCACCGGCACCGTCATCGCCGAGGAGGGCGCCCCGCTGAAGATCATCGGCGCGACGTACCAGAAGAACCCGTTCACCATCCTCTCGCTCAAGGGCGTCGGCAACATCGCCAGCCTGGCCGACCTCAAGGGCAAGACCATCGGTGTGCAGGCCAGCAACCAGAGCCTGTGGGACGCGTTCCTCAAGGTGAACGAGATCGACCCGTCCACCATCACCGTGGTGCCGGTGGAGTACGACCCGACCCCGCTGTTCAACGGCGAGGTCGACGGATGGTTCGCGTACCTCACCAACGAGTCGATCGACGCCGAGCTGGCCGGTCTCGACCCGGTCAACCTGCCGCTGGCCGACAACGGCCTGCCGTTCGTCGCCGAGACCTTCACGGCCTCAGACGACGCGATCGCCAACGACCGCGAGAAGCTCAAGGCCCTCCTGGTCGCCGAGATCAAGGGCTGGTCCGACGCGATCAACGACCCCACCGCCGCGGCGACCCTCACTGTCGACACCTACGGCAAGGACCTCGGCCTGACCATGGAGAAGGAAACCCGCCAGGCGGAGATCCAGGCCACCGACCTCGTCGTCAGCGACGACACCGCGGCCAACGGACTCTTCACCATCAGCGACGCCCTGCAGAAGGAATCCCTCAAAACGCTGAAAGCCGCGGGCATCGACATCGACGCCAAGTCGCTGTTCGACCTGAGCCTGCTCGCCGAGGTCTACAAGGAGAACCCCGACCTCGTCAAGTACAGCAAGTAGGCTCCGCACCAGTCAGTACCGCAGCACCTCACCCGCTGCACGCAACCGGCACCAACTCGCTAGTCGCACCACCACTCGGCATCATTGCGGCACCCGTCTCCTGGAGGCGGGTGCCGTCGGCGATACTGGGTATCCGGTCCCCGACGACGCCCAGTAAGGAATGTACGACGTGAGTACGATCGACACCGGCCCGGCGGCCACCACTTCGGCCACCACCTCGGGAACCGGACTGCACATCTCTGAGCTCCACAAGACCTTCTCGGTCGGTCGCAAGGAGGTTGTCGCGCTCGACAACGCCAACCTGCACACCGACAAGGGCAGTTTCCTGTCCCTGCTCGGCCCCTCCGGCTGCGGCAAATCCACCATCTTGCGCATCCTGGCCGGCCTGGAGAACCCCACCAGCGGCACCACGCGCGTCGACGGCAAGAGCCCCGCCGAGCTCCGCAGCGGCCACGAGCTGGGCATCGCGTTCCAGGACTCCGCCCTGCTGCCGTGGCGGAGCGTGCGCAGCAACATCAAACTTCCCTTCGAGGTCGCCCGGATGCCGGTCGACGAGGACTACGTCACCGAACTCATCCAGCTCGTGGGCCTCACGGGCTTCGAGAAGGCCAAGCCAGCCCAGCTGTCCGGCGGGATGCGCCAGCGCGTCTCGATCGCCCGCTCCCTGGTGCTCAAGCCCTCGGTGCTGCTCCTCGACGAGCCCTTCGGCGCCCTCGACGACATGACCAGACAGCGCCTCAACGTGGAGCTTCTGCGCATCTGGACGGAGAAGCCCGCGACGACCCTCATGGTCACGCACGGCATCTCCGAGGCCATCTTCCTCTCCGACCAGGTGGCCGTGATGAGCCCGCGGCCCGGCCGTGTCAAAGAGGTCATCGAGATCGACCTGCCCCGCCCGCGCCTGCCCGAGATGATGCGCACGCCGGAGTTCCACGCCCTGCACGACCGGGCTTCCGAACTGCTCTTCGGCGCCGACACCGCCGCGGCTTCCGGAGCGCACTGATGCCGGTCACCCGTGGCCTGCCCGGTTGGGCCACCGGCCTGATCGGTATCGTCGTCGTCGTGGCCCTCTGGTGGGTCAGCGCCCTGACGATCTTCCAGAACGCCGGATCCGTGCCCGGCGGGGCCATTCCCACCCCGGCCGATGTCGTGACGCAGTTCGTCAACGACGGCCTGGGCTTCTACTGGCCGCACATCACCATGACCCTCAGCGAGGCCGCCCTCGGCTTCCTCTGGGGAAACGGGCTGGCGTTGATCCTGGCCGGCCTGGTGCTGATCGTGCCGCGCATCGAGAAGATCGCCCTGCAGATCGCCGTGATCACTTACTGCGTGCCCATCGTGGCGATCGGGCCCATCGCCTACATCGTCATCGGGCCGCCCCGGGGCGACCCGTCCGGCACCGCCGTCTTCCTGGCTGCCCTGTCGGTGTTCTTCACCACTGTGGTCGGCTCCCTTGTGGGGCTCAAGGCGGCCGACCAGGCCAGCCTCGACCTGGTCAGCGTGTACGGCGGCACCAAGTTCACCCAGCTGCGGAAGGTCAGGCTGATCGCCGGCACCCCCAGCGTGCTCAACGCCCTGCAGATCGCGGCCCCGGCCGCCCTGCTCGGCGCGATCCTCGGCGAGTACCTCGGCGGCGCCGAGCGCGGACTCGGCCTGGCCATGCTCGCGGCCGGTAACGCCGCCAACGTGGAACGGGTCTGGAGCCTCGCGCTGGTCGCGGGCCTCCTGGCCGGTATCGGTTACCTGCTCTTCGCCGTGATCTCCCGTTTCGCCACCCCCTGGACCACCGGACGGAGCAGCTCGTGAGCGCCCAGACCCTCGTCACCGGCCAGCCGGCCGTGCTGACCAAGACCACCGGCGCGCAGGCCCGCGGCCTCGGCGCCTACCTCGGCCGTGCCCTCGGCACGGGCGTGCTCACCCTCGTGATCGTCCTGGCCGCCTGGCAGGGCCTGATCCTGCTGCTGGGCATCTCCCCGTTCATCGCCAAGGGCCCGGCGGATGTCTTCAACTGGCTGTTCACGGTCCCAGCGGCCGCCGAGAACCGGGTGCTGATCCTCACGAACCTCGGGGTCACCCTCACCGACGCCTTCCTGGGTTTCGTCGCCGGCATCCTGGTGGCGCTGGTCCTCGCGACACTGTTCACGCTGTCGAAGGGGATCGAGCACGCTCTCATGCCCATCGCGCTGCTGCTGCGCAGCGTGCCGCTCGTGGCCTTCGTCCCGGTACTGATCCTCATCACCGGTCGCGGCCCGTCGATCGCCGTGGTCACCGGAGCGATCGTCGTGCTCTTCCCGGCCCTGGTGAACATCGCCTTCGGCCTGCGCTCGGCGTCCCCGCAGGTGAGCGACGTCATCGCCGTGTACGGCGGCACCCCGTTCACCGCGCTGCGCAAGGTGGCGCTGCCCAGCTCGTTGCCGTCGTTCTTCGCGGCCATCAAGATCTCGATCCCCGGCGCCATCACGGGCGCCCTGCTGGCCGAGTGGCTCGCCACCGGCCAGGGCCTCGGCTACGGTATCGTCGTGGCGGTCTCCCAGGTGAAGAACTTCGAGGTCTGGTCGTCTGTGGTGGTCATCACCATCGTGTCGATGGTGCTCTACGGCGTGGCGCAGTTCGCCGAGAACCTGGTGCTGCGACGGATGGGCATGGACCAGAGCGCAGGCAGCTAGCCGTGCTCGAGATCGCCGGCGAGCTGCTCGAGGCCCTGGCCCACGGACACCGGGTGGCCGTCGCGACGGTCACCCGGGTTCTCGGCAGCGCGCCACGCACCCTCGGCACGGCCATGGCCGTCACCGACGCCGGCGCCGTGATCGGCAGCATCTCCGGCGGCTGTGTCGAGGGAGCCATCTTCGAGAGCGCCCAGGAGGTGCTCTCCGATGGCCGTGGCCGCCTGACCGAATTCGGCGTCACCGACGACGACGCCTTCGCCGTAGGGCTGAGTTGCGGCGGCACCGTCGAGGTGTTCCTCACCGAGTTCGCCCCCGCGGGCCGGCGGAACGCCCTCGCCGGCGCCGCACGTGCCCAGCTCGCCCGTGCCACGGCCGGCCGGGCCGCAGGCCTGGCCCTCGTCGTGTCCGGAGCCGGAGCCGGCCGTATCCTGGTGCCGAACGGACCGGCCGGTCCCGGCACCGACGGGGATGCCGGCAGCCTGGAGGACGCGGGAGCGGCGGCGGACGGCCCTGACGCTGCCGGGGCGGCCCTGAAGGTGGATGACTCTGACGCCGCGGAGGCGGGCCTGGATCCGGACGCCGAGCGCCGCATCCGTGCCGAGCTCGACGCTCGCATCACGCGGGGCGAGACCGACCTCGGCACCGTTGACTGCGACGGCGTGCAGAGCCGGGTGCTGTACCTGGTGGCGGCGACACCGCCGCGCTGCCTGATCTTCGGCGCTGTGGACTTCGCCGCCGCGCTGTCCGCGGCCGCGAGCCTGCTGGGCTACCGGGTCACGGTGTGTGACGCCCGCGCCGTGTTCGCGACCCCCGAACGTTTTCCGGCCGCGGCCGAGGTCGTGGTCGAATGGCCCAGCGACTACCTGGCCCGCACCGACACCGACGCGCGCACCGTGGTCTGCGTGCTCACCCACGACGAGAAGTTCGACCTGCCGCTGCTCGAGACGGCGCTGGGCCTGGACGTGGCCTACGTGGGCGCCATGGGTTCACGGCGCAGCCACGACCGCCGGATGTTGCGCCTGCGCGAGGCCGGCGTCGCCGAGCCCGACCTGGCCCGGCTGCACTCGCCCATCGGGCTGGACCTGGGCGCCAGCAGCCCGGAGGAGACCGCGGTGTCGATCGTCGCCGAGATCCTCGCCGCCCGATCGGGCGCCACCGGGCTGCCCCTGCGCGACCTGCCGGGACCGATTCACCCGGTGTCCTGACCTCCGACGGCCACACCCGTCGATGTGCTGGACTCGCTCATCGCCTCCGCCCTGACCAGCGGTTTCGTTCCAGCCCTCACCCCATTCGGGGGACGAAACGGGTTCGAAGGCGCACTAGCGTGATCGACGAGCCCAGTGAATGGAGGAAGCGAAATGACCAACACACGACAGGCAACCGGCACCACGACCGGGGCCGCCACCGCCCAGAGCTACAGCGCCGACACCGAGGTATCGGGCTGGACCGGCTGGATCGTCTTCGCCGGATGCTGATGATGGGCGCGTTCCACGTCATCCAGGGCCTCGTTGCCCTGTTCCAGGACACCTACTATCTGGTCGGCAGTGAGGGCCTGGTGGTGCAGGTCGACTACACGACGTGGGGATGGGTCCACACCATCCTCGGAGCCGTCGTGATCCTCGCCGGCGTGGCCTTGTTGGCCGGGCAGATGTGGGCGCGCGTCGTCGCGATCATCCTCGCCTTCGCCAGCGCCCTGGTGAACATCGCCTTCCTCGGCGCCTACCCGCTCTGGTCGATCACCATGATCGCCATCGACGTGCTGGTTATCTGGGCGGTCTCGGTGCACGGCAAGGAAATGAAGGCGGTCTCGGCGGGCCCGAGCCGCGCCACCTCCGACGTGGAGTGACCCACCGGCCACTGGCTCCAGGTCCCTCCCTGCAGGCCTATCCCTGTCGGGCCGGGGCCTGGAGAGCGGGGCGGTTCACCAGACGCCACACCCTGTCGCGCGACATCGGGAGTTCATACGAACGAATCCCGATGGCGTCGCGCACCGCGTTGGCCAGGGCCGGCGCCACCGGGTTGTAGGGCGATTCGCTCATCGACTTGGCGCCGTACGGCCCCAGGTCGTCGGCGGTGTCGGCGAAGTAGACCTCGGTCACGGGCAGGTCGGCCAGTTGCGGCACGTGGTAGTTGCGCAGCACCCGGGTGGTCACGGTGCCGGCGCCGTCGAGGATGAGTTCCTCGAAGAGCGCGGTACCGATCGCCTGGGCGACGCCACCTTCGACCTGTCCGCGGCATTGCTCCGGGTTCATCACGAAGCCGGCATCGGCGGTCTGGATCGACTGCAGCATCCGTACCTCGCCGGTGTCGGTGTTCACGGCCACCCTGAAGGCGTGCACGTTGAACGCCAGTGAACGGCGGGCGCCGTCCTCCCGGCCGATGGCGGTGAGGCCATCGGGTCCGGCCAGCTCGGTCAGGGGCACGAACAGCTCGCCGGAGCGGAGGCCGTCGGCCTCGAGCGTGAACGACTCCGCGGCGGCGCCCGTGCGCTCGGCAGCCAGGCCACGCAGCCGGGCGAGAAGGGTGGTCGCTGCGCCGTGCACGGCCTTGCCGGCTACGACAACGCCGGCCGAGCCGAACGCTCCGGTGTCGTAGCCGGCGGCATCCGTGTCGGACTGCCGGATCTCGATCCGGTCCGGAGCTGTGTTGAGCGCGGTCGCGGCGATCTGGGTGTGCACGGTGCTGGTGCCGTTGCCGAACTCGGAGGTACCCACCCGCACGATGTAGCGCGCGTCGGCACCGAGTGTGATGGCCGCCTGGGAGTAATGTCCGCGCGGGGAGTCGTGGCGATCATGGAGGAGGCCATGCCTTCGCCCACCCGCCAGGAGGCACCGGTCGGCGCGGTCATACCGTTGCCGCGGGCCAGGGCTGCCTGGGCCAGATCGAGGCACTGGTCGAGCCCGTAGCTGGCGAAGCCGATGTCATCACCCTCCTCGTGGGTCACCACAAGCGGGTCGCCGGGGCGCACCGAGTTGATCCTGCGCAGGTCGAACGGGTTGATGTCCAGCTCGCGGGCGAGCTCGTCGAGCGCGCTCTCGATGCCGTAGATCACCTGGCCGAGACCGTAGCCGCGGAAGGCGCCCGACGGCGGGTTGTTCGTGTACACGGCCTGGGCGTCCACCCGTTTGTTGGGCACGTTGTACAGGGCGACGGACTCGCTGGTGCCGTGGAACATGACGCCGGGGGCATGGTTGCCGTACGAGCCGGTATCGGAGAGCACCTCGATCGCCAGAGCCGTGAGCCGGCCGTCGCTGGTCGCGCCCAGGGTGACGCCGACCCGCATGGGGTGGCGGGCGGGGGATGCGGCGAGTTCGTCGGTGCGGGTGAACTCGTACTGCACCGGACGATTGGTCTTCAGCACCGCGAGGGTCACCACGTCTTCGGTGAGGATCTCCTGCTTGCCGCCGAACCCGCCGCCGACGCGCGCGGTGAAGACCCGCACGGCCTCGAGGTCGAGTCCGAAGATGTGGCTGATCTCCTTCTGCACGAGGAACGGCACCTGCGAGCTGGTGCGAAGCACCAGCCGCTCGTCCTCCAGCCAACCGATCGTGGCGTGCGTCTCCAGTTGGGTGTGGGCGACGCGTTGAGTCTGCCAGGTACCGGTGACCACGGTGTCAGCGGCGGCGAGACCCGCGGCGACATCGCCGTACTCGCCGTGCAGCTCGGCCACGAGGTTGCGGCCCGGGTCGGCGACCCTGCTGTTCACGGGATCCTTGTCGCCGTGCACAAGCGGGGCGCCGGGCGCGAGGGCCTCGGCCGGGTCGAAGACCGGCGGCAGCTCCTCGTACTCCACCACGAGCAGCCGGCAGGCGTGTTCGGCGATCGCCACCGAGTCGGCGACCACAGCCGCGACGCGCTGACCGCGGTGCCGCATGACGGTGTCGAAGACCAGGCTGTCGTCGGGGTCGTCGAGCCGGCTCTCGTGCCGGGCGGAGGAGTAGAGGGTGCCGGGGTCGTCGGCGTGGCTGAGCACGGCGTGCACGCCGGGCAGGGCACGGGCGGCGCTGTCGTCGATGGAGAGCACCCTGGCGTGAGCGTGGGGGCTGCGCAACACGCTGAGGTGCAGCAGGCCGGGCACAGCCACGTCGAGGGTGTACGGCTCCTGACCGCTCACCACCCGGGCCGCGGCGGGCGCGCGCAACGACCCGCCGACCTGGCCGTCGGTGGCGGAAGTACGGGGGGTGCGGGGCGTGGTGGTTCGCACCGGGCCGAGGCCGGTGACCGGCGTCTTCGTCGGGTGGGCCGCATCCACCGCGTGGTCGTTGTGCTCGTGCTCGCAGCCGTCGGCCGGGGTATGCCGGTCGCGGATGGCGTCGTCGATGGCCCGATAGCCCGTGCACCGGCAGAGGTTGCCCTTGAGCAGGCGCGGCAGGTCGTGCAGCTGATGGTCCTGGATGGTCGAGGCCGTCACGACCATGCCCGGTGTGCAGAAGCCGCACTGGAAGCCGGCGGCGTCGATGAAACGCTGCTGGATCGGGGCGAGGTGGTCGGGGCGGCCAATGCCCGTGGCCGTCGTGACTTCACGGCCCTCGGCCCGGTAAGCCGGGTAGATACAGGAGTGCACCGGGGTGCCGTCGACGAGCACCGAGCATGCGCCGCAGTCGCCCGTGTCGCAGCCCTTCTTGACCTCGAAGTGCTCCTGCTCGCGCAGGTAGGTGCGGAGAACCTGGCCGGCTGCGGCCGGGGCGTCGAGCGGGACGCCGTTCACGCTGAGCTTCATGCGTGGCTCCCGTCCGGGGTGTCTGTGTCTGTGTCTTTGTCTGTGTCTGTGTCGATTCGGGCGTCCGTGCGGATGCCGGTGCCGGTGGGCGGGGTGGGCCGGTGGGCCGGACCGGCCAGTTCCTGCCGGATTTCCTCGCCGAGCAGTCCGCTCACGGCGCGGCGCCAGTCGGCGGCGCCGTGGGCATCCGTGAACCAGGCGTCGATGCCGGCGATGTCCGCGGCGAGCACGGCCGGGTCGGGCGGTTGCGGGTAGCGCAGCTGCACCGGGCGCACGGTGCCGCCCGTCACGGTGAGCACGAAGGCACCGTCGGCGTCGAGCCGGCCCATGAGCACGGCCCCGGAGCGGCCGAGTGGCGACAGCGCGATCTTGCGGTAGGCGGTGCGGGAGGTCAGGGTCGCGGCCGGCAGGTGGATCGAGCGCAGCACGTCGCCGGGAGCGAGCACGTTGGTGGTGTTGCCGGTGACGAAGTCGAGGGCGGGCATCCACTCGTCGCTGCCGTCGGCGCGCCAGATCAGCACTCGGGCGTCCAGTGCGGCGGTGAGACAGATCATCGGGCCGGCCGGCAGCGAGGTGCAGAGGTTGCCGCCGACGGTGGCGACGTTCCAGACCTTGAACGACCCGAACAGGGCGGTGCAGGCCTGGTGGAAGACCGGGTGGGCGGTCCAGCCGGGCTCGGCGGGCATGCGGGAGAGGTCGGCGAGCGTGCAGGTGGCGGCGATCTCCAGACCCTCGGGGGTGACGGTGAGGGGCGGCCAGCCCATGGTGTGCAGGTCGACGAGTCCGGTGAGGTGGATGCGCGGGTCGGCGAAGAGCTCGGAGCCGCCCGCCAGCGGGACGACGGACGGGCCCAGCAGGGCCAGGTCCGACCGGGTGCGAGCCGGAGTGATGGTCGCAACGGTGGTCAGGTCCATCCGTGCCTCCTCTGTACGAGATGCCCTGCGCGAACCGCTCTCTGCGAGCGGCCCCTGGGGAGCCGGTCGGTGAGAGCGTTTCGGTGCGAGCTGGTTTGTGCGGGATGCGGGCATCCGGTGTTCGGTATCGCCTCGGGGCAGCACCGTACGGCTCCCATTTCTGGTGCCGACACCCCTAGTCAAGCGCAGCTTTGTGTCGGCGATGTTAACCGCGCCAGTGCCGCCCAGCGAATGCCCAGTTTTGCGGCATGATCGGCACCGAACTGTTCCCCGTCCGGACAAGTGCACCCGGTGTGCCGGCACCACTTGTCCGCTTCGGGAACAGTTGCCAGCGGCCCGGGGCGGTGGGGTCAGCCGAGCGCGGCGACCCATTCGGTGCTGCCGTCGGTGAAGCCCTGTTCCTTCCAGATCGGCACCCGGGTCTTGATCTCGTCGACCAGGGCCGCGCAGGCGGCGAAGGCCGCTGCGCGGTGGGCGGAGGCTACCGCGCAGGCCAGCGCGATGTCGCCGATCCCGAGGTCGCCGACCCGGTGGGCGGCGGCGATCCGGCAGCCGGGGTGGGCCAGGGCCACGTCCCGCACGACGTCGGAGAGCACGGCCTCGGCGCTCGGATGCGCGCTGTAGCGCAACCAGGTGACGCCCCGGTCCTCGTCGTGGTTGCGCACCACGCCCGCGAACGAGACGACGGCGCCGGCGGCCGTGTCGGCCACGGCCGCCGTGCATTCCTCCACGGTGATGGGGGTGTCGTCCACGCGGGCGAACAGCACGGTTCCCTGAGCCAGGGCGTCGGGGATGTCAGCGGTCATGGTGCGGGCCCTTCGTCAGTGGTGCTGCGGGTCTCGCTGCGTGCGCTGCTGCGGGCGGCGCACCGCCGGCGATGATTCGGGTGTCGTGGTCCAGCCCGGCGACCTGGTCGAGCAGGTGGTCGAGAATGTCGGCGAGCACGCCCAGGCCGTCGCGCACCCCGCCCGTGGAGCCGGGCAGGTTGATCACCACGGTACGGCCGCGCGCGATGCCGGCGTGACCGCGGGACAGCACGGCCAGCGGGGTGGACGCAGCACCGCGGCGGCGCAGTTCCTCCATGATTCCGGGGAGTTCCCGGTCCAGCAGCGGCAGTGTCTGCTCGGGGGTGCGGTCGGTGGGGCTCACCCCGGTGCCGCCCGTTGTGATGACGAGGTCGAGGCCCGCCTCGATGGCGGCGGCCAGGGCGTCGCCCACGGGCTCACCGTCCACCACGACGGCACGCTCGAGCACCAGCCAGCCCCGGTCCTGCAGCCATGCGTCGATGACCGGACCGGTGCGATCGGCGTACACCCCCGTCGCCGCCCTGGTCGACGCCACGATCACCTGCGCGGTCCGCCGCACGACGGCGCTCCCGCCGGAACCCCCGGCCGGCTCCGGCGCAGTGGCCGGGGTCATTCGAGGCTCCAGTCGCCACTCTTGCCGCCGGATTTGGCCAACACCCGGATGTCGGTGATGACGGCGTGCTTGTCGACGGCCTTGATCATGTCGTAGAGGGTGAGGGCGGCCACCGACACGCTGGTCAGCGCCTCCATCTCCACGCCGGTGACCCCGGTGGTCTTCACCGTCGCGGTGATGACGACCCTGTCCAGGCCCGGCTCGAAGTCGATGGTCGCGCCCGAGATCGGCAGCGGATGACAGAGCGGGATCAGCGCCGAGGTCTGCTTGGCGCCCATGATGCCCGCCACCCGGGCCACGGCGAGAGCCTCACCCTTGGGGAGTGTGCCTGCCACCACGAGGTCGATCACGTCGGGCCGGGTGATGAGGGTGGCGGTGGCCGTGGCGCGCCGCTTGGTGACGGGCTTGTCCGTCACATCCACCATCAGGGCCGCGCCGTCGGCGCGCACGTGGCTGAGCCGGGGCGATGTCTCGTCGGCCGGGCTCGCGTCCGCGCCCGTCCCGGTGACGCCGTCGGTGTTGCCATTCGTGTGGTCCCCGGTGCCGGAGAGGGGCGTGCTGTCAGTCATCGATACTCCAATAGTTCACGGGCTCTCCCGCGGCGGCCCTGTCGAGCCCGACGGGAAGGTGCACCAGCACGGTCGCTGCCGCGTAGGAATGGAGGAGGTGCGAACTCGGACCGCCCACCAGCTCGAGCGTTCCGTCCGGCCGCAGGATGCCGCGGCGCAGCTGGTGCTTGCCGGCCGGCGATTCCACCGCGGTCGCCAACGGCGCGCGCAGCAGGGCCCGCTCGGGCCGGGGCAGGCCGGCCAGGGCGCGCAGCAGGGGGCGCAGGAACACCTCGAAGGAGATGAGGGCGCTCACCGGGTTGCCGGGGAAGGAGACCACGGGCACCGGAGCGGTGGCATCGCCGTCGGCAGCACTCGGGCGGGCGATCTCGCCGAGCCCCTGCGGGCCGCCGGGCTGCATGGCCACGTGCAGGAACTCGACGCCGAGAGGGCCGAGCGCGTCGCGCACCACCTCGCGGGCACCGGCGCTCACACCGCCCACGGTGACGATCAGGTCCACTTCTGGCGCCGACGTCAGGAGCGCGAGCAGGTCGGCGGCATCGTCCGACGGGCAGGGCCGCGCGACCACAGTGCAGCCCGCATCGTGCAGGGCCTGGGTCAGGATCACGCTGTTGGAATCGTAGATCTGCCCGGCGGCGAGCGGCTCGCCGGCCGCGCGGATCTCGTGGCCGGTGGCGATGAGCAGCACCCGGATGCGCCGGAGCACGGTGATCTCGGTCACCCCGGTGCCCGCGAAAACCCCGAGCTGCGCGGGCCCGAGGTGGCTACCGGCCGGCAGCAGCAGTTCCCCAGCGGCCACATCGCTCCCGGCGGGCCGCACGAAGGTGCCGGCGGCCACGGGCGCAGCGAATGACACCGTGCCCGCCGCCGCCGGGGGCAGGAATCGTGGCGGGTCGGCCTGTTCGATCGGGACGACCGCATCCGCGCCGGGCGGAATCGGCGCACCCGTCATGATGGGCGCGGCGGTTCCGGCCCGCAGCGGGGTGCCGGTGTCTCCGGCGGCAATGCGGTCGGCGACACAAAGCGTGACCGGGGTGCCGCCGGCGGCCGCCGACAGATCGCCGGAGCGTACGGCGTAGCCGTCCATCTGCGAGTTGTCGAAGGGCGGCAACGACACCGGCGAAGCCACGGCGGCGGCGAGGGTGCGCGCACGAAAACCGTCGGGGTCGGCGATGAGCCGCTCGCTCGAGAGGGTGAGGGTCTCCACGGACCGGGTCTGGAACAGCGGTGCGAGAAGCGTCGCCACGGCCTCGCGGTGCTGCTGGATCGTGCGCGCGCTCATGGCACCATCTTGCCGCACCCGGGGCGGATGACGGCATCCGTGGCCGTGCCCCCGCGAAGCGACCTGGACCCGGCGTATTCTGCTTCGGACGCGTGGGGCCGGGGCGGCCGGGCGGAAGGTGCCGGCGGCGCGGCCGGGAAGGGCAGGCAGGGCATGGGACGGCTTGTGGTGCAGGAGTGCGTGACCGCCGACGGGTTCGCGGCGAACTCCGACGGCGAGTTCGCCGCCTCCGAGCTACTCGAGGGCGGCACCGCCGAATTCGACCGCAGCCAGACGGAGTGCCTGTGGGGGAGTCTCGCCCTCAGCCGGGCCTTCTTCGCCGCGGGCGAGGTCGACGAGGTGAGGCTCGTGGTGATGCCCGTCGTGATCGGCTCCGGCCGCGGGGTCTTCCCCGACGACATCGATCCCACGGTGCTCGATCTCACGAGCGCCCAGGTCTTCGACACCGGCCTCGTCGAGCTGGTCTACCTGCTGCGGCCCGCTCCTGACGTGGTGACCCGTCGTAGGCTGGAGCCACGAAAGTGAACAGGCCGGGGAAACTCCACCCGACCACGACGAAGGGTCCATCAGTATGCAGGTGCAGGTTCGGTACTACGCCGCCGCGAAGGCGGCCACCGGCATGGCCGAGGAGACCCGCCGGCTGCCGGCCGGGGCTACCATCGGCGCGTTCCTCGACGACGTGGACAGCACCTCGCCCGCAGTGTTCGCGCGCTGTTCCTTCATCGTGAACGGCGTGGCCACCACGGACCGGGCCCGGGTGCTGGACGACGGCGACCGGCTGGACGTGCTGCCGCCCTTCGCCGGCGGCTGAGGCGGGCCCGCCCCGAGCGGCCCGCTACGGAGAGACGACGGCGAAAGACGGATCCGGCGCGTCGAGCAGAGCGAACAACCGTGACAGCACCCCGGTGTCACCCGTCATGTCGACGCCGCTGAACGAGCCGCTGGCCACCGCCTGAGCGAGGCGGGTGCGGCTGATGCGCACGTTGAGGTCCGCGGCGCGGGGTTTCTGCATCGGATAGTGCACCAGGGCCCCGTGGCTCAGCTCCAGGCGATACAGGTCGCGGGTGTCGGTGATCACCCAGTTGATGGCGAAGCTCTCGTTCCAGGCTCGTGGCCCGACCACCCGGATCGCGAGGGTGTCGAAGAGCTGGGTGACCGTGAGGGCGCTGAGCAGCCCACCTGCGCTCATGTCGTTCCGGCCGATTCCGTACCGCAGTTCGTTGGCGCCGGTGAGGAAGACATTCCGCCAGGTGGCGTTCTCCGCGCCGAGGCCCAACCGCTCAAGCCCGTCCGCCAGGAGTTCCCGGGCCGCGCCGTCGCCGGGGTCCGCGAAAACAGCGTGGCTGGCCAGCTCGACGGCGAAGCGCAGGTCTCCTGCCTCGAGATACCGGCGGGCGTGCTCGAGCGTGGCCGCCACACCGCCCATCACCTCGACGTACCGGCTGGCGGCGGCGGTCGGCGGATGCTGCCACAGGTGGGCGGGGTTGCCGTCGTACCAGCCGAGGTAGCGCTGGTAGATGGCCTTGACGTTGTGGTTCACCGAGCCGTAGTACCCCCGGGTGTGCCACAGCGTAGCGAGGCTGGGCGGCAACTCGAAGTCCTCGGCGATCTCGATGCCGGTGAGCCCCTGGTTCATCAGCCGCACGGTCTGATCGTGCAGGTACGCGTAGAGGTCCCGCTGTTCGCCGAGGAAGTCGATGATCTCCCGAGTGCCCCAGGTCGGCCAGTGATGCGAGGCGAACTCGACATCCGACCGGTGCCCGAACAGTTCGATGGCCTCGCCGATGTACCGTGACCACATGCGCGGGTCACGCACCTGGGCGCCGCGCAGGGTGAGCAGGTTGTGCAGCGTGTGTGTGACGTTCTCTGCCATGCAGAGCGCACGGTGGTCGGGGAAGTACAGGTTCATCTCCGACGGGCACTCGGTGCCGGGGGTGAGTTGGAAGACGATGCGAACCCGTCAAGCACCTCCTCCTGACCGGTCTGCGTGATCTCGATGGTGGGCACCAGCAGTCCGATCCTGCCCGTTGAGGCGCCCGGACCCAGGCCGATGCCCACCCGGCCCGACGCGCTGCGGGCCAGCGGATGGCCGTCGTAGTAGTAGCCGCGGCGGAACATGGCCGTGCCGGCGTAGACGTTCTCGGATACGGCGTTGTCGAGAAAATGCTCGGGGGCGGCCACGGGGATCGCGGAGTCCGGCTCGGCTACCCCGAGCACGCCGCCGAAGTGGTCGACGTGCGCGTGGGTGTAGACGATGGCGGTGACCGGGCGGTCTCCACGGTGCCGGCGGTACAGGTCGAGCGCCGCTGCGGCGGTTTCGGCCGAGATGAGCGGATCGATCACGACCACCCCGCGCTCGCCCTCGACGAAGGTCACGTTCGAGAGGTCGAACCCCCGCACCTGGTAGATGCCCTCTGTCACCTCGTAGAGACCGTGCTTGGCGGTGAGGGCGCTCTGGCGCCAGAGGCTGTCGTTGACGCTCTCCGACCCCTCGCCGGCCAGGAACGACAGGCTGTCCATCTCCCACACCACCCGTCCGTCATCCGCGCGGATGACCAGGGGCTCGATGCTGCCCAGGAAGCCGCGGTCCGCGGCCACGTCATCGGCTGTGTTGTCGGCCGTGCGTGCCTTGCCGGGGTGAACCGGGATGCTGCCCGTCGTGCCGTCTCGTGTGCCGCCATCGTCCATGATGACTACCTCCATCGCTGCAGGCAGGGCTCGATCGAGTCCCACTGCGCACACCATAACCGGATGGGCTCGTGGGCACAGTGGGCGTGACGCGTACGGATCACACTGCCGCGAAGGGTTACCTCCCCGCGTAGTCCTCGTCGGTGATGTGCTCGAGCCAGACGGTGGTCGTGGCGGGATCGTCGGCGGATTCGAGCATGGCAATGTGCTCCATGAAGCTCTCCTGCGAGGCAGCGTGGAAGTGTTCTTCGCCAGGCGGGGTGTAGAGCGTCTGGCCGGGGTAGACCTCGATGACGCTCCCGTCGCGGGTGCCGAAGCGGGCCACGCCCTGGGTGACCCGGAGGTACTGGCCGCGCGCGTGGGAATGCCAAGCCGTGCGCGCGCCGGGGGCGAATCGCACGACGACGACGGTCATCCGCTGGTCGTCCGTGTGCGGGGTGGCGACAGAGTCCAGCCACACGTCACCGGCGAATTGAGCGGCCGGATTCTTGACGGTGGGTGTGCGGGGTTCGATCTGCATGATGGTTCTCCTCGATGGTGCCCTGGTGGTTCTGGCGATGCTCGCGGACGCCCGGGGGTGTGCCCGAGGTCGCCCGCCGTCGACCCTAGGACACCCCGGGCCGGTGAGGAACACCCTGTCAGTACCCCCTCCAGCAGGGACTCCCCGAGCGAGCGCCGATGCGATGTCATGGTGATGGGCGCACGCCCTGCCGCACGACACACTCACCACGGCCGAAGGAAACGACAATGACCGACAGCAGCACCAGCCAGCACCGCACGCAGGTCGGCGGCGGACGCCGAGCCCTGGGCGACTTCTCGCCCAAGCTCGCCGCCCTGACCGACGATGTCCTCTTCGAGGATGTCTGGAACCGCCCGGAGCTGTCACCGCGCGACCGCAGTCTGATCACGGTCGCCGTGCTGACCGCCGGCGGCGACACCGAGCAGCTCGCCTTCCACCTCGACCACGCCGTGAAGAACGGTGTCACCAGGGTCGAGCTCATCGAGGCCATCACGCACGTGGCGTTCTACGCCGGCTGGCCCAAGGGCATGGGCGCGATGAACGTCGCCCGGCGCGTGCTCGGGGACTGACCGACCGGCAAGAGAGAAGCGCCGGGCCACTGATCCGGCCGCCGCGTCTGATCAGTAGCGGGGTTTGGCCGGTTCGATCCGCCGAACCCAGTCGTCGATGCCGCCCGCGAGGTGGGTCACATCCGACCAGCCGTTGTCGAGCAGCACCCCGCGGGCGTACTCGGAGCGGGTGCCGTGGTGGCAGTACAGGATGACACGCGAATCGGGCTCGAGCACCTGCCGGGCGCTCTCGGTGAGCAGCTGCGCCATGGGCACCAGCGCGGACCCGTCGATCGCGACGATGTCGCGCTCCCACGGCTCACGGATGTCGACGAGCACGAAGTCGGCGGTGCCGGCCGCCCGGGCCGCGAGCAGGGCGGCCAGCTCCTCCGAGTCGATCTCCTCTGGCGTTCCCGAGCCCGGGCCGGGCTCGGGGGCGGCGGCGGGGTGGGAGTGGCCGGGAACCTGGCTGTGGCTGGTGTCCCTGGTCACGGCTGCCGCAGGCCCGTCTTCTGCAGCTGCGTCTTCACCATCCGCGTTTTCAGCGGGCTCGGCGTCAGCGGAAGGCGCATCGGCCGCGTCGCTCGGCGTCGGCGCCGAGCCCGAATACGGCACCTCGCGCCAGGAGGCATCCAGGCCGTCGTGCACGAGCAGCCGGCCGAACAGAGGTTCGCCGAAGCCGACGATGAGCTTGAGGGTCTCGGTGGCCATCATGGAGCCGATGCTCGCGCACACCGAACCGAGCACACCGGCCATCGCGCAGGTCTCGGCCTCGTCGGGGCCGGGGGTGCTGGGGAAGAGGTCCGCCAACCGGGTGCCACCCCGGGGGCCGTCGACCCAGAAGGTCGTGACGAGCCCGTCGAAGCGCAGGACCGAACCCCAGACATAGGGCTTGTGCAGCCTGGCGGCCGCGTCATGCGCGAGATGGCGAGTGGCGAAGTTATCGGTGCCGTCGACCACGATGTCGTAGTCGTCCACGAGCTCCAGCACATTGGCCGCCGTGAGCCGGGTCTGGTGCGCCACGACCTCGATCAACGGGTTGTGTGCGCGCAGGGCGGCGGCGGCGGCCTCGGCCTTGGGCTGGGCGAGGTCGGCCATGGAGTAGATCGTCTGCCGGTGCAGATTGGACACCTCGACGCTGTCGGAGTCGACGATGCCGATCGTGCCCACCCCGGCCGCGGCCAGCGCCGTGAGAACGGGGGAGCCGAGACCACCCGCACCGATCATGAGGACCCGGGCGACGGCAAGGCGCCGCTGGCCGAGGTCGCCGACCTGGTCGAGGGAGAGCTGTCGGGCGTAACGCCGGCGCTGGTCGGCGGTGAGCGGCGGCCCCGGTGAAACGAGGGGAGCGTGCGGCATGGCGGGCCTTTCTGCGGGGTTCCAGCCTAAGCCTCGCAGGCGACGGCTCGGCCGCCGGAGCGGATACCACGCACCCTGCCACCCGGCAGCGGCGGAACGGTACCCTGGAGTATGACGTTCGTTGCACCCCCGGCTTCCTCGCGTGACCAGACTCCCCGTACCGGCACGGCCGGCGCGGACAAACTCGGGGCCGCCAAACTCGTCGCCGACACCCTCAGCGCCGACGAGGTCCTGCGCATCCGCAACGACTTCCCGGTGCTGAACCAGCAGGTCAACGGGCATCCGCTCAACTACCTCGACTCCGGCGCCACCTCGCAGAACCCGATCAGCGTGATGGAGGCCGAGCAGGAGTATTACGAACAACGCAACGCCGCCGTGCACCGCGGCGCGCACACCCTGGCGTTCGCCGCCACCGAGGTGTTCGAGGCCGCCCGCACCACCGTCGCCGCGTTCGTGGGCGCCCGGGAGAACGAGATCGTCTGGACCTCCAACGCCACCGAGGGCGTCAACCTGGTCTCCTACTCCTTCTCGAACGCGTCCCTCGGGCTCGGCGGCCCCGCCGCCGCCCGGTTCCGGTTGGGTGCCGGCGACGAGATCGTCGTCACCGAGATGGAACACCACTCCAACCTCATCCCCTGGCAGCAGCTGGCGTTGCGCACCGGCGCCACCCTGCGGTTCATCCCGGTGCAGGACGACGGCACCCTCGACCTGGCCGCCGCCGCCCAGATCGTCAACCCCCACACCCGGCTGCTCGCCGTCACCCACGCGTCCAACGTGGTGGGCACCATCAACCCGATCGAGGACCTCGTCGCCCTCGCCCACGGTGTCGACGCGCTGGTGTTCCTCGACGCCTGCCAGTCCGTGCCGCACCTGGCCATCGACCTGGCCGCCCTCGACGTGGACTTCGCGGTGTTCTCCGGTCACAAGATGCTCGGCCCCACCGGCATCGGCGTGCTCTACGGCAAGGCCGAACTCCTGGCCGCTATGCCGCCGTTCCTCACCGGTGGGTCGATGATCACCACGGTCGACATGCAGACCGCCGAGTTCCTCGCGCCGCCGCAGCGGTTCGAGGCGGGCACCCAGCGCATCTCCCAGGCCATCGCCCTGGCCGCGGCCGTGGACTACCTCGCGCACACCGGGATGGACCGGATCCGCGCCCGGGAGGCCGAGCTCGGACGTCGGCTCGTGGAGGGCGTCACAGCCATCCCGGGCGTGCGCCTGCTCGGCCCCGGCGTCGGGGTGGAGCGCATCGGCCTGGCCGCCGTGGATGTCGCCGGCGTTCACGCGCACGACGTGGGCCAGTTCCTCGACGAGGCCGGCATCGCCGTGCGGGTGGGCCACCACTGCGCCCAGCCGCTGCACCGCCGTCTCGGCGTCACCGCGTCCACCCGGGCCAGCACCTACCTGTACACGACCGACGACGAGGTCGACCAGTTCCTGGCCGTGCTCGCCGAGGTCGCCCCGTTCTTCGGAGTCACCCGATGACCTCCTCCGCCATGCAGCAGCTGTACCAGCAGATCATCCTCGACCACGCCAAGTCGGCGCACGGCTCGGTCACCGAACTGCCGGCACTCGACGCCGACGCGGCCACCGGCGCATCCGGCACCGACCTGCGCGTGGCCCAGTCGCACCAGGTGAACACCACCTGCGGCGACGAGGTCACCGTGCGCGTCGCCCTGTCTGGCAGCGGTGCGGATGCCCGGATCGACGGCTTCACCTGGCGCGGGGCGGGCTGTTCGATCTCGATGTCCTCGGCGTCCGTGCTGCACGACACCGTGCTGAACACCAGCGTCGCCGAGGCCGAGGCCATGCTCGACCTCTTCCGGGAGATGCTGCGCTCGCGCGGCACCATCGAACCCGACGAAGAGGTCATGGGCGACGCCGCGGCCTTCGCCGGGGTCTCCAAGTACCGGCCAGGGTCAAGTGCGCCATGCTGCCCTGGGTGGCGTTCGAGGCCGCCCTGCTCCAGCTGCGCTAGGCGCCCGCCCCCTCGGGCTACCCGCCGCATTTCCCCGCCCAGGGGCGCTCAGGGCGCTCAGGACCGGCGGTGAGAACCGGGTGATCAGACGGGCGGGGCGGTCAACCGATCGAGGTGGCCAGGCGGTCGCGCAGGGCGCTGGTCGGAGCCAGCCGCGGCAGGTACTCGGCACCGTCGAGGGCGTTGGCGCCCGGCGGTCGGATGTCCACCTGCGGCCAGATGCTTCGCAGCCCCCGTTCGAACCGGACCGCGATCTCCGGCGTGCGCAGCACCCCGCCGATCCCGCACACCACGGGGTCGGGGCGGTCGGCCTGGCCCACCCGGCGCAGCCCGGTGGCGGCCGAGAGCACCAGCTCGGCAGCCGCGTCGTCGCAGATACGCGCGGCAACGGCATCCGTCGCCGTCAGTTCGGTGACCCGCCGGGCGTAGGCGGCGATGCGGCTGACCCGCAGCGGATCGGCCTGCAGATCGAGGTAGGCCATCTCAATGTTGGGAAAGTCGTGCCGCATCACGGCGCTCAACGCCGTGGCCGGCCCGCGCCCGTCGTAGGCGCGCATCACGGCATCCAGCGCCGCCCGGCCGATCCAGTAACCGCTGCCGGCGTCGCCGATCAGGTTGCCCCAGCCGTCGATCCTGGCCACCTCCGTCGAGCCTACCGCCAGGGTGACGACGCCGGTGCCCGCGGCGACCACCACGCCGAGCTCGTCGCCGAGGGCGCCGAGGTAGCTGGTGACGGAGTCGTGCGCGAGGAACACCTCGTGCACCCCGTGGCTCGCGCCCGCTGCCCGCAGCTCGGCCGGGTCGGTCTCGGCCTTCGAGAATCCCGAGATGCCCGCGCTGACGGTGAAGATCGGTTCGTCCGTCGTCGAGGCGACCTGGGCGACGACGTCGCCGAGCTGCGGGACCAGGGCGCTGTCGGTGCGGATGCCGCCGAACTGGAACTGGACGGCCTCACCGGTGGCGCTGTGCAGCCGGGCCCGGATACCGGTCTGTCCGGCGTCGATGGTGAGGGAGCTGGCGGGGGCGCTCATGGGTGGTCCGTTCTTGCAGCTGGTGCGGGGGGAGTGAGGGCCCGGTATGTGCGGGCCAGGAACGCCGCGGCCGGTTTGCCGTAGACACAGTAGTCGTCATTCTGCGCCGCGGCGTCTGCCGGGTACAGGGTGGCGGGCCAGTCCCAGAGCATGAAGCCGCGCATCCATTCTCGCCGATCGGTGGCCGCGAACATGTCCTCGTAGTAGCGCAGCTGCTCGGCGCCGGACGGTCCACCAGACAGGGACCAGTCGTTGGGCTTGGCAGGCGAGCCGGTGCGGCTCGGGCACCCCGCCTCCATGAAGAAGAACGGCTTGCCGCTGGCGGTGACCACCCGCTCGATCCGGTCCAGCTCCAGGTCCCAGCTCCCGATCGGGTAATACCCGCTGGATGTGATGACGTTCACGGCGTCCCACCAGGTGACGTGGTCCTCCTGGAACTTGTCGCAGTTGTAGGTCACCAGGCCGCTGTACACCTCGCGCACCAGGGCGATGAGCGTGCGCCAGCGGGCGTCCTGGCTGTCGGCGCGTACCATCTCGCAGCCGATGCAGAGCATCTCGGCGCCCTCCTCCTCGGCGAGCCGGGCCGCGTGCAGGATGAACGCCGTGTACGACCGGAACCACTCGGTCCAGCCCGGTTCACCGGGAACCTCCCAGTCGAAGAATCCGATGTAGGCGCGCCAGGTGCCGTCGGCGCAGTTCACCACGGGCTTCAGGCAGACCTGCAGCCCGTGGGACTTAGCCTCTCTGATGGCCCAGCGCACCTCGTCGTCGGTGACCGTGGGTGCCTCGCCGAACGGGATCTCCTCCGACTGGGCGGTGTCCTGTACGGCCGCGTAGGCCACCGCTGTCCAGTTGACGCCGAGGTCGGCCATGAGCCGCATCGAGTCGGCGGCCGCGGCGGTCGCCCATTCTCCGCGCACGCCGGTCCAGCCCCAGGTCATGCCGCAGACCGGCTGGGCCAACACGTCGCCGGCCAAGACGGATGCGGAGGCGCCGGAGGACATGACCGTCACGGCCGCACCAACTGGTTGGTGCTGCGCAGCACGGTGGGGGCGGTGAAGGCCGCGGGGTCCACGTCGAGTACCGAGGCGATCGTGAAGAGCACGCTCTCGCCGGGCAGCAGGGTGACGAGCATGTCGTCCACAAGCGCATCGGGGTCGACGGTGTCCACCAGCAGGGCCAGGTCGCGGGTGAGGGAGGCCGCGGTGACCCGCACGGTGTACCCGGTCGAGGTGCGCTCGGCCAGCACCTCGGGAGCGGAGTCCGAAAGCGTGCTGTCGCGGGCCTCGGTGAAGAACCAGTGCCCCCGCACGCCGCCGAGTTCGGCGCGGAGGAGCTCCGCTGCCGCATCCGTTGTCGCGGACACGGATGCGGGCAGCGGCACGGTCACGTTCGACCGCGCCGGCAGCGTTACCTGCTCGGCGTGCTCGGCCAGGACGACGCCCGCGTCTGTGTACCGCCGCACCCGGAGCTGCCCGCTCCAGGGTTCGGCGGAGTCGTTGACCGCGATGACCGCCAGGCCGTCGCCCCGGGGTTGCACCGTGATCAGTCGGTCGGCGTAGGCGTGCTTGATCGCGTAGAGCAGTGGCTTCGGCCGGCCATACCCGTCGACGGCGGCCCAGGAGGTGACCGGCCAGCAGTCGTTGAGCTGCCAGACGATGCTGCCCATGCAGTGCGGGGCCAGGGAACGGAAGTGCTCGATGGCCGTACTGATCGCGGTGGCCTGGTTCAGCGACATCGCCCAGTGCCAGTCGCCGATCTCGTTCGGCAGCGGCAGGTGCGGCAGCAGGCCGTCGGTGAGCTTGACGTTGCCCTCCATGGCCTTCTGGTGCACGAGCATGCCGGGCGACTCCGGGGTGAGCGGTTCGTCGTGGATCGACTCGGTGAGCGTCGACCAGGTGGGCGGTCCCTGCCAGCCGAACTCGGCGACGAAGCGGGGCGCGTAGTCGCGGTAGTCGGGGTAGTCGCGCTGGTTCCACAGGTCCCAGATATGCATGGTGCCGTGCTCGGGGTCGTTGGGGTGCAGGTCGTTCTGGACACTCCCGGCGACGGGCGAGAACGGGCTGCCGGGCGTGTAGCCGATGTGCGGCGCGAGCTCGGCGACGATCGCAGGGAACACGTCGTAGTAGAAACCGGCACCCCAGGTCTTGCCGTCCAGGCGCAGCTTCCAGTTCCACTCCTCGAACCCCCAGAGGTTCTCGTTGTTGCCGTTGAGCACGACCAGCGACGGATGCGCGGCCAGCCGGGCGACGTTCTCCCGGGCCTCCGCCTCGATCTCGTCGCCGAGCGGCGCCTCCTCGGCGTAGGCGGCGCAGGCCAGCAGGAAGTCCTGCCAGGTGAGCATGCCCTTCTCGTCGCAGAGGTCGAAGAAATCGTCGCTCTCGAAGATGCCGCCGCCCCAGACCCGGATCAGGTTGATCTGGGCGAACTCGGCCTGCTCGAGCCGCCGCTGATAGCGAGCCCGGTCGATCCGGTGCGGGAAGGCGTCGTCGGGGATCCAGTTGGCGCCCCGCACGAAGACGCTCTGGCCATTGATCACCAGGGTGAACGGGGTGCCCGCGGCGTCGGGCGTGGTGTCGAATTCCACGGTGCGGAAGCCCACACGGGTGCGGGAACGATCGAGTTCGCCGGCCGTGTCGGCGTCGTGCACGGTGACGACGACGTCGTAGAGCGGGTGCTCGCCGTACCCGGTCGGCCACCACAGATCGACCTCGGGGACCTCGAGGGACACCGTGGCGCTGGTGGCGCCCGCGGGGAGTTCGAGTGTGCGGCTGACCCCGGCGACGGAGGCGGTGAGACTCACGGGCGCATCCGTAGCCCGGCTGATGTCCACGTGCACATCGACGGTTCCGGCGCTGTGGCTGGAGGTGTCTCCGGCCGCGGTCTGCACGGTGGTGGTCTGAACGGTGGCGATGGGACGCACGGCGGTCAGGCGGGCCGTCGACCAGCTCACCAGCGACACCGGCTTCCACAGGCCGGAGGTGGAGGTGTCGATGCCCCAGTCCCAGCCGAAACTGCACGCCATCTTGCGGATGGCGTTGTACGGGTGGTGGTTGACGTGCGGGCGGTACCCGAGTTCGAGGCTGGCGGCATCCGCGGCCTTGACGGGGGACCGGAACACGACCACGAGTTCGTTGAGACCGGCCTTGAGCCTGGAGCCGACGTCGAAGGTGTAGCTGCGGTGCATATTACGGGTGGTGCCGAGCAGAACCCCGTTGAGTTCGATCTCGGCGATGGTGTCCAGGCCGGCGAAGACCAGTTCAGAGCGGTCGGCTCCGGCCGGGTTCCAGGAGAAGGTGGTGCTGTAGCGCCAGTCGGTCAGGCCGATCCAGGAGAGGAGCTGCTCGTTGCCGTCGAGGTAGGGATCGGGGATGAGGTCGGCGGCCAGCAGGTCGGTGTGCACCGAGCCGGGCACGGTGGCCGGTACTGTGAGCCGGCGGATGTGCGCCGGCGCCGGCCCAGTCAGGGCCGTGAGGCTCCAGTCGGCGTCGAGGAGTCGGACGGCGGGGGTGTGGGTGGGCAGTGACGAGATCGGCATGGTGTTTCCAGACATAGCGTGAGTGCGTGGTCGTGTGTCGGTGCTGCGTAGGGGAGGGGCGGTTATTTGGTGGCGCCGGAGGTGACGCCGTTGTAGATGAAGCGCTGCAGGAACAGGAAGATGATCAGGGTGGGCACGATGACGATCATGATGCCGGCTGCGATTATTTCCCACTGTGCGCCGTAGGGGCCCTGGAAGCGGAACAGCGAGGTGCTGATCACGGCGAGGTCCTGCGCGGGCATGTAGAGGTAGGGGATATAGAACTCGTTGTAGACGGCGATGCCCTTGATGATCACGACCGTAGCGATGGCCGGTCCGAGCAGCGGCAGGATGATGCGCCAGTAGACCCCGAGGCGGCTCGCGCCGTCGAGCATGGCGGCCTCGTCGAGGGAGCGCGGGATCGATTGCATGAACTGGATGAAGATGTAGATCGAGACGATGTCGGTGCCCATGAAAAGGATGATCGCGGCGCCATGCGTGTTGACCAGGTGGAAGAAATTGACGACCTGGTAGGTCGCGACCTGGGTCGTGACGGCGGGCACCAGGGTGGCGATCAGGAACAGGCCGAAGACCAGCTTCTTGAACCTGAACTCGAACCTGTCGAGCACGTAGGCGGCCATGGTGCCGATCAGGATGGTGCCGCTGACCGAGACCACCGCGATGATCGTGGTGTTCAGGAAGCCGAGCATCATGCGGCCGTCGACGAACGCGGTGGCGAAGTTGGCGAAATTGAACCAGTTCGACGGCGGGATCAGGGGACCGGTGGCGGCGTACTCCACATTGGTCTTGAGCGAGGCGAACAGGATCACCACGATGGGCACGAGCGCGACGAGGGAGCCGATGATCAGGGAGACGTACTTTCCCGTCGTTCCGAGATAACGCATCATGAGGCCAGGGTCACTTTCTCGTCGGGCACGAGCTTGCGCTGTAGCCAGGTGACCAGCAGCACGATGATGAGCAGGATGACGGCCATGGCCGAGGCCAGGCCCACCTTGCGGTAGACGAACGCGGTCTGGATGGTCTGGATGACGAAGGTCATGCTGCCGTTGGTGCCGCCCGTGATGATGTACGGCAGTTCGAACGCCGAGAGGCTGCCCGCGATGGCGAGGATGAAGGACAGGCTGATGATGCGCTTGATGCCCGGGGCGATGATGTAGCGGAACTGCTGCCACTTGTTGGCGCCGTCCAACTCGGCGGCTTCGTAGAGCTCGCCGGGGATGGACTGGATGGCGCCGAGGAAGAGCACGAAGTTGAGACCGATGTACCGCCAGATGGCGACGCCGGCGAGGGAGTAATTGACCACATCCGGGTTGCCCAGCCACTGGGTGGACAGCTCGCCGAGCCCGACGAAGCCGAGCACGGCGTCGAGGGTTCCGCCCGGGCGGAAGAAGAACAGGAAGATGAACGCGATCGCGACGGCGTTGATCAGGTACGGAAAGAACAGGATGCCCTTGAACATGTTGCGGAAGCGGGTCTTGAAGCTCAGCAGGGTGGCGAAGTACAGCGCCAGGGCCATCTGCAGGAACGACGCACCGAAGTAGTACAGGCTGACCACAAAGACTTGCCAGTACTTGGGATCGGTGAAGATCTTCACGAAGTTGTTCAGCCCCACGACGTCCTTGGTCTTGTCCAGGCCGTCCCAGGAGGTGAAGCTGTACCAGATCATGTTGCCCACCGGTATGTAGGTGAACGTGATCAGGAGGGCGAGCGGGATGGCCAGGAACAGCCACGGCATGACGATGGAATCCTTGCGCGTGCCGTTGGCGCTGATGGTCGTGCGGACGAAGCGTTGCGAGAACCTGCGGAACAGGTCGGGCGTTTTCGCCGGGGCCAGTTGCTGGGACACCGAGCGTCCTTTCTCTTGATCGGGGGTGCCGGCGGCCGGCCGGGTGGGACCTGGTCGACCGTCGGCTTCGAGCCGGACTGCGTCGTGGTGCGGTGAGGCTAGCCCTCGACGGAGGCCTTGGCCGCGGCCCAGGCCTTGTTCAGCGCGTCGAACTGGGAGGCCTTGTCGCCGTCGGCGGCACCGCGGGCGATGTCGACGATCTTCTGGCGGTAGATCTGGCCCCAGAGGTCGATCTCGCTCTCGCTCAGGATGTCGTTCTCCCAGGTGGCCTTCTCGGCCGGCACCGGGGTGAGCTCGAGGTACTCGACGCCGCTGGCCGTGAAGTCGGTCAGTGAGTCCGGATCCGGACCGTCGACGACGGGGGAGAGCCCGCCCTGGTCTGCCGCATAGCCGGACTCGGTGGCGAACCAGTCGATCCAGGCGCGGGCGGTGGATTTGTTCTTCGAGTTGATGCTGATGGCGTTCTTGTAGTCGCCGCCGATGGTGGAGTAGGTCTGGCCGTCGACCGCACTGGGGAACGCCATGTAGCCGATGTCGTCGGCGCTGCCACCGGCGGTCACCGCTGCATCCTGCATCTGGGTGATGGCCCAGGAGCCGAGGACCATGGAGGCGATCTTGCCGCTGCCGAGCCCGGCCTTGGAGGATTCCCAGTCGGTGGTGGTGGGGTCTTCTTCGCTCAGCCCTTGCGCGACGATGTCGTAGAGCAGGCCGTCGGCGATCTCGTGGTATTCGCCCTTCTTCCAGGGCGAGTCGGTGTCGACGAGGGTGATCGAGGCGTCCTTGTCCCCGGTGGCGGCGCGGTTGCCTTCCCACTGGCTCAGCGGCCAGCCGTCGGCATAGTTGGTGTAGTACGGGATGGCTTCTGTGGTGTCCTTGATCTTCTGCAGGTCGGTGAGGAACTCGGCGGGGGTGGTGGGCAGCTCGGTGACGCCGGCATCCGCCCAGAGGTTCTTGTTGTAGATGACGCCCTGGGCGTTGCCGGTGATGGCGACGCCGTAGGCCAGGTCGTCGTAGGCCATCTCCTGCACGAACCGGTAGGTCTTGCCGAGCTCTTCGACGGAGCCGAGCGGCTCGAAGAACTGCGCAAGCTGAACCTTGGTGACGGTGTTGGGGATGAGCAGGACATCGCCATAGCTTCCCGAGGACAACCGGGTGGAGACGTCGGTCTCGTAATCCTTGATGGCCTCGAACTTGACGGAGGTGCCCGGGTATGCCTTTTCGAATTGCGCGGCGTAGTCCTTGAAGACGGTGTCGACGATGTCGGTGCGCTGGGTGAGGACGGTGATCTCGCCGGTGATGGCGCCGTCGTCTGCCGGGGCTGTCCCGGAGCATCCAGCCAGTAGTGCGGTGGCCGCCAATGCGGCCACGGAAATGATGAGCTTCTTTGCCATCTGTTTCTCCTAATCGGTATCACCATTGACCCGTTGAGACACGACCGCGACTTCCCGCCCGTGGACCTCTGGTGTTGCTGTTGGGCCTAAGGCTAGGCCCGGATTCGGCGGCACGTCAAACGCAAATGTCAACGTTGTCCGTTCCTGTCTTATCCTCGACATGGGCCCGAAAATCCCTGTAGTAGCGGGCAACTCGACGCGTTGGTGCACATATTCTCATTGCCAATGTCTGCAAAATGTCCTACGTTGACATAGCGGCCTTCCGATGGTTCTCAGGAGCCGTTCCGAGGCACAGTTCACGAAGGGACACCATGACCACGCAATCACGCGCGACGCTGGCCGATGTGGCAAGGCTCGCAGGGGTGAGCTCCAAGACGGCATCGCGGGTGTTCGCCGGGGCGGGGAACGTGTCGGTGGACACCCGGGAACGGGTGCTCATCGCGGCGAAACGGTTGCGCTTCCGTCCCAACAACCTGGCAAGGAACCTGCGTCGCGGAGGGGTGACCAATACCGTCGCGTTCGTGATCGGCGACCTGAAGAACCCCTTCTATTTCCACGTGGCGGCGGGGATCGAACGTGAGCTCGCGCTCAGCGGGCTCACCATGGTGCTCGCCACGACCGACGACTCACCGGACAGCGAGGAACGCGTGGTCGACGCGCTGATCTCCCAGCGCGTGCGCGCCCTGCTGCTCATCCCGATCGCCGACGACCAGTCCTACCTCGAGGGCGAGCGGCAGCTGGGCACCCCCGTCGTCAGCGTCGACCGGCCGGCACGCAACCTCCTGGCCGACTCCGTGGTGCTGGCGAACCGCCAGGGCATGGCCGAGGCGGTGCGCTCCCTCACCGCCATCGGGCACCGCAAGATCGGCTTCATCAGCAATCCGTCCGCGATGTACACCCAGCGGGAACGCCTGGCCGGGTACCGAGAGGCCCTGCGGGAGGTGGGGGTCGTCGAGACCGCCCAGTGGGAGCGGCTCGACGACGACCCGGATGTCTCGCCCGAGCTGGCCGTGCAGAGCCTGCTGGACCTGCCCGACCCGCCCACGGCCATCGTGGCGGGCAACAACCGCGGCAGCGCCGGCGCTGTGCGGGTGCTCCGCACCCTGCAGACGCCCGTGGCGTTCATCGGCTTCGACGACTTCGAGCTGGCGGATGCCCTGGGGATCTCGGTCGTGGCGTACGACCCGATGGAACTCGGACGCACGGCGGCCCGGCTCGCGCTGGCGCACCTGGCCGATCCGGACTCGTTCACCAGCCAGGTGGAGCTGCCCACCCGGCTGATCCATCGCGGCTCCGGTGAGATCCCGCCGCCCCCGCGCTGACCCGCACATTGTCGGCTCGCCCCATCTGGTCCCCATCCGGACAACTGCACCCGGTGCGCCGGGTGCAGTTGTCCGGATGGGACCAGTGAGCGGCAGCTGGGCGCTGGGCAGGTCAGTCGGCCAGCCGGCGGGCCAGCCAGGCGGCCTGACGCTCGAAGTGGTAGCCCTGACCGCCCTCGTGCTCGTTGAACGGGTACACCTCGATCTCGGCATCCGCGGCGTAGTGGTTTCGCGCGGCGAACACTGTGGACGGCGGGCAGATCGGGTCGAGCAGGGCCACCGAGAAGATCGCCGGCGCGGTGGCGCGCTTGGCGAAGTTGACACCGTCGAAGTAAGCCAGGGTGGCGAAGGTCTGCTTTACGCGGTCGCGGTGCACCGAGAGGTACCGCACGACCTCGTGGTACGGGTCGTTGTCGGTCATGCCGACGGCACGTTCGAAGTGGCAGAGGAACGGCACCTCGGGCATCGCGCCGATGAGGCCCTCTGCCAAGCCGGCGGCGGCGAGGGCGATGCCGCCGCCCTGGCTGCCGCCGCACACAGCCACGCGTTCGGGATCGACGCGGTCCAGGGTGCGCACAGCGTCGATGGCGCGCACGGCGTCGGTGAACACGCGGCGGTAGTAATAGTCATCGGGCGCCTGGATGCCGCGGGTCATGAAGCCGGGGGAGGCCGGGCCACTGCCGTGCGGGTCGGGGGTGTCGCCGCCGGAGCCCCATGAGCTGCCCTGCCCGCGGGTGTCCATGAACAGGTAGGCGTAGCCGCTGGCCACCCAGGCCAGCCGCTCGTGCGGGAAGCCGCGACCGCCGCCGTAGCCGTTGTACTCCACGACCGTGGGTAGCCGCGTCTGCTCGGAACCGGGCCGTTCGGTCGGCACCAGGAACCAGGCCTTGATCGGGTCGCCGGCGAATCCGGCGAAGGTGACGTCGTAGACCTCCACCTCGCTCAGCGGTGAGTCGACCCGGGTGAGCGTGGGAGCCGCGTCGAAGCGGCGGGCCTCGGCGAGGGTGCGTTGCCAGAACGCGTCGAAGTCGGCCGGCTCGGCCACCTCAGGCCGATACGTCTCGAGGTCGGACAGGGGGAGATCTAACCGGGGCACGTGTTGCCTTTCGCGGACGAGTTCTGCGCCAACGCTGGCGCCAGCACCGACTATACCGGGGCCGTGATTGTCGGCCCGTGCCCCACCCGGAGCTACATGACTCCGGCTGTTTGCAGAGCGTAGCGGATGGCCGGCGCCACACGCTCGGCGTAGGCCGGGGTCATGTGCACGGTGTCGTACTTCGTGGGAATGGTACCGGCGAAGGCCGGGCACACCCCGTCGGCGCAGCTGAACGGGAGGGAGCTGACGAAGTGGTCGCCGGTGCCGGAGGGAGCCGAGAGCGCCGCGGCGAACTGTTGCCAGGTCGCTCCGACGCCGACGGCGCAGTCCTGGGGGCTCGACACCGTCGAATAACACTGTCCGAGCTCGGCACCGAGCGGCGGCGGCGCGAGGTAGACGATCTTTCCCGCGGCGTTGTAGCCCGCCGTTTCGGCGAGGGTGGAGGCCACCATGCTGGCGACCGACAGCGGTCGGCGGTTGTCGTCCTGCCCCTCGGCGAAGGCGTTGGCGACCACCACGAGCTGGGGGGCGTCGGCGAAGATGTGGTTGGTGATGTCGAGTTTTCGCTGCGGGCAGGCATCCATCACCCCAGCGCCGTCGTTGGCGACGAGCACCTCGGTGAACCGGCAGCCGTAGAGGCCGATGGTGGTGATGCGCCACTGGCCGTCGCTGGCTTCGGCGATGGCTTTGAACGCCGGCGCGTAGGAGAGCGCCTCGGAGTCGCCGACGAGGTACATGTGCTGGGGAGCGTTGCCGTCGCCCCAGGTGCAGCGGCCGAAGTCGGGTGTGCCGCCCACGTCGAAGCAGGCGCGAGCGGGGTTGTTGGTGGAGGTCGTGGCCATGGCCTGGTCCAGTGACGGCGACAGGTTGTCCGGCCAGGTCGTGGCCGTCGCCGCGGCCGCAAGGTCGGCCTGCAGCGCCACCTCGGGGTTCACATCATCCGTCGCTTCTGCAGTGGGCGCGGCGATAGGAGTCAAGGGGCGGTCGTGCACCTCGAAGGACACGGCGACGACGACCACGATGACGAATGCGCCCAGGGCCGACATGATGAACTGTGTGCCGTAGCGTTCCCGCCAGCGCCGCCAGGCGAGCCGGCGGTCGACCCGTGGCCCGGTTCCGCGCAGCCAGGGCGAGCGGTGCAGCGGCTGCTCGATGAGGTAGTACGACACGACCGACACGGCCAGGGTGCTGCCGAGAACGAGCAAGGTGGTCGTGGTGGAGGCCTCGGGCAGTACCAGCGTGAGGAACACGAAGACCGGGAAGTGCCACAGGTAGAGCGAGTACGAGATGTTGCCGAGGTACACGCTGACCGGGTTCGTGAGCGGGAACAGGTTGCGCTGCGTGCCGCCGATGCCGGCCGCGATCACGAGGACGGTGGCGCCCACCGGAAGGGCGGCCCACGGGCCGGGGAAGGGCAGGCTCGAGGTGACGACGGCGAAGGAGGCGACGATGCCGGCCAGTCCGGCCCAGCCGAGGACGATCCGGGCGGCCAGCGGCATCCGCAGGAACAGCGGGGCCGCGATCGCCAGGGCGGCGCCGACACCGAGTTCCCAGACCCTGGAGAACGTGGAGAAGTAGGCGACCGTGGGGTTCGTCGCGGTCTCCCACACGGCGTAGCCGAACGAGGCGGCCACGATGACGACGGCGACCGCGCCGAGCAGTCGGCGGCCGCGCGCTCGGTCGCGTCCAGTGTGCCCCGACCCGCGACGGCGGCGGCTCGCGGCGCCGAGAGCCACGATCAGCAGCACCGGCCACAGCAGGTAGAACTGCTCCTCCACCGACAGCGACCAGTAGTGCTGCAGCACTGATGCGGGCGCGGTGGCGTGGAAATAGTCGGTGCCGACGGCCGTGAACCGCCAGTTGGCGGCGAAGAAGAGAGCCGAGAGCGCATCCCAGGCGGTGGAGAGCGCCCGGGTCTGGTTGAACAGGACGTAGCCGAGGGCGGTGGTGACCGCCAGCACAGCCGCCGCGGCCGGCAGGATGCGGCGGAGCCGGTTGCCGTAGAAGGTGCGCAGGGAGATGCGCCCGGTGCGCTCGTGTTCGCGCAGCAGCACGCCGGTGATGAGGAATCCGGAGATGACGAAGAAGATGTCCACGCCCGCGAAGCCGCCGCCCGGCCAGACGATGACGTGATCGAGGATGACGGCGATCACCGCGAGGGCACGGAGGCCCTGGATGTCGCGCCGGCGGCCTGGCGTCGTTGTCTGCGAGGCGGCGGGGCGGGGCGTGGTCGCGCCGGGCGAGCCGGCGCCGGGCGGGGTGGCGGCTGCTGCCGCCGGACGAGTGTCCAGGGGACGGGGAATGGACGTGTGAGCTCCTGCTCCGGCCGTGGACCCTGGGGTTGCCGTGGTCGTGACGATGCGGTTGAGCGGAGTGCCGGGTCGGGACAGGCCCGGCCGTGACGTGCCCGGCCGGGACGCACCCGGCCGAGATGGTCCTGGTCGGGAGGAGTCGGGCCTCGAGGGAGTCGGCGGGGAGGCCTGCTGCGACGGGTCCGGCAGGGACGGATCCGTTCGTGGTTCCCGGCCTGGGTCGGCGCCGATGTTTTCCGGGTCGTTCCCTGCCGCGCCGTTCCCCGATGTCACACGTCCCCCAGCTTTCGAACCGCTGACGAGCCTACAGCGCGAATGGCACAGTGCCGCGTACGGGGGAGCGACGTCGTGCGGGCTGCCGGGCAGACATGCCGCTCAGACCGGCCGCAGGGCAGCGCGGCGCCGGTTCAGTGGGCGCCGGTTCAGACGGTGGCGCCGGCCGGTTCGTCCTGGTGGCGCGACGGGGAATCCGTGGGGGAGCTCGCCCCAGCGCTCGACGGGGGGTTCAGCTCGGCCCGCAGCGGCCAGTCCTGGCCGTCCAGGATGATCTGGGCGCAGCGGCCGGTGCTCGCGTTCACCACGATGGGAGCCATCAGGTTGACCGTCGTGCCGGTCTCGCCCGGATTGGTGACCACGAGGACCAGGGCCTGGTCAGGGGTGGCCAGATCGAGGGCACGCGCGTGCTCGTCGGAGATCACCGGGGTGTATTGGGGGAGGTAGATCGACGCATCCAGCACGAAGAGCCGGGTGTGTTCGTCCTCGGCGGATTGCAGCGCGAAGAGCCCGGCTGCCCCGGCGATCTCGCGCAGCCGGAAGTCGGTGAGCGGGGCCAGGCCGGGCGGCGGTGAGACAAAACTGAGGGAGGCGGTCATCGGAGGAAGTCCATCAGGGTCGTCTGGATCACGCGGGCGGTCACGGAGAGGGCCGACTGGTAGGCCACCTCCTGGAGCTTGAGGTCGATGATCACGGTGGCCAGGTCGACGTCCTCGAGCTGCACACGCTGCGCCTCGAGGGTGCCCTTCTGCGTGACGAGCGAGGCGGCCGCGGTCTCGATGCGGCTCTGCCGGGCCCCGGCCTCGGCGCGGGCGCCGATGATGGTCGTGAGGTGGGCGTCGATGTCGCCCAGGTGCACCGAAACGGACACCGCAGGGTCGGGGCTGCGCAACGCGGCCGAGACGTTGTCGAGCAACGCGAAGAGCGAACCGTCGCCGATGCCGGTACCGGCGCCGGTCCCGAAGATGGCGGCACCGTCGGCGTCCACCCGTACGGTGGTGTCGGCCCCCACCCGCCGGTCCACCGGTACCGAGGTACCGGCGCTGACGGTGTACGGCGGCTCGGAGCCGACCGCGGAACGGGCATCCGAGTTGCCGGCGAAGACCGTGCGCCCCAGGTACGTGGCGTTGGCCTGGCCGAGCAGGTCTTTCTTGAGGCCGTCGATCTGGACGGCGATGGCCTCCTTGGCCGCCGGTGACATGGTTCCGGCGTTGCTGCCCTGCACGGCGAGGTCGCGCACCTTGGTGAGGAGCTTAGTGCTCTCATCGAGCGCGCCGTCGATCGTGGTGAGCCAGCCTGCGCCGTTGTCGGCGTTGCGGGTGTACTGGGCGGTGGCACGCTGTTCGGCGCGCACGGTCATGGCGTTTGCCGCCCGGGCAGGGTCGTCGGATGCTCGGCTGATGGTCTTCAGCGAGGTGGACTGCTCCTGCAATTGAGCGAGACGCTGGGCGCTGGCCTGCAGATTCGCCTGCGCTGCGCGCATCTGGGTGGTGTTGGTCACTCGGGAGATCATCGGTTACCTTCCCACCAGTCCGGTGCGGTTGATCAGGGTGTCGAGCATCTCGTCCACGGCCGTCATCACCCGGGCAGCGCCCTGGTACGCGTGCTGGAAGGTCAGCAGGTTGACGTTCTCCTCATCGATGTCCACCGAGGAGTTGGACAGCTGCAGGGTGACGGCCGCGGAGGCTGACGAGTTCGAGGCGGATGCCTGCGCCAGTTCGATGCCCGTGTCGACGCCGAGCTTGGTCACGAACGCCGTCCAGATGACGTTGGGGGAGGTGATCGGTATGCCGTTCTTGTCCGCCGCGTTGGACGTGCCCAGTTGGGCGATCTTGTCGGCGTTAATGCCGTTCAAGGCTCCGTCCCCTGGTGTGCCTGCGGCGACACCTTTGACGGTCGTGGGGACGACGAATAACGTCAGCGCGGCAGCGCCCTCCGTGTAGTGGAAGAACTCCAGACCCGTCTCGCCGGTACTTGTAGCGCCGGTCAGGTGCAGGTCATTGACCGAGTCGGCCAGCTTCTTGGCGAAGTCGTTGTACGACGCCGCGACCTCGGCGAGGGCCCCGCCGGTGCCTGCGACATTCGCGGGCCCGAGAAGTGACAGGGCGCCGGCGAGTTCGCCGCCATCCACCGCCACGGGCACGCCCGGATGGTGCGCCCATTCAAGCTGCACCGGGGTGTACGTCACCGGGTTGCTACCGGGCACCGCGGCGGCCGCCATCGATGCCGGGCCGGTCACGGTGAGCTTCTGCACGTCGGAGCCGGACACCAGGACGTTGCCGCCGATCAGCACATCGACAGTGCCGTTCGCCTGGGCTCGCACGCTCGCGCCGGTGATCGCGGCGATCGTGGTGGTGAGAGCGTCGCGTTTGTCGATGAGTTCGTTGGCGGACCCGCCCGAGGCGATGGTCTGACGGATGATGCCGTTCAGGGCGGCGACCTGGGCCGCGGCGCCGTTGACCTCGGTGACGAGGGCATCCGCGCTCGTGCGCACAGCCGACCATTCGTCGGTGACGGCGCGATAGCCCGCGTTGATCTGAGTGGTGAGCTGGCCGGCCTCGCCGAGCAGGAGTCCGGCGGCCGCGGACGGGTCGGCGGCGTTGGACAGCTCGTGCCAGGCCGCCCAGAACTCCTGCAGCTGGGTGGACAAACCGGACTTGCCGGGTTCCTGCAGCGAGTTCTCCACCGACCCGAGGGCGTTGGCGCGCACTGCCGTGTACCCGGCGGTCGCAGCGGTCGCCCGCACCTTGGCGTCGAGGGTGGCGTTGCCGAGGCGCGAGATACCGTCGACGGAGACACCGGCTCCGGGCGTGGCCCCCCAGGCCACCAGCCCGGCGCGGGCGGCGGCATTGGTTGCCGACGTCGTGACCCGCTGGCGGGTGTATCCCTCGGTGTTGACGTTGGCCATGTTCTGCCCCACGACATCAAGGCCGGCGCGGGCGGCGACGAGCCCGGAGTACGCGGTGTTGAGTCCGCCGAAGGTGCTCACGAGGTCGTCACTGTTTTCATCTCACGTCTCACAGGCTCTGGTCGAAGAGTCGGGCACCGGTGGTCGGGGCGCCAGAGGCGCCGCGGGAGTCATAGGTCGTGGCCTGCGCGTCCGCGCCGGCCAGCGATTCCTGGGTGTAGCGTGCGGCCGAGCGCAGGAACTGCTCGTTCACGTCGCGAAGATTTCGGATCTGGCCGATCAGGTCGGTCATGGCGGCGAGATGGGCGCTGAAGATGTCCGACCAGGGCCCAGGGGGAGCCTGCTCGACGAGCTCCCGCAGGGTGGCATCCTGCGGAGTTCCCCACTCCACGGCGACCGCGGCAACCTCCACCGACCGGCCGAGCCCCGCCTCGCGCACGAGCTCGAGAACCTGTTCCACTTCGCGGGTCGCATGCTGCACCCAGCGCGAGCGACCTGCGCTCAGGAGGAGCTGTTCCTCGTCGAGCTTGAACACCAGCAGCTCAAGCAGCTCGCGTTCCCGCCACAGCAGTGCGGACAATTCGTTTGCACCCACGTCGTCACTGCCTTTCCGCCCCTGCCGGCTCGTTGCTCTATCGTACGATTCCCTGCCCGTTCGAGAGCACTATCGGCCGGAAGCGGCCCGTCGTTAGGCCCGCAGGACTCTTTTCCTCGCCTTCGCACGTCGCCGTGTCCTCCTAAATGAGGACAGTCGCAGCCCCGGACTGGGGGCAGGTCGAGCGTGGAATCGCCGGGCGCGTTCGTTAGCGTGTTAGCAGGCGAAAGCCCCCGGAAAAGGACCCGAATCCCTGCTCTAGGCGGATTTCCGTATTCACGTCAGACGACTCTCCACCCTGCTTACCCGGCTGCATTTCCCCGTTTCAGGTCCATGTCCCATCGCCGCATAAGTACGCGCGCACCCGCCAGGAGGGTAAGTCGTTGAACCGTTCCGAACGCAACAACCTCGTGGTCGAGAACCTGCCGCTGGTCGGCTACCTCGTCTCCGAAGTGTGGGCCAAGGCCCGCCACCTCTCCCGTGACGACCTCGCCTCGGCGGGTGCGCTGGCCCTGATCACCTCGGCGGATGCTTTCGATGCTTCGCTGGGCGTGCCGTTCGGAGCGTTCGCCCGGCGGCGCATCATCGGTGCCTTCGCCGATGAGATGCGCTCGAATGACTGGGCCACCCGGATGGCGCGTCGCCGGATCAAGGAGACCCGCCAGGTGCAGGAGACCCTCGCCTCGGCCCTCGGCCGCAGCGCCACGGTCGACGAGGTCGCTGCCGCGCTGGGTGTCGACCGGGAGACCGCCCTGGCCGGGCTGGCCGACTCCGACCGCACTCTCACGGCCCTCGACGACACCACCGCCGAGTTCCTCGTCGCCGACACCGTACTGCCGGAGGAGTCCCTGCTCTCCGCCGAGCGTCTCGCCTACCTCCGGGCCGCCGTGGTGGCGTTGCCCGAGCGTATGCGCCTGATCGTCGAGCAGGTGTACTTCGAGGACCGCTCGGTCAAGGACATCGCCGCCGACCTGGGCATCACCCACTCGGCGGTGTCCCAGCAACGCTCAGAGGCCATCCGGCTGCTTCGCGACGGCCTCGGCACGCACTACGCGGACGACGCCGAGCTGGAGTACACGCCGGAGTCCACCGTGGCGCCGGCCAGGCGGAGCGCTTACCTGTCGCGGATGGCCGACCAGGCGATGCTCGGCATGGCCCACATGGCGCATGACCGACTACCGGATGCGCAGGCCTCGATCTCCGCCACCGACGCGTTGGCTGGGGTCACCGACATCGCCCGGGCCCAGGGAATCACGTTCGGTACCCGCGAACTTTTCTCCAGCAACGGCTAACGCCCCGGTCGCCGACGCCGATAGGTCTCAGTGTCAGCCCATGGATGGGCCGGCGAACACGACCCAATCACGGAGGAACACATCATGGGTATGCAGATCAACACCAACCTCGCGGCGAACAACACCTACCGCAACCTGGCTTCGACCCAGACCGACATGGCCAAGTCACTCGAGCGCCTCTCCAGCGGCCTCCGCATCAACCGCGCAGCGGATGACGCGGCCGGCCTGGCCATCTCCGAGGGACTGAAGTCGCAGGTCGGTGGCCTCACGGTCGCCAGCCGCAACGCTCAGGACGGCGTCTCGGTCATCCAGACCGCTGAAGGTTCGCTGAGCGAGGTGCAGACCATTCTGCAGCGCGTTCGTGACCTCGCCGTCCAGGCCGGTAACGGCTCGAACAACACAAAGTCCCGTGAAGCCATCGCCACCGAGGTCTCGGCACTGGGCGACGAGCTCGTCCGCATCAGTGCGTCGACCAACTTCAACGGCACCAAGCTGCTCGACGCGGCGGCGGGCACCACGCCGCTGACCTTCCAGATCGGCGCCGGCGGAGTGGAGATCGAGGACCAGATCAAGGTCAAGCTGACCAACGTCGCAACAATCGGAGACGCCGTCAAGACTCTCTCGACGGCCGGTTTCGCCGACTCTGCTGCGGCTCTCACAACGATCAACGCGATCGACACACACATCACCGCCGTTTCCACCTCACGCGCCGAACTCGGTGCGAGCCAGAACCGGTTCGAGAGCGTCATCCGCAACCTGGCCGTCTCCAAGGAGAACCTCACCGCTGCCGGCTCGCGTATCCGCGACACCGACATGGCCGAAGAAATGGTCAAGTACACCCGCTCCAGCATCCTGTCGCAGGCCGGCACCGCCATGCTCGCGCAGGCGAACCAGTCCAACCAGGGCGTTCTGACGCTGCTGCGCTAGATCACGGACCAACGACAGCCTGGGTGAACTGGGCGGCCGATTGACCGAGAATCGGCCGGTGGCGAGCACAACCTGAACTGGACCTCAGGATGTGTACGCCGCCGGCCACTCGTCGTCGGCCCGGCAGCACGGGCATGACGAACCGAAGGGAAACGCCATGGGACTCTCCATCGATGGTCTGATCAGCGGCCAGGACACCACGACCCTGATCAACAACCTCATCGCGGTCGAGGCGATTCCACAGACCCTGCTCAAGGGCAAGGTGACCGCCGCCCAGAGCTACACCACCGCCGTTCAGGGGCTGAATACCCAGGTCGCCACCCTCGCCGACGCCGCCACCAAGGCGGCCAAGCCCGCCAGCTACGACCTCTACACAGCCACCAGCAGTTCCAGCCAGGTCACCGCGACCACGAGCACGGGCGCCGCCGCCGGTGTGCTCGATGTCACTGTGGGCCGGCTCGCCCAGAACCAGGTCACCGTCACCGAGCCTCTCACCGCCTGGCCGGAGACCACCCTCACACTCACCGACGCGGCCGGAAAAGCCACCGTGCTCACGCCGGCCTCCGACTCGCTCGACGACGTCGTCTCCGCCGTCAACGCCGCCGGGCTCGGCATCACCGCCACCAAGGTAGCCGTGGGCACTGGCGCCTTCCGCGTGCAGTTCAGCAGCACGGCCCCGGGCGCAGCGAACGCTTTCACTGTGACCGGCGGCACGGTTCCGATCACCCAGGTCAAAGACGCCCAGGACGCCCAGGTGACCCTGTGGGCCGGCACGGCCGCCGAACAGTCCATCACCTCGGGTACCAACACCTTCACCAACCTGCTGCCCGGTCTGGATGTGACCGTCAGCGCCATCTCCACCACCCCGATCACGCTCACCGTGACCAGGGACGACGCCGCCATCACCAAGATGGCCGGGGGCCTGGTGGGCAGCCTGAACGACATCTTCGCCGTGATCACCAACCGGTCGGCCGTCTCGACCACCACCGATTCCACGGGCAAGACCGTCACCACCGCCGGTCTCTTCGCCGGAGACAGCACGATCCGCACGGTCAGGCAGGACCTGATCACCGCGGCATCGATGCCCGTCAACGGGCACTCCCCGTCGGAGATCGGCATCAGCATCACGAAGTCCGGCACCCTCGAGTTCGACGCTGAGAAGTTCGCGGCGGCCCTCGTCAAGGATCCCGCCGGAACGATGAAGACTGTGCAGGAGATCTCCGGTCGTGTCGCGACGGCCGCCGCTAGCGCATCCGACAAGTACGACGGCACCCTCACGGCCACCGTCACCAGTCAGCAGTCCCAGGTGCGCACGATGGGCCTGGAGATCAGCGACTGGGACCTCAGGCTCACAGCCAAACGCAGCTCGCTTGAGCGCACCTACACCGCCATGGAATCCCGCCTGGGCGAGCTCAAGTCCCAATCGGCCTGGCTCACCTCGCAGATCGCCTCGCTTCTGCCCGCCTACACAGGAGGTTCGTCGTCATGATGACACCGACAGAATTCCCACCGTTGTTCGCCCCAGTGAGCCAGGCAGGCCCGGGGCTTCCCGCGTCCACGGCCGGAGCCCAGGCCCGCCGGGCGCAGCTCAACCGGGAGGCAGTGCTGTCGGCCACGCCCGTGCGGTTGCTCACGATGCTCTACGACAGGCTGATGCTCGACCTCGACCGCACCGAAGCGGCCCAGGTAAGCGAGAACTGGCCGCTGGCCTCCGAGAACCTGCTGCACGCCCAGGCAATCGTCGACGAGCTCACCACCTCGCTGAACGTCACGGCGTGGGACGGCGCCGACGGGCTGCTCGCCGTGTACACCTACGTGTCCAACGCCCTGATCGGTGCGAACATCCACCGCGACGTGACCCGCACCCGCGAGAGCATTGTGCTGTTGGAGCCGCTGCGTCAGACCTGGCACGAGGCCGCCGCCGCACTGCCCGCACCGCAGACCGCGCCCAGCGGGGAGGGATACCGTGGAGTCGCCTAACCTCTCGCCGAAAGGTGCTCCGTCGACCGGCGTACCCGCCAACAGCGTGCACTCGAGCAGCGCCCGGCCGCACGGCAGCGCCGCCGGTACCGACCAGCGCGCCATTCCCAAGACCAGCCCGTCCGAATGGATCAAGGTGCTCGACGACCTCGAGGCCAGCCTCGGCAGCGGGGCCAGGGACGCCGTGCTCTCGGCCCAGGGCGGCACGCTCGTGACCGGCGTGCAGTGGCGGGCACCTGAGCTCCTCGGGCAGCTCCCGCGCGAGCTCGAGGAACGGGCCCGGCTGCTGTTGGCCGGTCAGCTCGAACTGATCCGCGAGATCGAGGATGCGCGGCGCTCCGCCGGCGCGCACCTGGCGGCCGTGCGCACCATCCTCTCGACGCATCCGTCCGACCACCCGGTCTACCTCGACATCGCGGGCTGACCGACAAGGGAACATATTTCGGCTACGCCCTAACGAAGCGTCACAGAACGCCGATAGCTACTGATGAGCACGGATCGCTCACTCCAGGCCACGGATCGGCCGTTCGGCACCCTGACGACGAAACGGGCATCCGCGTGATCGAATCCGTGACCAGCGCAGCGCTTTCCAGCGCCCTCGACGGGCTGGCGCTGCGCCAGCGCACCATCGCCAACAACATCGCCAACGTCAACACCCCCGGCTATCACGCCCAGCGGGTGTCGTTCGAAACCGCCCTCGCCGCATCGGTGGCCGGCGGCGACGGGCACGCGAGTGCATCAACGGCGCGGTCCCTCGAGCCCACCCGGCTGGACGGCAACAACGTCAACCTTGACACCGAGACCGTCTCCAACATCGACACCGTGCTGCGCTACCAGTTCGCCGCGCAGGCCGCCGCCGGTGCCGACTCCAAGATGCGCGCCGCGCTGCGGACCAGCTGATGACTCTCGACGCCCTGGGCATCGCCGGTACCGGCCTCACTCTGCACCGCAAGTGGCTCGACGCCGTCGCCGACAACATCGCGAACGCGAACACGGTCACCGCCACGTCGGGAGATGCCTTCCAGGCGCGGTACATCGTCGCCCAGGAGGGCGCAGGCACCACGGGCGCCTACGTGTCCGGCGCCGCGCTCGGCGACGCGGAGGGCATCCTCACCTACGACCCCGACAACGCCCTCGCGGATGCCGACGGGTACGTGCGGCGTCCCGACATCGACCTTGCCGAGCAGATGGGCGAGCTGATCATGGCGCAGCGCGGATACCAGGCCAACGCCGCCGTCATCGACCGGGCCAAGACCTCCTACGAAGCCGCCCTGCAGATCGGACGCAACTGATGACCATTCCCGCCATCGGCGCCGTGCCCGCCGTGAGCGCCACGGCCTACCTGCCCGCCACGACGGCGACCGCCGGCAGCAGCGGAACCGAGGGTAGCTTCGCCACCGCTCTCACCGGTGCCGTCGACAACCTGCAACAGCTGCAGTCCACCTCCAACACCTACGCCATCCAGGCCGTCACGGGAGGCCTGGACGACATCCACACCGCCACCCTCGCGGCCTCACGCGCCCAGGTCACCCTCGAACTCGTGGCCGCCGTGCGCAACAAGGGCGTCGAGGCGTTCAACGACATCATGAGAATGCAGGCCTGATGCCCGCTCAGATCAGCTCGGCCTTCCGTCGCCTCGGTAACGCGGTGCGGGAATTCACCGTCGCCCAGCGCACCGTGGCGCTGATCGGTGTCGCGGTACTCGCGCTCGGCATCGCCGCGCTCACCATGTGGGTCAGTCAACCCGCTTACACCCCCTTGTTCTCGGGACTGAGCGGTTCGGACGCCAACACCATCGTGGAGCAGCTCCGCACCGACGGAGTGTCGTACCAGTTGAGCGACGGGGGAGCGACGATCCTGGTGCCCGAGGCCGATGTCTACGACGAACGGCTCAAGTCGGCCGCGGCCGGCCTGCCCTCCTCCAGCACCGAGGGCTACTCGCTCTTGGACACCATGGGGGTCACCGCATCGGAGTTCCAGCAGTCGGTCACCTACAAACGAGCGCTCGAGGGCGAACTCGCCGCCACGATCGAGGCCATGAAGGGCGTCAAGACCGCCTCGGTGAGGCTGGCGATCCCCGAGGCCACGGTTTTCACCGACGAGGCCAACGACCCCACCGCATCCGTCTTCGTGGGAACCCGGAACGGCGTCACCCTCAACGCCGACCAGGTGCAGGCCATCGTACACCTCACGAGTGCCTCCATCGACGGCATGAAGCCCACGGATGTCGCTGTCATCGACGCCTCCGGGGTCGTGCTCTCCGCGGTGGGTGTGGGCGCCACGGGAACGGCCGGTCAGCAGGCCAACGACTACGAGGAACGTGTGCGCGGCTCCGTGCAGGCCATGCTCGACAAGGTCGTCGGCCCGGGCAACGCCACCGTGGTCGTGGCCGCCGACATGAGCACCGAGGCGGCCCAGCGGGTCGAGGAGTCCTTCACCTCGCCCACCGACACCCCCGCCCTGAACGAGGCCGTCAAGACCGAGTCGTACACCGGCTCGGGCGGCACGGCGGCCGGCGTGCTCGGCCCCGACAACATCGCCGTTCCCAGTGACACCTCCACCGACGGCACCTTCACCTCGGAGGACACCACCCGCAACAATGCGGTGAACAAGGTCACCGAGACCCGTACCATCCCAGCCGGGGCGATCAACCGGCAGACCGTCTCGGTGGCCGTGAACTCCGCGATCGCCGACGATCTCAATGTGGCCAATGTGACCAGCCTGGTGTCCTCCGCCGCCGGAATCGATACGGCGCGGGGTGACGCGGTCACCGTGGAGGTCGTGAGCTTCAACGCCGCCGGCGCCGACGCCGCGGCGGCAGCCCTGGCCGAGGCAGAGGCAACCGAGGCCGCCGATCGCTCCGCGGGGATCCTCCAGGTGGGCCTGATCGTGGGCGGCACGGTGATCGCCTTCGTGCTCGGTCTGATCCTGTACGCCCGCCGGTCCCGCCGGCAGAGCCGCGAGGCCATCGAGCTGACCGAGCTTGTGCAGCCGCACGCGTCCCTGGATGCACCGACGGTGCCGTTCACGCTGCAGCCGCACCTTGTGCCCCTTGTCATCGACCCCACGCCGACCCCGGCGTATGCGCCGGGCGACGGCGACCAGCGGGTGGCCGACATCGATGCTCTCGCACTGCGTGACCCGCAGATGGCGGCCGAGATGTTGCGCGGGCTGATGGACGATCGGCAGCACGCATGATCGATGCGAAGACGCCCCTGACCGGCACGCAGAAGGTGGCCGTGGTGCTGATGACCATGGACCAGCAGCGCGCCTCCGAAGTGATGAAGCAGTTCTCCGAGGCCGAGGCTGCCGAGATCATCGCCGAGATCGTGCAGTTACGCCGGGTGGATGCCGCGGTGATGGACAGCGCCGTCGCCGAGTTCCACGAGCTGACCACGATCGGCGCACGCAACCCCCGCGGCGGCCATGCCGTGGCAGTGGGTCTATTGGAGAAGTCCTTCGGCGCCGAGCGCGCCGCCGGGGTGATGAGCCGGGTCGCCACCTCCATGGCCGGCAAGGCCTTCGAATTCCTCGACCCTGTCGACGCCACTCAGGTTCTCGCCCTGCTCGACGGGGAGCTGCCGCAGACCATCGCGCTGGTGTTGGCGCACCTGCGACCCGAGCACGCGTCGGCCATCCTGTCGGGGCTGGAAGGCTCGGTGCGCACCGATGTGGCCCAGTGCATCGCGTCGACGGGCACCGCGACCCCCGAGGCGGTGCGGGTGGTGACCGAAATCCTCAAAAAGCGGATCGGCGCCGTCGCCGCATCCAAGGACTCTCCCGGGGTCGTGGGCGGCATCCAGCCGCTCGTCGAGATCATCAACCGGGCTGATATCGGCACGGAGCGCGCGCTCCTGGAGGCGCTCGATGAACGCGACCCGGTGCTGGCCGAGGAGGTGCGCTCGCGCATGCTGACCTTCGCCGACATCATCAAGCTGGAGAACCGCGACGTGCAGCTGGTGCTGCGCGGTATCGACGCCCAGGTGCTGGCCGTGGCCATGAAGGGCTCCAGCGAGTTGGTGGTCGACATCATCCAACGCAACCTTTCCGAACGCAACCGCGACATCCTGAACGACGAGGTGACCGGGCTCGGACCCGTGCGGGTCTCGCAGGTCGAGGAGGCGCGCGCCACCGTCGTTCGGGCGATCCGCGAGCTAGCCGCCGAGGGTGCCATCACGGTGCAACGGGCCGACGAGGACGACTTCATTGTCTAGCGCCATGTTCCCCGGTGCCGGTCCGGCGTCCGGACCTGTCGTCGTGCCCGCCGCTTTTCCCAGCGCCGTGCCTTCCGGCGCACCCTCCGCGGGCCCGTCGGCCGGGCGCTCCGCAGCGCCGGAAAACGACTTCTCCGCCCTGGTGTTCCCCCTGCTCGGTGAGCAGTCCGCCGGAGCGCGCCGAAGCCGGGACGCCGACCGGGCCCGCCTCGACGAGCAGTGGCGCGCCCGCGGTCACGCGGCCGGGTACACCGAGGGGCTGCGGGCGGCGGAACAGGCGGTAGCCGAGCGCATCCACCGCCTGGAGGTCGAACACGCGCACCGACTCCGGGTCGACGGCGAGCGGGCGGAGCGGATGCTCGCGGTGCTGCACACGGCCGCGCGCGCACTCGATGCACGCACCGTGCCGGTGCTGCGAGACGCCGAAGACACCGTACTCGCCGCGGCCTTCGACCTGGCCGAGGCGATCGTGGGGCATGCGCTTGCCGATGAGGCCGCGGCTGCCCGGTCGGCCCTCGGTCGGGCCGTCGCCGCCGCAGGTGGCGGAGCCAGCGCTTCCGGGGAACTAGGGAGCTCCGGCGGCCTCCTTGCCGCGCCGGGCGCGCTCGGGGCAGCCCACACCGTGCGACTGCACCCCGACGATCTCGCCGCCCTCGACCCCGCGGTCACCGCCGCAACCGGCGTGGCCTTCGTGGCGGATGCGCACATCTCCCGCGGCGACGCCGTCAGCGAGTTCCCCGATGGCTACCTGGATGCCCGCATCGGCACCGCCCTCGAGCGGGCCAAGGCGGCGCTCGGAGGCGCCTCATGAGTCTCACCCGACCGGACACGACCGAGCGGCTCGCCCGGGCCGTGGCGGCCGCCCGCCCCGAGCGGGTGGGGGTGGTGTCATCGATCGTGGGCCTGAGCGTGGACGTGCGGGGCCTGAACGGCGCCATCGGCGACCTGGTGACAATCGGCGGAGCGACCGGTGCGGCAAGCGGTGGGTCGTTCGGCGCGGCCGCGCAGGGCACGGGCGCCGGCGCGGACGTACCGGCCGGCGAGGCCGGAGTCGACGCCGAGGTCGTCGCCACGACCCCGGACGGCATGCGCTGCATGCCGTTGGCCCGGCTCACCGGCATCCGTGTGGGCGACCCCGTTCGCACCAGCCGCACCGGTTACCTGGTTCCCACCGGGGCGGGGCTGCTCGGCCGGGTGATCGACGGCCTCGGCCGGCCCATCGACGGCAAGGGGCCCCTCGTCGACCCGCACCGGGTGCCCCTCGAGCACGACAGTCCGTCGGCCATGGCGCGCTCGCGCATCCACTCGCCCCTCCAGCTGGGCGTGCGGGTGCTGGACACCCTCACCACAGTGGGCAAGGGCCAGCGGATGGGACTGTTCGCGGGGTCGGGTGTGGGCAAGTCGTCGTTGTTGTCGATGATCGCCCGCGGCACCGACGCCGAGGTGTCCGTGATCGCCCTGGTCGGGGAGCGCGGCCGCGAGGTGCGGGAGTTCCTCGAGGACGACCTGGGCGCGGAGGGGCTTGCCCGGTCGATCGTGGTGGTGTCCACCTCGGACGAACCGGCCATGATGCGCCTGCGCGCCGCGTTCGTCGCTACCCGCATCGCGGAGTCGTTCCGTGACCGGGGTGCCGACGTGATGTTGATGATGGATTCGCTGACCCGGGTGGCCATGGCTCAGCGCGAGATCGGCCTGTCCGCCGGGGAGCCACCGGCCACCCGGGGGTACCCGCCGTCGACGTTCTCGCTGCTCGCCCGGCTGCTGGAACGGGCCGGCACCGACCAGGTCGGCTCGATCACGGGTATCTACACGGTGCTCGTCGACGGCGACGATCACAACGAGCCCATCGCGGATGCCGCCCGGTCCATCCTCGATGGACACGTCGTGCTCGATCGCACGCTGGCTGTGCTCGGGCACTTCCCCGCCGTGGACGCTCTCGCCTCGATCTCCCGGGTGGCATCACGAGTGACCACCCCGCAGCAGGCCGAGTCGGCCAGCCGGCTGCGCGCCGTCCTGGCCGCCCGCCGCGCCGCGCAGGACCTGCTCGACGTGGGCGCCTACCGCCGCGGCACCAACCCGTTGGTGGACGCGGCCGTGGAGCACGATGCGGCGATCACGGCATTTCTGCGCCAGCGGATCGACGAGCACACCCCGGCCGACCAGGCTTGGACCCGGCTCGCCGAACTGGCCGCGCTGCTCGGCGGCGACCAATGAGCCGCCCGTTCTCCCTCGCCGGGTTGCTGCGGTTGCGCCACCTCGAGCAGGACCAGGCCGCCGGCGACCTGGCCGCCGCGAACGCGCGACTCAGGGCGACGGCCACCCGCATCGACGAAACCCGGGCGGCGCTCGAGCACCTGCCGCTGAACCCCACCGGGGCCGACACCCTCTACGCGATCGCGGCGGCACGGGCATCCTCTCGGAGCATGCTGGCCGAACTGGCCGCGCTGGACGGCGTGGCCCAGCAGGCGGCGGCAGTGGCACGAGCGGACTTCGAGGCGAAGAAGGCCGCGTCGGCGAGCCTGGAAAAGCTCGAAGGGCGACACGGGGCTTCGGCGGCGGCGGAGGACCTGCACGCCCAGCAGACGGTCATCGACGAGATCGCCTCGACGGGCTGGCATCGAAGGCAGGGCGAGCAGCGCGCGCAGGCCGGAACCACGGCGAACGGAATCACAGCGTCGGGTAAGCCAGCGTCCGGCAACACGGCACTGGGAAACACAGCATCGGGACACGCAGCGGGGGAGAGAACATGACACTGGTGGATGCCACGCAGCGGGTGGGAGAAATCCAGGCGCGGCTGGTGCAGCTCAACGACCTGGTCGCCGGGGGCACCGGCGTCACGGCGAGCAAGACGGCCGCGGCGACCGCGACGGCGTCGGCCACGAGCTTCGCGGATGCCCTGGCTGCGGCGACCGCAACGTCCACCGTGGCCAACGCCGGGGGAGCCACGGGTACCGACGTGGTTGCCTCCGCGGAGAAGTACCTGGGCGTGCCATACGTCTTCGGCGGGGAGGACGGCAGCGGGATGGACTGCTCGGGGCTCGTGCAGCGGGTGTATGCCGACCTGGGCATAGACGTTCCGCGCCTGGTCTCGGGGCAGATGACCATCGGCACCGAGGTGGGCTCCCTCGCCGAGGCGCGCCCCGGTGACCTCATCGTGACGGGCGGTGGAGAACACATCCTGATCTATGCCGGCAACAACCAGGTGATCCACGCTCCGTATGAGGGACGCACGGTCTGCAAGGTAGATGCCTACATGGACGATTCCGACATCGACACCATCCGGCGGGTGATTCCGGATGCCGCGGCAGCCGGCACGGCGTCGAGCACGGTGTCGGGCACGGTGTCGGGCACGGCGCTGAGTGCAACATCGAGCTCGAGCCAGACCGATCTGCTCACGGCGGCGTTCGCCTCACTGTTCTCGGGAACGGCGACGCAGTCGGCGCAGTCCACGTCGGCGCTGTCCACGTCGGCGCTGTCCGCTTCCGGACTGTCCACGTCTGGACTGGCGTCGTGACCTCGGGCGCCGCACCTCTGAGCCCGGGACCGGCAGCGACCCGCCTATCAGCTGGGCGACTGTCACCGGCATCGACAGGCGCAGCAGACGGTTCCCGGCGAGCCGCGGCCGCCTTTGCCGGCATGCTGAAAGATGCCGCCACCCGCCCCGGTCCGGACGTCACCGTGACGAGGTCGGCGGCAGCGTCGAAAAGGACCGAGCACCACGCTGCGGCGGGACATCCCTCCGGAGGCGCGACAACCGGCTCAGCAGCCGCATCAGACGACGCAGCAACCGCTGCAACCGCGGCAGCCGCAGCGGGCATAGCCCACGCACGTGCAACCGTGTCGAGCGGCGCCGAGACCGCAGCCACCCGTGCCGGCGCGGTTCCCCACGACGCAGCCCATACCGCCTCCGCTCACGTCGGCGGAGCCCCAGCCACCGCTGGGGAACTCGGCACTGGACAGGGGGGCACCATCCCGTCGGCGCAGACTTCGGCCGAGTCGGCCGAGGCGGCCACGATGGACGGGACAGCCGGGTCAGGACTCGTCCAGGCCGGTGCCACCGACGCCGGGCTTCCGCGGGCCGCCGGTCTCACGCAGCTTGGCGGTCTTCCGGAGTCTGGTGGTGTCCTGCCCGGCGGGGCCTCGTCGAGCAACGCCCCAGGCACCGCCGCCCCGGGCAGCGCCTCTGATGGCGCGGCGACCGCGGGGACCGTCTCCACCCTCGCAGCTCTGATCGGTGCTACTTCGGCGGGCGCTGATGTGAGCGGCACCGTCCTCACCGATGCAGTTCTGGGCGGTGCCGGCCAGAGCGGCGCCGCACTCATCGGGGCGGAGCTCTCCGGTGCCTCCGGGACCGGAGCCGACCCGAGCGGTGGAGCCTCGGGTGGCGCCAACCTGGGTGGCGCCGTCCTGGGTGGCGCCGACCTGAGTGGTGCCCCCCTCGGTGGTGCCGGACAGAGTGGTACAGACCTGACGGGTGCGGCCCAGGGAGTGTCGGCCGCAGGCACCGCAGGCATGAACAGTGCGAATCCCAGCGCCACGGCCCACATCGTCGCAGCCCAGCTCGGTGTTGCCCAGTCTGGTGCCGTCACGCTCGGTGTCGCCCCAGCCGGTGTTGCGCAGGCCGGCGCTCAGAACGGCGCCGTTCCCGCGGCCGTGAACCAGACGATCGCAGCGCCGGGCGATTCCTCCCCGGTGGAGGCCGCTGCCGCGACGGGCTCTGCTGCAGGGACCGCCGCCGGCACTGTCACCGCCACCACGACGGCCGCCGCGACTGCCGCTGCCGCCACACCTGTCAAGGCGGCCGGAGCGCGGGACGGTCGGATCGGAGCTGTACCCGCGACGGTACCCGACGCATCCGCGGGGGCCGTGGCCACCGGGCCCGCCGCCCCGGATTCGGCCATACCCATGGGCTTCACGGTCCCGGGGACGGTCCTGGGGGCATCCGCACCCGCTGTGGCCCCTCCGACAGGTGCTGTGCCGAACAGTACGCCGGTGCCCCTGGCCACCCAGGTCGCCCGGCCATTGTTCACCCTGGCCGCCGCGGGCCCGGGGGAGCACACCCTGTCGATCAGCGTGACCCCCGACAACCTGGGACCGGTGCTGGTGCGCGCGCAGATCAGCGCCGGCGGAATGCGACTGGAACTCTTCGCTCCCACCGACGCAGCCCGCGAGGCGCTGCGCCTCATCCTGCCCGACCTGCGTCGCGACCTCGCCGGAGGCGGGCTTCCGGCCAGCCTCGACCTGTCCAGCCGAAGCCAGCCGGGGGACCCGGGTCAGTCCGGCCCGCAGGATCGTGCCGCTACCGGTCAGGGGAACCCGGGTCCTGGGGGCGATGCCGGCGGGCACCAGGACCGGCCGAGGGTCGCGGTTCCGGATCCCTGGCTCAGATCGTCCGTCCCGGCATCCGCAGACCCGGCCGGCGGCTCACCCGATGATGCCGGTGGCCACTCGCAGAGGGGACGTGTTGATGTTCTCGCCTGATCCGCCGCACGGTGAAGCACCTCCGGCCATGCCCTTGTCACCACAGTCCTCCCCGCCCACCTCATCCCCGCAGCCCCCGAGAAACGAGATCTCATGACCATCGACGCCGTAGGGACCGTGGCCGCAGCTACCCCGAACGCCACCGGCTCGGCCACCAAAGCCGGTATGTACGCCACCACGCCGGTGCGCACGCCCAAGCAGACCCTGGACTCCGAAGCCTTCATGTCGCTCCTGGTCACCCAGCTTCGCAACCAGGATCCCAGCTCGCCCATGGATACGAACCAGATGATCTCACAGACCACCCAGCTGGCCATGATGGAGAAGATCACCGCCCTGTCCACCACCTCGGACGAGAACTTCTCGCTGCAGATGCGCACGTCGGCCGCGGCCCTCGTCGGCCAGAACGTCACCTACACGGATGCCGCGGGACTGAGCGTCTCCGGAATCGTCTCCGCGGTGTCCTTTGCGGGCTCGGTGCCCCAGGTCACCGTCGGCAAGGCCAGCGTGGCCCTCGATGCCATCTCGGGGGTGACCGCCCCGACGGGGTGACCCGGCACCACCTCTCGGCCGCTCGGCAGGGCCGACACCACCGCACCCACCATCATCCGTCTGCACGACCTCTCGAAAGGAAGCACCCATGCTTCGCTCTCTCTACTCCGGTATCTCCGGCCTTCGCGCTCACCAGACCATGCTCGACGTCACCGGCAACAACATCGCCAACGTCAACACCACGGCGTTCAAGGCGTCGGCAACCCAGTTCCAGGACACCCTGTCCCAGCTGACCCAGGGCGCCAGCGGACCCGGTGCCCAGACCGGCGGCACCAACCCGGCCCAGGTGGGCCTCGGAGTCCAGGTCGCCGGCATCTCGACCAACTTCACCCAGGGTTCTTCGCAGTCCACCGGCAAAGCCGGCGACATGCTCATCTCCGGCGACGGCTTCTTTGTGACCAAGGAAGGCGGCCAGACCCTCTACAGCCGGGCGGGTTCCTTCGATTTCGATTCGTCCGGGCGGCTAGTGACACCGTCCGGTGCGATCGTGCAGGGCTGGGGTGCGGTCAACGGCGTGATCAACGAGGGCGGTGCGCTTGGTGACATCACCTTGCCGCAGAACGTCGTGATCGCCGGAACCGTAACGACATCTGCGGCCATGGGCGGAAACCTGCCGTCGGATGCAGCAGAGGGCAAGTCAGTGTTGCTTGACATCAAGGTCTACGACGCGGCGGGGGCGGCCCGCACGGTGTCGCTCACCTTCACGCGCACGGCAGCGGCGGGCGGGTGGGCCGTCTCCGGGACCGACGGCACCGCGGCGGGATCTCCCACAGGCTCGACGACTTTGGCCTTCACTGACGGCAAGCTCGTCTCTGGGCCCGATCTGGTCGTCGGCGGAATCACTGTGAGTATGGCGGCGCTCACCGGCTTTGCCGGCCTCAGCACGGCCGTAGTCGCATCCAAATCCGGGAGCGCGCCCGGTTCGCTGGAGTCCTATTCTTTCAGCAAGGACGGCACCCTCATCGGACTGTTCAGCAACGGCGAGCAGAAGGCCCTCGGCCGCATCGCCCTGGCCACATTCACAAACCCGGGTGGTCTCGAGAAAACCGGGTCCAACGGATACCAGGCCACATTCAACTCCGGCACCGCTGAAATTGGCGCTCCCGGATCGACCGGGCTGGGCTCACTCACCGGTGGAGCCCTGGAGATGTCGAACGTGGACCTCTCACAGGAGTTCACCAACCTCATCGTCGCGCAGCGTGGCTTCCAGGCGAACGCTCGCATCATCACGACCTCGGATGAGGTCCTGCAGGAACTCACCAACCTCAAGCGCTAACTCCCGGGAACGCGGCCACCCCTCCGGACACGGAGGTGGCCGCGTTCTGCGTATGTGTGCCGCCGCGCGCGCTCCCACCAAGCCCGACCAGCGGATGGTCGTGCCCCAGCCCAGGTCGCGCTTGTCGACGGCGTACTGAGCTTGTCGAAGTAGACCGAGTGACGCTGCTCGCGAACGTGCACCGGCTGGCGGGATCTCGACGAGCTCGATCAGCGGATGGTCGCGACCCAGCGTGGGTCAGGTGGTGCTGGGTGGGGTGTGGCTGGGCATGTCGATGAGTGCCTGGCCGGGGTCGATGTTGGCTGGTGGTCGGAGCCAGTACTGGCCGGTGTTTTCGAAGATCTGCCAGCCTTGGTTGTGGAGCAGCATGTGGTGGGCGTGGCAGAGCAGGATGCCGTGGTTGATGTCGGTGCGGCCGTGGTCGCGTTTCCAGTGTTGGATGTGGTGGGCTTCGGTGAAGGCGGGTGGTCGGTCGCAGCCGGGCCAGCGGCAGCCGCCGTCGCGGGCGGCGAGGGCGCGGCGTTGGGCGCGGTTGAAGAGGCGTTGTTCGTGGCCGACGTCGAGGGGCCGGCCCAGGTCGTCGACGGTGATTTCGATGGTGGCGGAGTCGCAGATGAGGCGTTCGATGGTTTCCTGGGAGAGGGGTGCGGTGTTGCCTTCGAGGTAGCCGTGGCCGGGTTGGCCGGGTTCGCAGACCAGGATGTTGTCGGCGTCGCGGAGCAACCCCGGCGGGAACGGGCTGTCCGCCGGGCAGGGCCCGGTCTGTGCCGCGGGCCCGGGAGGTCCAGGCTGCCCGGTGGATCCGGTGGATCCGGTGAACCAGGTGGTACCGGTGGTCTGGGTGGTGTCGCCGACCGAGTTCGGGGTGGCGGGGGTGCCGTGGGTCGGGGCGTCGGTGGCCGCGGGGCGGGTGGCCGGGGTGCGGGTGGTGAGGATCTGCACGGTGGGGCGGCGGCCGCCGAGCATCTCGTGGGGGTTGATGGTGGTGCCGGCCTCGATCAGGTCGACGAAGCCGTCGCAGGTGATCTGCTCGGTGCTGCGGGGGTCGTCCTGGACGCGTTTGGCCCAGGCGGCGCGGTCGGTGTCGACGAAGCGCACGCCGCCGCGGCGGGGGCTGGTGAGGCTGTCGAAGGTGGCCTTGATGAATTCGCCCTGTTCCGGTGGGAATAGCCCGTCGACCCTCACCTGGCCGGTGTTCAGGGTCCAGATGCGGAGGTAGCGGTCGTCCCAGGCTTTCTGTTCTCGCACCCGGATGCCGGCTTCATCCAGGCAGTCCCGGGTCTGCCGGGCGCGTTTGAGGAGTTGGTCCACGTTTATCGACCTGGCGTCGACGAGCAACCCCTCCAGCGCGTCGGAGAGGACTAGCCCGGTGACGACGGTGTCGATATCGCCCAGGCCGGTGCGGATCGCGTAGGCGGCGTCGACGGAGAGAGTACCGGCGTTCACCGCGCGGCTGATCGGCGCGTGCCACGGCGCCGGCACCAGGGGAGCGCCGGCCAGTGCTGGGTCGGACGTGTCGGCCGCGTCGGGTCAAGCGGGCCGTTCAACGCCGCGTCCGCGAGCCGGCGGGCTGCCTCGGCCTCGGCTTCGGCGGCCTGTATCTCGGCGGCTTCGGCCTCGGCGAGCATCTGGCCCACTCCGACGAGTTTGCGGGACTCGACCTTGCTCGCGCCGGTCAACTCCTGGATCAACGCCTCGGGGCTGAGGAAGCCCTGCTTCTTCGCCAATCCCGCCTGGCCGAGCTCCCACCGGGACCGGTGCGCGAGCGTCTTCGCCATCCACGCCTTGCGGGTGTCCAGCTCACGCTGCGCCCGGGCGAGGGTCTGCTGCCCGGCCAGCACGTCGGCATCCGACAGGGCGTCGTACTCGGCACTCGAACAGCCCAACCGGGCCACATTCGCCGCCGCGACCACGAGGCCGTCGCCACCGCCCACAGCAGCATCGACAGCCCCTTCGACAGCGATCACACCACCCCGGTCAGCAGGCCCGTCAGCAGACCCGTCAGCAGCACCCGCAGCGGCACGAAAAGCACCGTCGGGAGGGTTCCCGACGGTGAACGTGTCTGCGATGCTCGACTGGATTGCCATGCCCCGAATCTAGCCCGATATCGCATCCTCGTGTGAGCAAAACTCAACTTGTGGATAAGTTTTTTCGGGAATCCCGTCAGCGTCTCCCGCATCCTGAATATTGGCTGTGACCAGTAAAAAAGACTCTTGCCCCTGCTTGGTATGAACGTTAGCTTCTTCCCAGGAGAGCGGAACATCGAGGCGTCGGGGGCGGACATGAGAAAAGCGACAGTACGGGGCATTGGAATCGCTGCTGCGTTGGGGGTGTCGACCCTGGGTCTGAGCGGGTGCGCGGTGCCGCTTGACGGGTCGCCGGCCGTGGCCGTCGGTGCTGAGGCGCCCGCGCCAACCTGGCACGTCACCGAGCATCCCGGTGCCTCCCTGCCGACTGACCAGGACTCACTGATGCAGCGTGAGATCTATCCCGGCTATACCCTGGGCGAGTTGGGGTACTCGGACGAAGAGAGCGAATGGGCGCTCTACCAGAAGCCATTGGGTGATGCGGCGAGCGCTATCGAGGGCCGGTTCGCCGGGGAGTACTCGTACGCGTTCTTCGGGCCGGAGCGCACGTTCTCCATCGGGTTCACGGGCGCTGCTCCGGCGGGGGCTCTTGCGGTCCTCGACGACACCGGCCTGCCGTACTCCACCATCGAAGACCTCGGTTTCACCGCAGCGGGCTACGAGGCCGCGGTGAGTGACGTCGGCCGCTGGGTCACGGACAGCATGACGAGAAACGGCTCATTCCCAGAGGCCTTGTTCTCGGTGGGGTCTGACCTGACCTCGCAGCCCGGAGCGATCGTGGTCAGCATCACGGGAGCGAGCTCATCCGTGCGCAGAGCCGCCATGGACGCCCTCGGCAGTGTGCCCGTGGACGCACCGTTCAGCGTGACCGTGGTCGAGGGCGGTGGCAACACCTCGTTCTGACCGGTCCGGGCGCGCCGCGGTGAGCGTGACGAGCATCCTCACGGCGGCCGGCAGCTAACCTAATGCGCCCGTCGGCCGACAGTGGTCGCTGACGGCTACTGGAGCCGTCCGGGAACCAGGGACGGGTCCATGATCGTTGTAACCAGGCTGAACGATAGTCAGTTCGCGATCAATCCCGACCTCATCGAACGCATCCATGTGAACCCGGACACCACCCTCGTGATGGTGGACGGAGCCAAGTTCATCGTCACGGAGAGCCTGGCCGAGGTGATCGAGAAGATCGCCGCCTATCGGGCGCACGTGATCAACCTGGCCTACACCTCCCCACATGGCAGCGACGGCGACCACACCGCGTCCGATCCCGACACTCGACCGGACGCCGTTGTCCCCCTGCGCCCCCGGAGAATGTAGATGGATCCCGCAACCCTGATCGGTATCGTCCTGGCGTTCGGCGCCCTGTTCGCGATGATCACCATCGAGGGATCGCACGTCACCGCGATCCTGCTCCCGGCGCCGATGGTGCTGGTGTTCGGTGCCACCATCGCCGTCGGCATCGCCGGGGGAACCCTGCGGGACACGATCCAGGCCGTCAAGGCGCTGCCAGGCGCCTTCCTGGGCAAGACCACGCCGCCACAGAAGCTCATCGACCAGGTCGTCGGCCTGGCCGAGAAGGCGCGCAGTTCGGGTCTCCTCGCCCTCGAGCAGGAAGCCGACAAGGTCTCGGACCCGTTCCTCCGCGGTGCACTGCAGAACATCGCCGACGGCACGGACGGTGACGAGCTGCGCATCCTGCTCGAAGATGAGATCGCCACCCGCACCAAGGCGAGCCGCACCGCCGCCAAGTTCTTCACCACGCTCGGCGGCTACGCCCCGACGGTCGGCATCATCGGCACCGTGATCTCCCTCACCCATGTGCTCGAGAACCTGGACACGCCGTCCACCCTCGGCCCCATGATCGCTGCGGCGTTCGTGGCCACCCTGTGGGGCCTGCTGAGCGCGAACTTCCTCTGGCTGCCGATCGGCAACCGGCTCAAGCGCCTGTCCGACATCGAGGCCGAACGGATGACCCTGCTGATGGAGGGTGCCCTCGCCGTTCAAGCCGGCAGTCAGCCACGGCTTCTCGGCGAACGGCTGCAGGCCATGGTGCCCCTCGCCTCCGCGAAGTCCGCCAAAGGCAGCAAACAGGGCAAGCAGTCCGGGGCGGCCAAGCCGCTCAAGAAGGCCGCGTGAGCGGTCACGGCCGGGGGCGCCGCCGCGGCCTGGAGGAGGAACACGAAGAGCACGTCGACGAACGCTGGATGGCCTCCTATATGGACATGGTCACCGTGCTGATGTGCATGTTCATCGTGCTCTTCGCCATGTCGACGGTCGATCAGGCGAAATTCGTGCAGCTGAAGAACTCCCTGGCCACCGGATTCGGGTCCGTCGACGTGGGCAAGGTCGACACCGCCGAGGGCATCGTGGTGCCACCCGATCTGGTCGACACCCCGCTGTGAACCAGGACGTCGGACTCACCGACCTCGAACTGGCCATCGCCGAAGTCGACGACCTGACTGCCGTGGAGAAAGCGATGGACAGCGCCCTCACGGCCGTCGGACTGAACACCCTGGTGGAATACACCATCGACGAGCGCGGGCTCTCGGCGGGCCTGGTGGGATCCGAGACGTTCTTCGAACCCAATGTGGCCACCCTGAGTGTGCAGGCGGTCTCGGTCCTCGACACCATCGGACCGATCCTGGCCGGCACCGCACGGCAGGTGTCGGTGGAGGGGCATGCCGACCGGCACGGCGTGACCATCAACTATCCGACCGACTGGGAACTCTCCAGCGCCCGCGCCACCCAGGTATTGCGACACC